>JADZFF010000199.1 GCA_020850015.1 Bdellovibrionales bacterium | reverse complement strand
TCCTGTCCAGCTCAGCGCACGCCCACGACGTAGGAGATCCACGCGTGGTCGTTCTCTCCCCGCGAGGTGAGCTGGAACTCGCCTGTGAGCTCGCCGGAGGAATCGCGGTCCTCCCAGTAGACATGCGAGGCGCTGAAGCCGGCCTCCTCGAGCGCTGCCCTCACCTCGGGGATCGTCCACAGCCTCCAGTGATAGGTGAATACGTCGCGATGGAGCCTGCCATCGGAAGTCTTGAAATGGATCGCGTAGCGCCCCTCGAAGCTCACTGGGTCGAAGCGCTTCTGGTCCCAGTAGTAGGTGAAGTGTTTGCCGTTTTCGAGGCGGACGCGCCGCTTCTCCTGGGTGTGCTCCATCATGCCTGGGCCGCCGCTCATCTCCAGGATGATCAGGCCTCCGGGGCGGAGCGAACGAAGGGCCTGCTTGAAGTATCGGACGAGGGTCTTGCGGTCGAGAAAGACATAGAAACTGAAGTTGCAGGCCGCGACGATGTCGGCCGCCGGGCGCGTGGCCTTCAAAACGTCCGAGCGGAGCGGCCGCAGGCGGCGGCGCTCGGACGGCTTGAGCGCGCGAAGGTTCGCGCGTCGGCCATAGGACAAGACATCGGCGTCGAGGTCAACCGCGACGGCCCTGTGCCTCGGGCCCGATTTCACCCAGGCGCAGGACACCAGGAAGCTCCCGCAGAAATCCTCGCGCAGGAGCACCGGCTCGCGGCCCGGGCAAAGCTCTGCGTGTACCCTCCCGAAGAAGTCGGCGTGGACCTCGGGAGTCTGTACAGCCCGCTCATAGAGGGGGTAAAACGCTTGTTTGCCCACCCGCGAACCAGTAGCCTTGGAAGGGGAGGATTTCAATGGAGGCCCTGCCGGATGACAAACCGGCTTCCGGTTCCCCGGGCGCCCCGTGGGCCGACGCACTCCCTTGGCTCGTGCCCGCAGCGGCGCTCCTCTGCGGCATCGCGATCGGCGCGCTTGGGGTGGCCCTGGTCGCGGCTGGCACCATCTACGATTACAGGGACTCCGCGGACGCCGAGAGCCTCGCGAAAGAGAAGCTGGACGTCATCGTGCTGCTGGCCGGGGCGAGGGGGCGGATCGAAGCCGGCGCCGAGCTCTGGATGGAGTACCGGCGCCAGCACCTGGAAGCGGGGGGCGTGGACGCGGAGTTGCCTCTCTTTTACGTCTCCGGCATGGGCCCCAGGGCCGACTGGGGAGTATTCGCGGCGCAGGTGAAGAGCGAGGTGCTCGCCGCGATGCCCAGGGACAAGGTCGTGCTCGAGACGGAAAGCTCCGACACGCTGGAAAACGCCACCGTTTTCCGGAATCGGGCGAAGCGCGCGCGATGGGAGCGGATGCTCCTGGTGACCTCGAGCTATCACATGAAACGGGCCCACTACACCTTCGAGAAGGTGCTGCGGAAATCGCGTGTCGAGTTCAGGACTCTCTCGGTCTACCAAAGCCCCTTCTCGGCCGAAGGCTGGCGGGCCAGCCCTTACGGCGTGAACGTCACTTTGATCGAGTACATCAAGTGGATCTACTACCTGGGGACGCTTTAGGCTCAGGGGCGGGCGAGGATCAGGCCGCGCCGGCGGATCTCCTCCATGAGCAGCTGAAGGGCCGCAGCGCGGTGGGAGATGCGGTTCTTATCGGCGTCGCCCATCTGAGCGAGCGTTTTCGTGTGGCCGTCGGGGATGAAAATCGGATCGTAGCCGAATCCCTGTGAGCCCATCGGGGCTTCGGCGATCGTGCCCTTGAGGACGCCGTTGACGTGAATCGCCACGCCCTCCATGACGAGCGCCAGGCAGCAGACGAACTGTGCGCGCCGGGCCTCGCGTGGCCGCCCCTTGAGCTCGTCGAGCACCTTCGCCATGTTCGCCTGATCCTGGGATTGGCCCGCCGTCGCCGCCGCGTAGCGTGCCGTGCGGGGGCCAGGCTGATTCCCCAGCGCCTCGATCTCGAGGCCCGAGTCGTCGGCGAGGCAGGGATAGTGCGCCCCCTGGTTCGCGAAACGAGCCTTCGCCATGGCGTTCTCGACGTAGGTCTGGAAAATCTCGACCTTTGCCAGCTTTTCCGCGTTCCTGAGGATCTTGGCCGCGGGAAGGAGCTTCACCTCTGGATAGGCGGCGAGCAGGGCCTGGAACTCGGCGAGTTTGTCGGCGTTCGTGGAAGCGAAAAGGATTTCGTGGCTGGCGCGCATGGCCAGTTTTTTATCACAGGGGACTCAGCTCCGCATCCTGCTTCGGAACAGCCCGTCGAGCTTACTCGAAGGAAACCTCGTAGCCGATGGCGCGCACCTCCCCGAGCTGCGCCGGAGTCACTGCGCCCGCCGCGAGGTAGGGCGCGAACATCTCGACGAGGGCCTCGTGAAGGACCTGATTGTTCTCCGGCTCGGTTTCGCCGCACTGCTCCGCGTCCGCATGGCAGAGCTCGATCTGCTCGAAGGCCTGGGCGCAGCCCGCGCCCGAGTAGTCGTTGATCCCCGTGAACGCCAAACCCAGGCGTCCCGAAACCTTGACGCCGGAAACCGACTCGGGCGCGCCGGCGTTCGTTGCCTGCCCGTCCTGCCAGAGCGTGAAGGTGTTCATGCAGGTGCCGTCGGCCCACCAGAATGCCTGGGGTTCGAAGCTCGCCTCGTGCGCAAGGGCCCCCGTGACGGGGCTGAAAGTCGTCGACAGCCCGAAGGCCTCGGTGGAGAGCGGGTTGAATAGGGCGCCCGAGGTGCTTCCTTCGCCGTCCATCTGGATCGCGACGACTCCGGGGATCAGGTCCGTCGCCCAGGCTGGCGCGCTCTCCGTGCCCGTGCTTCCGCACTGCGGGTTCTCCACGCCTTCGAGGAAAGCGCAGAATCGAACCTCCGAGAGCTCCGACGCGAAGGCGTAGGTGGGCAGGCTGTGCGTCCGCTTGATCGTCTGGGAGGAGTGGTTGCCGAATCGGCAGCCGGTGACCCAGGAGAGGAGCACGGCGGCCAGTCCCGCGACGAGGTATTCGGTCCAATTGGGGCGCATTCGCAAACCTCCCTGCCTTCCCTTGCCGATCGGAGGGACGAGGAGCGCCGTGAATGGGCAGGGCTTGCCGGGCGGTACCGCTTACCGGAGCGGGGCTGCGGCCGCCGATCCCGGGGCGCGGGCCACCAGGAGCGTGCCGCCCACGACGGCGATCGGGAGCACGAAGCTGCCAAGGAAAGGCACGGCGAAAAGCACTGTAAGAGTCGCTCCGTGGCCCACGCACGCGAAGAAATGGCGCGCGAGAAACCGCAGGCCCTCGCCGAGCGCCACGCCCCT
>JADZFF010000198.1 GCA_020850015.1 Bdellovibrionales bacterium | reverse complement strand
ATTGTACTCTTTCACTCCAAACAGGGATGCGCACGCGGCCAATAACAGAACGATCGCGCCCAAATCTCTGGAATATTTTGCTTTCGGTGAGCCTGATTTGCGAAAAGGGGGCGAAAGAAGTGCGGCTACAATGCCGCCACAGCAGAAGCCCCAGAGTCTCGAAATAGTGTTGTAGCTGACCCAGAGCAGTGAATAGGCCACCGGGCCGGCGTTGTGGATTCGCATCCCAAGACTTGAAAGCGCCAGAAGCAGATAAAAAACTAGAAAAGCCACGCTGAAGTGCCGCATTCGAAGCGCGATGAAGACGCTCCCAGCAAGTAACATCGAATAGTAGTACTGATCTTCAATTGCCAGGCTCCAGATCCCACCGAGGCCAGGGAGTGTTTTTGGGGAAACGATCTGAAACCAGTTGTAAAATCCAGTAATTGTCCAAAACGAAGATTGACCGACCAGCGCAACGCTTTCGTTTCTCATCAGGTTCACTGATGCCACGATCACTAAATACAGGCACAGCGTTGGAAGAAGTCGCTTGGCCCTGCTCAGCGCGAATTCTTTCAACCCCCCTGCCCCCAGAGCCATCCTCGCCGACAGAGTCTTTGTTACAAGATAGCCGCTGATAACGAAGAAGAACTCCATGCTGCCCTGGCCGAGGCCGACCGGTATGCCGGGCACGAGATGATAGAACAGGATTCCGAGGACAGACAGACCGCGCAAGAAGTCTACGAAGACGACTCGCTGATTGCCGGTTCCGTGTTTCTGGGGTTCGGAAGGACGCAAGCTATCCACTGAAGTACCGCCTTCATCACTAGACGGCAAGCCAATGGTGGGCGCGGGTTCAGCCTCGCCCTACTCCAGCCCCCGCACGGCCCTAAACACCTCTCCCGCCCACTTCCTCACAGCCGTGCGGCCGTGTTCGCGAAGGGCATCGTAGTGGGCGCCGTCGCCCGCCACGCCAGCGGCGGCTGAGACCACGTTGTAATCCAGCCAGGGGAACTTCTCGGGGCGGCTATCCAGAAAGGCGCAGCGGCCGTCGATCCCCTCTTGTAGGAGGCGCACCAGATTGGAGTACTTGGGCTCGGGCTTGTTGCGCCCGTGCGGCGGGCCCACCCAAAGGCAAGAGGCGCCTGTGGCCACGATCTTCGAGACCAGCCGGTCCACGAACTCGCGCTGCACGTTGGGTTGCGAGGTGGCGGTGTTGATCTGGTTCGCGCCGAGCTCGATCACCACGAGGGTGGGGCGCACCTCGGAGAGCAGGTCGTCGATCTTCGGGGTCTTCACGTTGTTGCTCGAAACCTCCAGTTGATCGAGCCCGTAGACCTTGAGCCCGCAGGAGGTGGTGAGCCCATCGAGGAAGCCGTTGGGCGAGATCCCGCAGCTCCCCACCGTCTTCACGCGTGCGCCCGGAATGGAGCGCAGGAGCACGTCGATGGTCTCGCCGTAGGTGCCCACGGTGTGTGAGTCGCCGATGTGCAGGATCGAAGGCGCCTCAGAGCCTTGGCTCAGCGACACGGACACGAGAACTCCCACCCAAATCGGAACCGCGAATCGAATCATGGACTCCTCTCTACGAAAGGCACTCAAGGGCGTCAAATCCGGGGCCCAGGGTCGGGCCGGACACATGTTGCGGGCCTAACGAGTGCACGGAGCCTGTTCGAGTCGGGAAGCGGAGGCGGAAGGTAAGGCACCGAAAATATGGGGAATATATCGCGTCCCGCATGGCACGGGTGTCGCAATTCCAACACCCATGGAATTCCCCGTTCTCACGAAGAGACTCAAGGGTCTGACTTCGCTTTTCATGTTTCTCCTGCTCACGCAGGCTGGAGCCGCGCACGCGGAACCGCCCACCGAGGCGCAGGTGCAGGGTTGGCTGGATCAGCTGGCCACATCCAGCGTGCCGGGTGATGTCCGCGCGGAGGCGGCCTACCAGCTGGCGCGGGTGCAAGATGAGCGCGCCTATCAGGCCCTGCTGGCCGCTGCTCGAGACCGCAGCCGCGACGTGCGCGCGAACGCCGTGCGCGGGCTCGGAAACTTCACGGACACCGAAGCCAGGCGCGAAGCCGTGGCCGACGTGGCTTTGGCCGGGCTGGACGACACCGACCACCTGGTGCGCGGCATGGCGGAGAGCACGGCAGTGGCCGTGCATCGAGCCGGCGGCACCGGGATCGCCGAGCGCGTGCTCGCGGCCCTCGATCGTGAGGGCTTCCGCGGGGGCGAGGACGCCGCCGTCGCGCTGGACCGCATGAATTTCGCCCCGGCCATTCCTTCGCTGATCCGCCACGCCAGGGCCTCATCCGATCGAAACGTGCGCGCAGGCGCCGTGCGCGCGCTGGGCGGGCTCGCCAACCTTAGGGGCACGAACGACCTGAAGCCCGCGCTTCTTCGCGCGCTCCGGGACCACGACCACCTGGTGCGTAGCGCCGCCGATACGGCGGTGACCCGGCTCGAGCGGGCGGGCGACACCGAGGTGATCGAAGGCGTGATCGCGATGGCCTCCGATCCCGCGAACGGCACCTACATCGAAAACGTCACGAAAGTGCTCGCGGACTCGCGCGACCCCCGCGTGATCGAGTCCTTGATCTCCCTGACCGGGCATTCGCAATACCTCGTGCGAAGCGGGGCGCTGCGCGGGTTTAGAAACCACGCCTCCGACCCCCGACTTCTGAACGTGGCGATCGCGGCTCTCCGGGACTCCGAATCCGATGTGCGAAGCCGCGCGGTGGACGCCCTGGGGGCGGTTCTGAAAGCGCAGTACGCGGGGTTGAGTGCCGGAGAGAAACGCAGAGTACTAAACGCGCTCGTGGCGCGCATGGCGAGCTCGGACGCCCACCACCGCCGCGACGTGGCTAAACTGCTCGGCCGGTTCATCGCCCAGGGCCTCTCCCGGCACCCCGACGGCGCCGAGATTTCGGCTCGGATTCGCGAGTGTTTTCCCAGCCTGGCCTCGGCTCCCGGGAGCGGCGGTCCATCGGATGTGGGCACGGGGGTACATTATCTCTTCGACGTGCTCTTCTTCGGCGGAGTGCCAGTGCTCACCGTGATCGACGCTGCTGAGAGCGGCTCGGGCGGAAGGCCGGCTTCCTCGGCTTCCAGCGAGATTCAGCGCTGGACGCAGGACGACGTGCGCGCCTTCCAGTCGCTCATCGACCAGATCGTTCAGTAGCTTTCCGCCCAAGCTGGGCCATAATGGACGCGAGATGGGCCAGAACAACTGCTGTAGGATCGCGCTCACTGGCGGGCCGGGCGGCGGCAAAACCACTGCCGTGGACCTCTTCCGCCGCGAGCTCGGGGAAAGCGTGGTGGTGGTGCCGGAGGCAGCCACGCTCCTTTATCTGGGCGGATTCCCGAGGGGTGGCGATCAGGCTGTGCGGGAGGTGACCCAAAGGGCGATCTACCACGTGCAGCGCAACCTCGAGGACGTGCAGGCGGCGCACTACAAGAGTCGGATCCTCCTCTGCGATCGGGGCACTGTGGACGGCGCGGCTTACTGGCCCGGACGGAACCGCGAGGATTTTTTCCTTGCCATGGGCAGCAGCTACGAGGCGGAGCTCGCCCGCTACGACGGCGTCATCTTCTTCGAGACGGCGGCCGTAGGCGGCGTCTCCATCGAGGGGGGCAACCCCGCGCGCACGGAGTCCCTCAAGGAGGCGCTGGCACTCGACCGCAGGCTCCATGCCCTCTGGGAGAAACACCCTCGGTTCGTGCATGTGCCCCACGATCCCTCGTTCCTCAGGAAGATCTCGCAGGGACTGCGAGCCATCTCGAAGATGGTGCGTTCGAACTTGTCGGAACCGCCCCGAATTCGGTAACCACTTGGTGCGTTTCGCCCGGGGGGGTTTACATCCGGGGCGGCTCCTGGTGTGATTCCCTCATCCAAGGAGGGAATCGCCCAATGAAAGCCCGCTCTGTCGCTCTTTTCGCGTTCGCCGTCGCAGGACTCAATTCAATCGCCGGGGCCGCGCCTCCGCGCATCCTGCATCAGACCGACAACGCCACGATCGTGCGTCTCGGGGCCGACGGCAGCCGCGTCCTGTGGCTGGAGGTTGGAAGCGAGGAGTCGAAGAAGGAGCTCTTCTCCTTCGATCTCGCGAATGGGCGCCAGGAGAACGTGGACGGCGGAAAGCGCCCCTTCGGCCCCTCCGTCTCTCAGGGTTGGGTGCTGTTCGGCGCCGGAAATCTCGCCACGAAGACCGACGTCGTGCTTCATGATCTGCAGCGAGCGAAGACCTGGCGCCTAGAGAAGAAGATTCCTTGGATCGTCGAGCCCTCCTTGCAGCTCGTGGGTGGGCGTCTGCGGGCGGTCTGGGAGACGGCCAAGGACATCGACGGGCACGAGCTCAAGGTTCTGCTCTTCGAGGGCGACTCGAGCGGGAAGGGCGAGACCCGCGTCGTCGCCGAGGGGCCGATTCTGCTGAAGGATCAGATCCCGGTGGAGCTGCACGGAAATGTCCGAAACGAGTACCCCGAGATCGACGGAGACACCCTGGCCTTCCAGAACGACGAGTTCGGCTCGCCGAACATCTATGCGCTCTCCGTGGTGGCGGGTGGGGCCTCGCGACTTTCCCCTTCGAGCGGCGTACAGGAGCGGCCCCACGTCCGCGGACAATTCGTGGCTTGGGAAGAGAGCGAGAAGGGCTTTGCGGTGAGCGAGTCTTCCGACGTCTATCTCCATGATCTCCAGTCCTCCGAGACGAAGCGGATCAACGCCAAGCCTGGGTTTCATTACCAGGTACGGGTGCACGACCGGTTCGTGGTGTACGGAGCGAAACGCGCCGACGCCCCCAATACGCCGAGCGTGCGCATCTACGATCTCCAGAAAGGTCAGGAGCTGAACGAAGGCAAGTGCTTCCCTGGATCCATCCTCGACTACGCGCCCACCGAGGGGGGCCTCTTTTTCGCCCAACGTCTCTCCACGGGCGCCTCGCGGCTTCTTTACGCGTCCTGGGAGCAGATTCTGAGCGGTTGCCCGTAGGGGGTCAGCCGCGACCCACCTGCGAGCGAAATCCCGGCCTGGTAGCATCAGGAGACGGGGGATTCTCTTGTCGATGTCGCAAGGCCTGGCGCCAGTCCTGGCAGCGCTGAGTATCCTAGGAGCGGCCGAAGCCCGCGCCGGGCTTGAGTCTGCGCGCCGGCCTTCGGCCGATCTGGACGGCGACGGCGCTCTGGACTTCCGAACGGTTTCCCCCGCGGACCGCTTCTCGCTCGGGCGCGAGGTGCTGTGGCTCCGGCGCGGGAGCTCCGAGCTGCTCGGCAGGATGAGCGAGACGAGCACGGGCACGCGCCTGAGCTGGGATCTCGACCGCGACGGCCGCGCGGACCGGGACGAGACACTGTCCGAGGGCTTGCTACGCAGACGATTCGACCGCGACTCTGACGGATACTTCGAGGAGATCGAGGAGGTGATCACGGATGGAGAGTGGCGCTTCGTGCTCGAGTCCCGGTACTCCAAGGCCACGGGCCGTTACGAGACAGTGGCCTCGCGTCGAAGCCGGGCCTCCGAGCTGACGCCCGAGTCCGCCTATCCCCTGGGTCTCGATCGCGCCGGAACGGATGGTGCCATGTGCATTCCCGAGGCCACGCTCTCCGAGCTGCGCGCCATTCCCGAGCTCGCGCGCTTCTACGCAGGCAACGTGCCCTCGAACATTCCTGTCGTGAACGTGAAGGGGCGCCAGTACTGGCAGGTGAACGGGATCCGCATCCCCGCCGACTGCCCCAGCGCCTCGGAGGTGCTGATCGCCTACGAGCGCGGCATCAGTCAGGGCATGGCCTGCCTGAGGCGAATGAGCGGCACTTTGCCTGGCGAGGCTTTCACCCGGCTTCAGGCCTTGGTGTCCCGCCAGGACCCGGAGAGGTGGGTGACGGTGACCTGCATGCCGGCGGAAGAGGGCGGGCCTGAGGCCTTCGCGTCGCTCCCTCCTCGGCCGCCGACGCTTTCGGTGCGTAGCCCGTTCTCGGAGGGAGGCGCGCGGGCGCAGGCCACTCTCTTCCACGAGTACCTCCACCTCGTGGGGTACTCGCACGCCGAAGGGTACGAGATGGGCGACACCTGCGGCTCGTGCTGCTTCGGCGCCGAGCCGGGGTGGGGCCCGGGCGTGCTCACGCAGGCCTGCAATCTCTGCAACACCAGCAACGCGGACCAGTACAGCCAGTCCTACGTGGAGGAGCTGGCGCGGTATTACGCGAGCTCCGGGCAGCAGCGGTATGAGCAGGATCTCTTCATGTTCACGCTCGCGCGGACACCCACCCTGAAGTGGGCGAGGCTGGGTCTGCTCCGGACCTCTCTGTTCCCAGCCTCCATGCGCGGCGCTTATGCCACCCGGCTCCTCCAGCGCACGGATCTCACGCCTGCCGAGCGGACGGCGCTCATGCGGATCGCGGCCGCGAGGCCTGAGCTGCCGGAGGGTACGGCCGACCTCGGGCAGCGCCTAAGCGGCGCAATCGAGGAGGTAATGGCCGCGTTGCCGGCGGGGTCAGGAAGCGCGGCTTGGAATACGGCGGTGGCGACGTTGGAGCAGTCGATCGGACGCCTTCCGCCCCCCGCCAGCCTTCAGGGCCGCGCCTACCATGAGTACCGGGAGCTCGTGGGCTTCCGGGCCTCCCTTATCCAGCAGCTTCAGGGGAAACAGCAGGCGCGGATGCTGGAGATCGCCCGGGCCGTGCCCGCCTGGGCCAATCTTCCCGTGCCCGAGCTCGTGGACCTGATGCAGAGAAAGATCCGCAGGCATCCAGCGGGAACGCCATTCGGTGCGAGTCAGCAGGAGAACGACGCCGCACTTCAGATCCGCGAGCTTCTCACGCAGGCGGACGAGCTGGAGCGCCGCGTGGTGCGCCCGCACGACCTCGAGGCCGCGCGGGTCAGGAACCCGGAACCGCCGGCGGCCGCGCGCTAGCCCCGCGCTACTTCACCGCGCTACTTCACTATGACGTGGACAAGCCCGCGGAGGTCGCCCGGCTGGTATCCGGTAGCCTGATCCTTGGGAAAGTTGCGTTCAAGCTCGGCCTTCACGCCAGGTGCGAGGCTCTCCTTCTGGCCGTGGCAGGCCAGGCACTGTCCGTCCACTTTCAGGGGGCGGAAATAGTGCAGTTGCCCGTCCGTGACGCGGGTGTCGAAAGCGGGAAGGGGCTTGCCGGCTTTCGTGAGGGACTCCCACTCCTTCAGGAGCTTCGCCTCCACGCCCGTGGCGCGATTGGCTTCGTTGCGCGGCTTCAGCGTGGCGCGCTTCACGCTCACGACCTTCCCGCTGACCTCCTCGGCTGTCATGGGGATCGCCGAGACGTGACAGAACGGGATCGCCTTCTCAGCCCCTCCCGGGCCGCCCATCTCGTCCATGAGGCGGGATTTCAGGCGCTGGAGGGCGGCGTCGGCGGCGCGGGTGGCTGTTTCGAGCCTGGGGTCCGTTTGCGCGGATCCGCCCCGCGCGGACGAGGAAAGGGAAAGAAGTGCTGCCAACAGGATAGCGAGAATGGAACGCATCCGACTATTGTGCCCCCAGTAGCTGGCCTTCGGCTAGGCGCGAACTCTGAACACCCAGCGCCAGAGCGGAAAATTGTAGCAGGCGAACACCAGGAAGGTTCCGAGCAGCCGGGCCACTGAGTAGTGGACGAAGTTGAGTTTCACGAGGAGCTCGAAGACCCCGATGTTGAGCAGGTATCCCCCCGTCTCCACCGCGAGGTAGAGCCCAGCCTGGCGCGAGAGGCGGCCTTCCTGCGCGCCGAAAACCCAGCCCCTGTTCCCGATGAAGTTCAGGGCCGAGCCCGCCGCCAAGGAAATGGCGTTCGCGGCTGTCTTTGACCATTCCAGAATCTCCACCCCAAGCAGAAGGAGGCCCCAGGAAAGGAGCGTGGCCCCTCCGCCCACGAGCGCGGACTTCGCGAATCGCCTCATCCGGGGATCATCCGTGCACGGCTTGCCCTCGTCAAATTCCTGTTCGGCCGCGGCCGAGAAGATAGGGACTGGCAGGCCGGCTACGCCGGGGTCTTCAGATTCGAATTCTAGGGGCATTTTTCCCAGGTTACTCCAGAGTCGGCGATCACCCGTTGGAACTCCGGTGTCGCGCGATGCCAGTCCACCAGATCCACCTTGAAGGGGAGATCGGACTGCGTGAGCTCCTCCTCGAGATGAGCCCACTTTCGAAGATCGAGCGCGCCGGCGGCTCTGACGCAGATATCCAGATCGGAGTTCGTCCGCGGCCGGCCCGAGACCCGAGAGCCAAAAGCGATGACCTCCGAGTTGGGAAACGCTTTCAAGACGGCGTTGAGCACGAGGGCTCTCTGGGCCGGAGAAAGGGGGGCTGGTGCCGGAGCCGTCATGAGGAGCTTAGGCGGTTCTTCAGTTTCGCGATCAGGGCTTGCGCTTCCACAGGAAGCTTCACGGCTGTGAGGTAAACTTCCTCGGCCACGTCTTCGTTGTAGGTGTGGGAGGTGAGGTTGCGAGCCTTCTGAAACTCGAACCACAGCTCCACGTCGCTCACGAGTCCCTCGACATGGGCCTCCCGCAGAATGGAACGAACGCTCTGGTCCTGAAGGGGCCTGTCGGCCTCGATGACCTTCTTCAAGACTTTCCAGCAGAGCTCGAAGGTATACTCGAAACGCTGAACGACCGAATCCCGGTTGAACTCGTTCTTCGGCTGCTGAACCGCACGCTCCAGGCTCTGAAGGGCGCGTTCGAGAGGCTGTACGGAAATTTTCTCTTTTTTCATGACGAGTGACATGGCGGACCCGACAGGGTTCGAACCTATGACCTTCAGATCCGTAGTCTGACGCTCTAATCCAACTGAGCTACGGGTCCGCTTAATGAAGGAAGCAATCGATTACAAAATCCGCCTGGTGGGCGCAAGCCGAAATTTGGGGTGGGATCTGGCCCGGGGTGCCGGGAACCCAAGTGAGATCAGGGTGTTGTCGCCCTGCCCGACGATAAGACCAGGTCCAACCACCGCAAGAACAAGATCAAGAACGCCTTCAAGTAGGGGGGCCTCGAACCCTTCGATTTGACAGTCGTGAGCCCGCGCCCATCTTTTCCTTCGAGGGGGTAACCCCCTGAAAAAATTAAAGGAAAGGATACGTGTATGACTCAGCTCATTCGTGCGCCCTGGTTCCGCGAGTTCGATCGGTTCTTCAACGACGTTGCTGCCGCCCCTGCGGCGGAGAGTACTGCCGTATTCGCACCGCGATCCGACATTGAAGAGACGGAGAAGGAATATCTTCTGACGGCCGACCTGCCCGGAGTCAAAAAGGAAGACCTCAAAGTGGAGTTCAACCGGGGCGAACTCCTGATCTGGGGCGAGCGTCGGCTGGAGCGCGATGAACGCCGGGAGAACTGGCGCCATGTCGAGCGCTTCAGCGGGAAGTTCCATCGGAGCTTCCAGGTTCCCGAAACCGTCGATGCCGACGCGATCGAGGCGAAGTTCGAAGATGGGGTGCTTCATGTGAAGCTCCCGAAGTCCGAGGTCGCGCGTCCCCGCAGTATCCGCGTGGCCTGATCTGTCCTGCGTCCCCTCTGTCCCCAAAACGGGCACCGCTCCCTCCGGGGCGGTGCCCACCCCTGATCGACTCCGCGCGTTTTGACATTGCCGCCCGTCCGGGAAAAAATCCCGGGACATGCTTATTCGCCGGATCGGTTGGTTGGGTCTGAGTCTGGGAATCACCCTCGGAACGCTTCTGGGCGCAACGGGCTGCAAGGCCCGTGATCTCGTGCCGCTCGCGGAGGGAACCTGGGAGCATCTGTACCGCCCGGTGCCCTCGGGCGCGACCGAGGTGACCTTTCTGGCCTTCGGCGACTTTGGCACCGGCTCGGGCGATCAACTCCGCGTGGCCGAGGCGATGGAGCGCGAATGCGGCGCGGGGAGCTGCGCCTTCGCGCTCCTGCTCGGCGACAACATCTACGAAAACGGCGTGGACTCCGTGGAAGACGAGCAGTGGGAGTCGAAGTTCGAAGCGCCCTACGCGGGCCTGGGCGCCATGGATTTCTGGGCGATTCTCGGCAACCACGACTGGCGCGGGAACCCGCAGGCCCAGATCGATTACACCCTCCGGAGCGAGCGCTGGCGCATGCCCGCGGCTCAGTACTCCATCCCCGGCCTGCCGGAGTGGCTGACCCTGCACGGGCTCGACACGGATACGATCAAGAACGCGGAGGAGTATCGCGAGCCGGCGGCCGCGGCCGCGCGCGATGCGCTCTGTGGGAAGCCGGGCTGGCGCCTGATGTTCGGGCATCATCCGCTGCATTCCAGCGGGCACCACGGCGGAGATCCAGATGTGCGCGCGACGATGGAGCCCGTGATCCGCGACTGCGGCGTGGCGGCCTACTTCAGCGGGCACGACCACCATCAGGAGCACATCGCGGCCGAAGGTTACGAGCAGTTCGTGCAAGGCGCGGGGGCCAAACTCCGGCCAGTGGACCAGGGAACCCCTGGCCAGGTCTTCGCGGCCTCGACCCTGGGTTTCGCCGTCGTGCGCGCGACTCCGAATTCGCTCCAGGTGAGCTTCAAGGATGAGGACGGCAGGCTGATCTACGAGTGGTCGGCGGGGGCGCTCGCAGGCCGTTAGTGCGCGGATTCAATGTTGCTACGCGCAAAAGTAATAATTTCTCAATCAGTTTAATAGGTTGGAGCGACTTCTTGGGGGGCGCCGAGCGGCAGATTGACGCTTGTTGTCTAACGCCTTGCGTTGTAAGCCCAGAGCTCAATCGGGCATCGACCCAGGGGAGGTTTGTCGTGGGAATCCTCGTTTCTCGTTTTTCTCGTTCGCTGATGGTGGGTTCCGTGCTGTTTCTGATGGCCGCGCCCCAGGCGCAGGCCGGCGAGCAGGGCCGCCTCCTCAAGTTCTACAACGGCAACTGGGAGCGCTACGGCAACGCGGACGTGCTCGAGGGCGCGGGCGTGGCCCCGGGTTCGATGGAAGACCCGATGGCGTCGCAATATCGGCCCCTGCTGACCCACGGCATCTGCGGCGGAACGCTCGTGGAGATGAAGAAGAAGACCTGGCAACGCGTGCTCAAGGTCACGTCCCACGAAGGCACGCGCGAGCTCGAGCGTGAGCTCGTGGTGGGTTCCCGCTACTCGCGGAGCGACTCGAACCGCGGAAGCAAGTCGCCCAACGTGACCCTGCCCCTGCGCACCGAGCGCATCGACTCGGGTGGCCTGCTTCCCGGCGGCTACTCCGCAGGCGCGCACTTCGAACAGATCGTCACGGAAGAGAACCCGGGTGAGCTTTCGCCCTCCACCTGCACCGTGCATTCCGTGGCGGGCGCGGGCTGCTTCCGCCGCTCGAGCGAGGTGATCGAGCTCCGCGCGCTCTCTCAGATGCTGGTTCAGGTGACGATCCATCGCTCGCACCAGCAGGGCCGCGGCATGGAGCTGACGAAGATCCTCCCCGTGCGCTGCACGCTTCGCCGCGTACTGAACTGAAGCGCAGCAAAGGTGAAGGAGGCACAACCTTCAGCGGCCTGTGTCCGCCGTTTCACAGCGGCAGACGTGACACACTTCTGAGGGTCCTGGCAGGCGCTTACACTTGAAGGATGGGCCGTGTCCGGTCGCAAGCGCTATGTCTACTAAGTATCTGTGTGCTGGCTCTGGGCCTGGCGGCGGGCGGCTGCGCGGAGATTGGCTCGGATACCGCAACCCCTGTCGAGTCCATCGATACCACGGGCGGCCAATCCGGGGATGAGCCCGTTTCTGGCTCGTACGACGACGAGCCCGACGCGGGATCAGGTACGAACAACGGCACGGGTTTCAACGGAGGCACCGGGCAGATCGAGGGCGGGGGTTCTCCACCCCCTGGCTTGCCCGACGGGGGCGGATCCTCGAGCTGGCTCGACATGACTGGGAACCTTCTGCTGGCCCATCTGGACGAGGCGAGCGGTACAACGCTCACCGATGCCTCGGGAGCGGGAAATCATCTGGATTGCTCCACTTGTCCCGTGCTCGGAGCGACGGGCAAGAGTGCCAGCGCCGTGGACTTCACGGCGGCCGGGCAAAGTGCAACCGACGCCAGTGCGCCAGCGTACCTGAATGGGCTTTCGGCCATCACAGTGCTCGCCTGGATCCAATCGGATCTCCGGGACACCGATCGTGGATTCCTCGTCGGCAAGACCCCCGACGGCGCGGATGGTGTGCTCGGGTTGCGGTACGACGCCACGGGGCCGTCGAGCTCCATCAATCTGATCACCGCGTCGCTTCAGGTTTCCGGGGCGCCCCTCACGTACCACAGCTCCTCGCACGTCCAGACCCAGGCCTGGCAGTTCGTGGCTCTCACCTGGTCTTCCGGTTCCGAACTGAAGCTGTACTTGGATGGGGATCTCGATGTCCCGACTCAGAACAGCGCGCCGGCTTCGGGCGCGATCGACGGCGTGACGACGCTGCTCGTGGGGAAGGGGCCGCTCGACACGGCGACCGCATGGGACGGAAGGGTGGACGAGCTCGCGATCTTCAACCGGGAGCTCAGCGCCTCCGAGATCCGCGCGATCTTCGAGCATCAGACCATGCAGTACAGCGGATACTACGACTCGGACATCATCGACGCCGGCGGAATCGCCACGTGGACCTCGCTGAGTTGGGTGCCCGGCGCGCCTTACGGCAAGATGCAGCCCGGTTCGGCGGGAACCGAGACCGCGTACTCCGCGCACAACGTCGATATGACGGGAAACCGCCTCCTGCTGCGCTTCGAGGAATCGTCCGGGGCCACCACCTTCGTCGATTCCTCGGGCGCGGCCCATGATGGAACCTGTGCGGGCGCGGCCTGTCCGCGAGCCGGGGTGGTGGGGCGAGTAGGAAGTGGCGGAAGGTTCGACGGCACGAACACCGTGGTGACGATCCCTGATCATGCCGATCTGCGCATGACCGGTGACATGAGCTTTTCGGCCTGGGTGGACTGGCGGAACGGAGACCCTGCCTTCGGCGCCAACGAATTCAGCTATATTCTCGAGAAGGGCGTGAACGACAACGACAACTACGGGTTCCTCTTCTACAACGGCAAGGCCGCTTTCGAGTGCGAGGACACGGGCAATACCTATCGGTACTGGGAGACCGCGGCGGGCTCAGTGGTGATGGACGGCTGGCACCACTGGGCGGTGGTGTACGATGACGCAAACAACCTGATAAAATTCTACAAGGACGGCATCGAGATCTCGAGCCAGGCCACGACCTATACCTGCGCCAACGACCAGACGAACCCGCTTCTCATCGGCATGCAGAACTACGGCGCGAACACCATGCGCATGGCCGGAAAGATGGACGAGATCGGGATGTGGAGCCGGGCGCTCGGGCCCTCGGAGGTCACAGCGCTCTACCAGAGGGGCGTGACGCGCCTCAAGATTCAGTTGCGCGCGTGCGACGATTCTTCCTGTAGCGGCGAGTTCTTCTCGGGCCCTGGAGGCAGCGCGTACGAATACTATTCCGAGCTCATCAACAGCGCGCTTGGCCTGCCCACGGCGCTGACTTTGAGCGGCGTGACCCCCAGCCGTTGGGCGCAGTATCGGGTGTTTCTCCAGACGGACAGCGCTACCTACAATCCAGGATTTTCTTCCGTGACTCTGGATGCGCCCTGAGCGCGCTCGGGTCCGGGACTTCGAAATGTCGAAGACCCCGCCTCAGGCCCAAACCTCTTCCAAAGGTGGTCCGGTTCCAGCGGGGATGCTCAGCACCACGCTTTCGCTCCTGTAGAGAGCGCGCGGATCGGGCAGTCCGAGCGTCTCAGCAAGATTCTTCAAGAAGTACTTCTGCAGCCCCACCTCCTCGCGCGGGGATCTCACCACGCGCGAGTACGCAAGCGCGTCCCAGAATCGCCGCTGGCCCGAAGAGCCTGCCGCCGCGCCCTTTCTGGCTCCGGTCACCGCCTGGGCCACCTGCCCGGCTGTCTGTCTGAGGAAATTCTGAAAACTCTCGCGCGAGCGGGCTTTCACGAGCAGGTGCAGATGGTTGCCCACGTTCACGAAACGCAGCACTCGCACCTCGTGCCGTGCGGCCGCGCGAAGCGCGAGGGCTTTCACCGTGAAGCGCACGCGCGGCGCGAGGAGCGAGAGACGGCCGCGCGCCCGTTCTGAGCGAAGCGTGACGTGCACGGGTCGGTGTGGGTCGAGCGGTCGGCGGGTCTTGCGGCGGCCGATGCTTTCGTCGCCCCCGTGAGTGGGCCGAGCGACCGTGGTGCGCGCGAGCGAGCCGCGGAAGAGCTGGAGTTGGGCGGGCTTGCGGCGGCTGGGTGTGAGCATTGGAGCCTCGGGCTTCAAGTTCTTGCGAGTGGTGTCGCGCTTCAGAGTGAATACACCGATGATGGGCCGGGGGCAATGCATTTTTAGGCGTCCCACTGTGGGGCGGGTTTAGATCCGAAGTGCAACGGTAGGCTGTGAGGGAGATCTGGGTTCGAGGCCTAAACTGGGCCTCGTGCGGTGTCAACTAGCACGGGCATCTGTTGTGGCGGGGCAGGCCCGCGACGGCCCGGGACCGCCACGAGCCTGGATTGCGGTGGGCGTTACCGTCAAGGGCGAGTGGAACACGGCCGCCGCGGGTGATAGCTCAGAGGGGCCCCTAGGAGGACTTCATGCCGTGCATTGAACTGTCGTTGCCCAAAGCTGACCGGAAAACGAGGGCGGCCCTCGCGGCCGGGCTCACGGAAGCATTCTGCTCCTCAACCGGGCATCCAGCGGAGATCCTCGGCGTGCGCTTCCTGGAGTACGAACCTGGCATGGCCGCGGTGGGAGGCAAACTCTGCGACGACCCGGCGGAGAGCCCCTACCTCCACATCCTGGTGTACTGCCCGAAGCTCAGGCGTACCGTGAAGCAGCGGTTGGGGGCCGCGCTGTCGGAGAGTTTCGTGCGCGCGACGGGGCGGCCCGAACAGGTCCCGGTCATCCACATCTGCGAGCACCCGTACGACAACGTCGTGGTGAACGGGAGGCTTCTCAGCGACGCGTACGAGGAGTGCGCGAAGCGGAGCTTCTACTACGACCTGCCGCGCGACTAAGCGCGGAATCACTCCCAGGACATCGAGAACGGGGTCTCAGGGAACGAGGCGTCCGCCCATTCCTGTTCGTCCACCATGGAGGCGTCGAAGCCCGTCGGTGAAACACGGATCAGGAGCTCGGGTGTGGAGACGAATCCCTCGGTGTTCAAGGTGGTGGTGAAGCCTCCCTGTCCGTTGGGGATCTGCACGCCTTCGCGGAGCAGGTT
>JADZFF010000197.1 GCA_020850015.1 Bdellovibrionales bacterium | reverse complement strand
GGAGCCTTTTCTGCGTAACGGCGCGTCGAAAACGACGCGCCGTTACGCAGAAAAGGCTCCGACCCCTTACAGCGCCTCGCCCACCACGCCCAGGCGGCGGCCCTGCGCGCGCCGGATAAAGAGCGTGTTGCGCACGCGCGCCACCACCCGGTTCCGGTCGTCGATCATGAGATACTCGAAAGTCTGCGTGCTGCGCCCACCCTGGTCGAGGTCGCTCTGGATGGCGCGCACCTGCTCCTCAGGGATGTCGACGACGATGCGAAGCCGCGACTTCGCGGGCTTCAGAAACTCCAGGGTGTGCGACTTCGTCCAGATCTCGGCCCCGGGGAAAATCCGGTGGCACATGAGGGCCGCGAGCGGGTCAGTGGCTGCGCACATAAATCCGCCGAAAAGCGTGCCGTTGAGGTTCCGCGCCCACCAGCGGATGGGAAGTTCCGCCTCCAGGTGGTGATAGTCCGGCGAAACCGAGCGAATCCGCATGCCCATCAGCAGGAACGGGGGGTACAGCCTGACCAGCAGGCCGTCCGGCAAAAATCGGACTTTCGCTAAAAGTTTCGCAATGTTCACAAGGTCGCCCTACCTCCATGGTCCCACCGGAGCCGCGCCGTGACAAGCCAGGCCGCACCCCGCTCCAGGTCGAGCCCCGGGAAGGGGGGCCCACCGGGCTTCGGTCCTTGAGACTCGCGTCCCCTTCGGGTAATCCCCATCCATGCGTCTCCGCGAATGGATCATCCTGTCCGGGCAGTCCAACGTCCCCCTCGCCGAGAAGATCTGCCAAAAGCTAGGCAAACCTCTCGCAACGGCGGACGTGAGGCGCTTCTCCGACGGCGAGGTCTTCGTCGAGATCAAAGAGAACGTGCGCGGGCGCGACACCTACGTCATCCAGCCCTGCTGCCCCCCGGTGAACGACAACCTCATGGAGCTCTTGGTGATGATCGACGCGCTCAAACGCGCGAGCGCCAAGGAGATCACGGCCGTGATCCCGTACTACGGCTATGCCCGCCAGGACCGCAAGGTGGCCCCCCGCACGCCCATCAGCGCGCGCCTCGTGGCCGACTTGATCCAGGCCGCCGGCGCCACGCGCGTGGTGTCGATGGACCTGCACGCCGGGCAGATCCAGGGCTTCTTCAACATCCCTTTCGACAACCTCTTCGCGATGCCGATCTTTCTGGATCACTTCCGTGATGAGTTCAAAGACCGGCTCCAAGATCTTGTCATGGTGAGCCCCGACGCCGGCGGCGTGGAGCGCGCGCGCGCCTACGCCAAACGCATGGATGCCACCGTGGCCATGATCGACAAACGCCGCGAGCGCGCCAACGAGGCCAAGGCGATGAACATCGTCGGTGAGGTGAAGGGTAAGACCGCCGTTCTGATCGACGACATGATCGACACGGCCGGGACGCTCACCGAGGCCGCGAACGCGGTGCTCAAGGCCGGGGCCACCTCCGTCTACGCCTGCGCCTCGCACGGCGTACTCTCCGGGCCCGCCATCCAGCGCATCACCGACTCGGCGATCCAGAAGGTATACATCACCGACACCGTGCCGCTGAGCCCGGCCGCCAAGGCTTGCAGCAAGATCGTGCAGCTCAGCGCCGCCGAGACCATCGCGCAGGCCATCCACCGCATCCACAACTACGACAGCGTGAGCAACCTGTTCGTATGAAGCTGCCGGTATGAAGCTGATCGTGGCCCTGGGGAATCCCGGGCCGAAGTACGAAACCACCCGGCACAACGTCGGCTGGCTGGCGCTGGACCGCATGATCGATAGCTGGCGCGCCGAGGGGCCATCACGCAAGTACGAGGGCGAGATGTGGAGCGCGACCGTGGAGGGCGAGAAGGCCCTGCTCGTGAAGCCGCAGACCTTCATGAACCTGAGCGGGAAGTGCGTCGCTCCGCTCGCGCAGTTCCACAAGTGCGCACCTGAGGACATCGTGGTGCTTCATGACGAGGTTGACCTCCCCTTTCCGGCCGTAAGGCTGAAGACCGGCGGCGGCACGGGCGGGCACAACGGGCTCAAGAGCCTCGACGCCTCGATGGGCGCCGAGAAGAACGGCTACCACCGCATCCGGATCGGTGTGGGCAAGCCCGCGCTCCTGCCCTCGGGCGCGAAGGGCATGGACACGGCCGACTGGGTTTTGAGCCGCTTCACGGACGAAGAGCTGGGCGCGCTCGACCCGGTGCTCGACGACGTGGCCTCGGCCACTCGCATGATCGTGCGCGGCCAGATGCGCGAGGCCATGAACAAGTACAACACGAAGAAGGACTGACGGACTATGGGATTCAAATGCGGCATCGTGGGCCTTCCGAACGTCGGCAAGAGCACCATCTTCAACGCGCTGACCTCGGCCAAAGCAGAGGCCGCCAACTACCCCTTCTGCACCATCGAGCCGAATACCGGCATCGTGAAAGTACCGGATCCGCGCCTGCGCTCGATCTCGCAGTACATCAAACCGAAGGAGATCGTCCCCACCACGATGACCTTCGTGGACATCGCGGGCCTGGTTGCCGGCGCCTCGAAGGGCGAGGGCCTGGGCAACCAGTTCCTGGGCCACATCCGCGAAACCGACGCCATCGCCCACATCGTGCGCTGCTTCGACGACCCGAACATCATCCACGTCGCGGGCAAAGTGGATCCGCTCTCCGACATCGAGGTCATCGACACGGAGCTGATCCTCGCGGATCTCGAGGCCGTGTCCAAGCGCTACTCGTCGATCGAAAAAGCCGCGCGCGTGCCCGGAAACAAGGAGGCCGCGATCCTCTACGGCGTGCTCGCCCCCGTGAAGAAGGCGCTTGAAGACGGCACCCCCGTGCGCGCCCTCGGCCTCGACGCCGACCAGCTCAAGGTCATCGACAGCCTGCACCTCATCACCGCGAAGAAAGTGATGTACGTGTGCAACGTGCACGAAAACGACGCGGCGAACGCCGACGCGCAGGAGCTCGTGCAGCGGGTGAAGGCCCATGCCGCGAAAGAGAAGGCCCCCGTGGTGACGATTTGCGGGAAGATCGAAAGCGAGCTCGCTGAACTCGAGGGCGACGACCGCGACGCCTTCCTCAAGGAAATGGGCATGCCCGAGCCGGGCCTGAACCGCGTGATCCGCGCGGGCTACGACCTCCTGGGCCTGCAGACCTACTTCACCGCGGGCGAAAAAGAAGTGCGCGCCTGGACCTTCCAGAAGGGCTGGAAGGCCCCGGCCTGCGCCGGCGTGATCCACACCGACTTCGAGCGCGGCTTCATCAAGGCCGAGGTCTATCACTACGACGACCTGATGAGGCTCAAGGGCGAGCAGGCCATCAAGGACGCCGGCGCGCTCCGCCTCGAGGGCAAGGAGTACGTCGTCCGCGACGGCGACGTGATGCACTTCCGTTTCGCGGTCTAGACCCGCGCGTACGAACGTCCCTTAATCGTCGTCCTCGCCGGTACCTTCGACGCTTTCGTCGAGGAATTCGTGGATGTCCGTGTTGTTGAGCTTGCCCGCCTGATCCGCGGCTTCGAGCGCGGAAGCGATCGCGGTAAGCCCAAGCGTGACGACGTCGTTCTCTTCCAGAAGAATCGGCGGATCGAACCGGAAGCGAAACTCCAGATCCTCGGTGAGCTCGGTACCATTGTAGCGAACAGAGTAAGTCACCCCGGAGCATCGCTCGTCGTCCACATGGAGCTCAAGATCCATCCGATCGGCGATGAGTCCCACGGGAGCGCTTGCCGTGCCCCAGACCGTCTCCACATCCGGATTGGACGCGTCCACGAGCCCGAGTTGCGACTCCACCGCGTCCACGCCGCCGATCGACGCGGTGATCTTGATCTGAGTATTGCAAAATTTGAATTCAGTCACGGGCCCGAGCGCGGCATCCAGACCGGAGGGCAAGAGCCCCCCGGGGTCGGCCTCGCGGAAGGCAGCGAACAGATCGATCCGCGCCATGCCATTGTTGTTGTACGGACTGCTCTTGAAGGTGACGTCCCCGCGCGCCGGGTTTCCCACCGTAGTGCCACAGCCCGCAACAAGAGCCAGGACCCATGCCAAGGTCAATACTCCCAGCGCTGTCCAGGGCGACTTCAGGGTGTTCATGACGGATCCTCCTCCCGCGTCAGCGGAAATAGCGCAAATTGCGCGTGATACACCAACTCCGGGCGACTTCCCGCATTCTCCTCGAGAGCCCGCACCTTCGCGAGCGCCTCGTCCAGGATCTGCTGAGCCTGGGCAACGCGGTCTCTGCCGATCGAGAAGGTGTGGCCGAGAATCCGCCGCTTCTCCCTCTCCACGGTCTCGATCGACTCAGCTGCCAAACTAAACATCTCGTGGTGGAACTGCGCCATGGCCGCGGATAGGACGCGCGAGTGACAGTCTACATGACGATCCCGAAGAGCGTATTTGCCGTCGTCCCCGGCTTGAACGAACCCCTTCCCGAGAAGGAAGTTCCAGGCGCGCTCCACCTCGCGGCGATCTACGGAACGGTAGAACCGCGTCCGGATCCACTCGGCGTCAGGACGAAAACCCTCGATCCGCGACATCTCCCGGAGGGCGACGTAGAACCAGCTCGTGAGGTACTCGTGAACCTCGGTTTCCTTGGGATTCATTCGACGATAGGCGCTGTGCCGCCGCATGCGGCGGAGCGCCTCGACGCGCTCTCCCGGTTCCTCCGCCTCACCGAGTCTCACGAGGTGCTCGAGGTAGGCCCGCTCGGAATCCGCGAGCTCCAGCTGAGGCGCGAGTTTTCCAAGCGCCTTCTCGGAAAGCGGGCGCTTTCCGCTGCTCACCATCGAAAGGTAGGCCACCGAGAGTCCGGCCTTACGTGCAAGCGTCCTCACAGAGAAGCCGGACTGGCTCGCCCGAAGCCAGGCGAGCCAGTCCCTGAGGAAGTGGCGGTAATCCAGGTACCCGAAGATCTCGGGCCGTGGACTCGACTTTTCGCTTCTCCTTGCCACTTGTACCGTCCTCTTTCTTTCAGATGGTTGATGCCCGTACGGATCAGTCGTCTTCCGTTTCTGCGGCCTCTTCGATGTCCTCGATGTAATCGCCGATGAGTTCATCCGTGTACTGGCCCGCATCGAGCGCGCTCACGAAGGCATTCGCGAGCGTGCCGAGATCGAACACCACGGTGTCTCCCTCCGCGAGCGTGCGGGCCGGAGTGAACTTGAAGACCATCTCCACGTCCTTGGTGAGTGCGTTCCCGTTCAGGCTCACCGAGTATTCGGCGCCGCCGCACTTCTCCGGATCATGGTGAACCTCCACCTTGATCTTCTCGATTTCGGCGCCCACCGGCAAGTCTGCGGCACCCCAGGTCATGGGTACGGTGCCGTCGCCAGCTGAGACCTGGCCGAGCGTGACCTCCATCAGCTCGTCACCGTCGTCGTCTTCGATCGACACGCCATCCGGCGCCTCGATCTTGAGCTGCGTGATGCAGAAGCTCAGATCGGTGATCGCCGTCGCCGCCAGATCGAAGGGAGAGCTGGGCAAGCTGCCCGGCTCCGCCAATGCGACGTCCAGTCGGGCCGGCCCGCCGCCGGCAAACGCGGAGCTCTTGAGCGTCACCGCGCCGGTGCTGAGCGGATTTTCGCCACAGCCACCCATTCCAACGACCGCCACGAGTGAAAGGAGCGCCGCGCCTCCCACACCTGAGAGTCCCAACCAACTTTCCAGAAGCCCTATCCGTTTCGTTTGCGAAGACATCTTACGTCCCTCCTGAGTTCCACCGCGGAACCCGTTTCCTTCGCATTCAGGATCTCGCGATTGACGCCACCCGTCAAAGCTGATGATAACAAACTTGTGCAAACTCTGTCTAAATATTTCTCTACGTGTTTGTTATTATACCGTTTTCTAGTATGCCTGTTCACTTTTTATCTGTACGTGTGGGCTATTGCGAACGCCTAAGTGAATCGTCACGTCCCTCCGGCAGCGGGAGACGGGGCGACCCAGGGGCGATCTCCTGACCTAGTGAGATCAGTTCGAGAGGCGAAGCGGGTGTGAGAGCGGCCCGCTCACGCCCCAGAAGTAGTCGAGCGAGGTGAGCAGGGTGCCGTTCAGGCGGTAGGAGTACCAGTAGTAGTTCCGGATGATCGCGCCCACGTACTCGCGTGTCTCCTTGTAGGGAATGAGCTCGATGAACTCCAGCATCTCGGGCTCTCGCTTGAAGCGGTCGGCGAACTCGCGCTTCCAACGGCGCACGCGCCCAGGGCCTGCGTTGTAGCCCGCGAGCGTATGAACGATGTTGCCGTTGAACTGGCGCAGGATGCGCGCGATGTAGCTCGTGCCCACGCGAACGTTGTCCAGGGGATCGGTAAGCGCCGCGAGCTCCACGTCGGGCTCGGTGTCCACCGCGGTGAGTGGCATCAGCTGCATCAGCCCCATGGCGCCCGCGCGCGACACGGCGCCCGAGTCAAAGGCGCTCTCCTGCTTCATGAGCGAGAGCACGAGGATCGGATCGATGCGATTCGCCTCGGCGAACCGCTGGATCAAGTGGTCGTGCATGATCGGGAAGATCAGCCGGATCGAGTGTGAGGAGTTCACGCCCTCGTACCCTCGGTTGAACAGCTCGCCGAGGATGCGGAAGCTCTCCAGGTAGTTGCGGCTCTGGTGGTTCAGCAATGCCAGATACATCAGGAACTTGTTGCCGTGCACTCGCCGCGCCTGGAGTCCCGAGAGCTCGGCTGACGCCGCAGTGAGCGCCCCCACGGCGATGAGCTTCTCCGCGCGCTCCAGCCTGCGGATCTCAAGAGGATAGAGGAAGGCGTCCTCGGTTTGCACCGTGGGGAGGGTGGCGTCCACGTAGGATACGGGCGACTTCCCCAAGGCCAGGGCCGAGAGAATCCCGTAGAAGGTGAGCGGCGCCTCCGAGAGCAGCACCTCGTGCATGGTGCGCCCCCGAGTGCGGTCGCCCTTGCGGTCGTAGGCGCGCGCGAGCCAGTGGCGCGCGCGGTGTCGGTACACGGATTTCGGAAATTCCTCGAGAAACTGCTGGAAAGCCTCCACGGCGTCGCCGTAGTCGCGCCTCATGTAAAGCTCGAAGGCGGCGTTGAAGCTCTCCTCGTCCTTGAGCTCCCCATAGTAGGTGGTGGTGAGCCGGTCGGCGAGCTCGGCTTTGTCCTTCATCGCCACCGCCTCGGGAATGTACTTCGCGATCGCCTGCGCCTCCTGCGAGGCCTTGGGAAGGTTGTCCGCGAGCCGCCAAGCCCAGGCGAAACACTGACGCGTCTTGGCCTTGGAGCAGGCCTTCGCGTAGGTCTCGATGTGCTCGCGCCCCGAACGCATCAGGCGTCCGGCGGGAATGAGCCGCGTGAAGGCTTTCTCGTACTGCGCCTGAGCCTCCTTCCAGCGGGCCCTGCCTGCGGCAGCCGCGGCGCCCACCAGCTCCGCCTCGGAGAGATCCAGCGGCGACTCCTCCGCGAAGGGCGAATCGGGAAACTGTGCCGGAATCTCGGCGAACCGGCGCCCGGCATCCAGGGCATCCGCGGCGGCATCCGCATGCTTCTTCTTCGAAAGCTTGAAGGAGGCCCGCCGCAGGTAGGCCCGTGCCGCGAGAAACACGCCGTAATCCTCGAACATTGGGTCGCGCCGGATCTGGGTAGCGAGCAGGAGAACCTGGGAGTAGCGCTCCTTGCCCATGTTCACGTAGGCGTCGCGGATCTTCGCCGCCGTGGTCGATCGTTTCCCGCTGCGGAGCTGCCTCAGGATGTCGTCGATGAACTTCGAGCCGTCCACGATCGGGCCCTCGGCCTTCACGCTCCCGCCCGAAGTGATCAGCGCGGGGATCTCCAGTTCTTCGGGGGCCAGATCATCGGCCGACGGGGCCACCGCCGGTTCCAAGACCTTCCTCGGAGTGGGCGGCATGCTTGAGGTGGGAATCCCGCCCGAGGTGGTGGGCGTCGGAGTGCGCGGCCCGTCGACCAAGCCGGCGTCCTCGGCCTTCGGCGACGTGGCCGGAGCTACCACAGGCTCCTCACCCGCTTCGGGCACGGCCGCGAAGGCAGCTGCGCCGCCGGCGAGCGAAAGCAGCGCGCTCAAGAGCCCGCCGAGCAGCAGGGAGGATCTGTCCCAGGGCCGGCGCGGCGCGGGCTTCTCCGCTCCCAACTCGCGCCGGAGGTCCACGAGCGCCTCCTCGCACAGGCCCATGACCTGCCAGGAGCACGCCGCGCAGGCGCGGCGATGCGCCTCCACCGTGAAATTCTCGGCAATCCTGCGCTTCGCCTCGCCCCAGGTCAGTCGGTCGCCACCGCGAAGGCCCAACACCCGGGCGTGCGCGCCGTCGAGCGCGCGGATTTTCCCTTCGGTCTCGCAGAGCGTGCCTCGACGATGCGGGCAGGGCTCGCAGATCGTATCCGTGGCGCCGGTGACCTCGATCCGCTCGGCGTCTCCGCCTGGCCCGCGCAGGCGATCCACCACGGCCTGAAACCCGGCCACGAACTCGGGCGAGTAGCCCTTGCCTCGGAAGCCGAGCGCGCAGAGAAAGTGGTGAGGGCGGAAGCGGATCGGCATGCCTGATCCCTATTTCCCCGGAATCCGCAAACGCTCCACCGGGCGCCCTTCCACGAGATGGCTCTTCACGAGCTCGGCGGCGTCGGCCGGCGTCACGCGCCCGTACCACACCCCCTCGGGGTACACCGTCACCGTCGTTCCGTATTCGCAGGTGTCGAGGCAGCCGCTCTTTTGCACGCGCACCGCGCCCGCGAGCCCCGCCGCGGCGGCCTCTTGCTTGAGCGCGTCGAGCACCGCTTCGCAGCCCCTGCCCTTACAACTGCTCCGGGGAGTGCCGGGGGGCCGCTCGTTGGCGCACACGAACACATGCCGCTCCAGACGACGCATGGGCTTCGGCGTGGGGACCTCAGGGAGCATCTCCCCACCCTACCGGAGCCCCCCCCTACTTGCCAGAAAGTCTCAGGTTCAAGTGGGGGCGAAACCCCATAGCCGGAAGATGCTGATGAAGACGAAGCTAGAAAACTTCCTCCCTGCTTACTCGGTTCTCAGACTCCGGCTACCGCTGTGCGCCCCAGCCGAACCTCCCGCATCCCCGGGCACAGAACCCATGCTCGCCGTGGAGCTCGGCATGAGGATCCTTCAGGTGGCCCGTGACTGTGACATCGAGGATGATCAACTCGCCTGCTTCAACGCCCCCCCGCCCGACATGCCGCTTCGGCTTCGCCAGCGCCCCGGCGGGGCGTTCGATCCTGATGCTCGCCACGGCTGGTGGCCGCAGGGCGCGTTCAATGCCTTCTAAACCCGACCACGTCGCACCGTTTCAATCCCCTCGCAGCCCTCGTTCGGCGCGGTGGACAATCCCAAAGGCTTCCGCTAATTGTGGAAGTCGCCACTGACGCCCCGTCCTTTCAGTTCGGGTTTTTGTGTTCAGGAGTAGCTCAGTGGTAGAGCAGCCGGCTGTTAACCGGCTGGTCGGGGGTTCGAATCCCTCCTCCTGAGCCATTTTTATTTCATTCGCCACACCCGGATACAGGCAAGCACTGGAAAACACGGGTGAATCAATTCAAGCAGTTACATCAGAGTCGATCCACCGATCTTTCCCGATCAGTCGCATGATTTCGGGAAATTCCTATTTCTTGCCTACGATCTGCCTACTTCCGGCCTGCTGAAAACGCGGGTGGGGGTTCGTTTCCGTTCACGCCGTAGGCGTGCATTGAGGCGAATTCTCTCCGCACAACGCAGGGTGCTCTGAATTTTTTGGAGTGCCTTTGAGCAGGAGGCGGTTCGGATGCTCGGCATCTTCAAACCCCCGTAAAAGAAAAAGCCCGCCACTGAGGGCGGGCTCTTCGGAACTCGTACTGCGATCGGCTCGTGTCTGGTTGGCGCCTACCGAACTGATCGCATCTCACTCAACCGGAGCTTTTCTTTCGAAGGCTCCTGGCAGGGACTTCTCCATTCTTACGGAGCCGTTCCCTGCCTGTCAACACACGGGAGAACGGAAATGAATTCCTCTCAATGTCATGTCATCGCGATCACCAACCAGAAGGGCGGCGTCGGCAAGACGACCACCGCCATGAATCTCGCCTCGCAGCTCGCGCTCGCGGGCGAACGCACACTCGTCATCGACTGCGACCCACACGGCAACCTTACGCAGGGGTTTGGGTTCCCCATTCAGGAACTCCCCGTCACAATCGGCGACCTGCTCGTGGACCGCACTATCCCGAGCAATCGCGCGATCGTGCGCGCCAAAGCTGGGCTCGACCTCATCGGCGCTAACCCTGGGCTCGCCCAGGCCGCGCGTTGGATGGTCACGCAGACGAATGCCGAGCTTCGGCTCAAGCAGCGCATCGCCGAGCTGCGCAGACTCTACACGCGCATCGTGATCGATAGCTGCCCTGGGCTTGGGCCTCTGCTCAACTCGGTACTCAATGCCTCCGACCACCTCATCATCCCCGTGGATACAGGCTTTTACGGGTACATGGGCGTCCAGGAACTTCAGAGCGAGATCTCAGAGATCAAGGCCGGGACCAACCCTGCGCTCTCGATCCTTGGCGTCGTGCTCACAATGGCCGATCGGACTGTCATTACTCGCGAGACATTGGACGCGCTCGTGGCGCAGTTTGGCGATTTGGTCTTTGCGACGACGATCCGCCGCTGTGTGGCACTCCGCGAGTCTCCTGGCGCGGGCCTCAGCGTCACGCAGTACGCCCCCGACTCCATCGGTGCCGAGGACTACGGCCGCCTCGCCGCCGAGGTGGAGTCCCGACTCATGGAGATCCGTATCCGCGCAGTTGAGACGGCGAAATCGGAGGTGGCCCATGCGTAAGCGCCCTTCCTTCGGCTCACAGTTTCAAAAGATCGCTGCCCTTCGGACAGGAATGCCCTCAGAAGCCCGTAAGCCGCTATCAGAGGCGTCGGCGATCTCGGCCGCACCCGAGGGTGCAACCGACGAGCGATCGTCGATCCTGGAGCAAAGTCTATCCACCGCGCACACCGTCCCCGCTGAACTCTGTTCACCACGAACAGAGTCCTTGGCTGACAGTGTTGATTTTGAACCCTCTGAAGCGCCACCTGTGTCCACACGGGACAGTAGCCCCGATGCACAGGCTCCAGCGCGGACAGTGGCCCAAGCCGATACCGTCCAAGAGGAACAGCGTCCAGAGAGCACAGCGTCCGTCATAGATACCGTGGCCCAGGAACAACGCCCACGCGCGGCGAAGGGTGAGGGAGCCACTCAGCGGGTCGGCGGCGGTTTCACCGCCGTGCCGCACGAGCTGTTGCGGAAGGAAGGGTGGTTCCGCGAACCACTCGACTTCATGGTCTACATGACGCTCTTCTCGTATTCGCACGGCTTTGGTCGGCCCACCGCCGACATGAGCCAGTCGCAGCTTGAGCGATTCACAGGCGCCGCCAAGAACACCATCAAGCGATCCCTGGAGCGGCTCACCAAGGACGGCTGGATCAAGCTGGTGGAGGAGTATGAGCACGCACGCGTGAGCCGCAAGTGGCGGGTCTTCAGGCCCGAGGACCGGCGCGGACCCCGCCCGGGTCGTCACGTAGAAGAGGGAGAGTCTAGAGGTAACACTGTCCGCCCTGTACAGAGTCCAGAGCGGATACCAAGTCTATCCAAGGCGGACACTCTGACAGTGTCCAACGTGGACCCCTACATAGATATTTCTCCCAAAGAAAAATCAAAAAACTCTCTCTCCCCCTTCGAACCTCGCAGAAGCAACGAGGGGCGGATTCAGACAGCCCCCGCCACGAGAGAGAGCGCCTTGCCGGGGGAGCTGAAAGCCTACCTCGATAGCTTGCGTCCGGCACGCAAGCGCCAGTCCGAGTACAACGCGCTCACGGAACTCGCGGTCGAGTTCAAGCACGAGGATCTCGTCGCTGCATTGGCATGGGTACGCAAGCACGGCCTGCCCGGATCAGGCGATCCGGCGCACTCCCCGCTCGCGTTCCTCGCGGCCGGAGGGATCACGCGGGTCATGGGCGTTGCGCGGGAGGAGCGAAGCAAG
>JADZFF010000196.1 GCA_020850015.1 Bdellovibrionales bacterium | reverse complement strand
GGGCCGCCTCACCGTCGACGGCAAGGTGGTCACGAAGTCGCACGACGTGGCCGTGACCAAGGCCGCCGTGGAGCCGGTGTGGTACCTGCCCGGCATCGCCAAGCGCTTCAAGATCGACGAGGGGCAGCTCCGTCGCGGGCTCTTCGAGGCCACGGGCGGCATGTTCCCCGAGCTCGTCACGCGCCCGGACCTCAAGCTGCTGCTGCCCCCGGTGGGAAACAGCACGATCTACTTCTTCGGCGACCCCAAGAAGGTCTCCGACCCCAACTTCGAGCTCACCGTGCGCGTGCACGACGAGTGCAACGGCTCGGACGTGTTCGGCTCCGACATCTGCACCTGCCGCCCCTACCTCACCCACGGCATCGAGGAGGCGGTGAAGACGGCGCAGAGGGGCGGCGTGGGCGTGATCGTGTACTTCCGCAAGGAGGGCCGCGCGCTCGGCGAGGTGACCAAGTTCCTCGTGTACAACGCCCGGAAGCGCCAGGAGGGCGGCGACAGCGCCTCCACCTATTTCCACCGCACCGAGTGCGTGGCCGGCGTGCAGGACATGCGCTTCCAGGAGCTCATGCCCGACATCCTCCACTGGATGGGCATCCGGCGCATCGACAACCTGCTTTCCATGTCCGACATGAAGTACAACGCCATCGCGGGCAGCGGCATCAAGGTCATGAACCGCGTGGACATCCCGCCGGAGCTCATCCCCGCCGACGCGCACGTGGAGATGGAGGCCAAGAAGGCCGCGGGCTACAACACGTCGGGCGAGGTGAAGAAGGGCGAGGATCTCGCCAAGGTCAAGGGCCGGAAGCTCGATGAGTAGCGTCCCGCACGAAATCCCTGCCGACGAGCCGGGCCGCATCGCCTACCTGCTCGCCACGACCACGGTGCGAGCGCAGGCCAACCGCATGTTGGATCGCGCCCTCGAAGGCGGCACGCACTTCAGCGTGGATCTCGCGAAGCTCGAAGGCGTGGCGAAGCTCGTGGCCGAAGAGACGCGCGAGAACTACCCGGATCTGCGGATCCCCTATCACAGCCGCTGGGGCCATTTCCGCGTGGGCGGGGTGGACCGTGGGCTCGAGCTCGCGCGTAGGCTTGAAGGCCTCGACGCCTGGGAACGCGCGCGCGTGCAGTTCGACCTCGTGATCCCCTCGGTGCTTCTGGACGCCGGCGCCGGCATGGCCTGGAAGTACGAAGAACGCGAGACCAGCCGCTCCTACTCCCGCTCCGAAGGCCTGGCCGTTGCGAGCTACCGGCTCTTCCAGGAGGGCGGGCTCTCCTCCAACCCGCGCGAGCCCCTTCGCGCGGACGCGTCGGGACTGATCGCGCTCACGCGGCGGCGGCTCGAAGAGGCCTTCCAGGTCTCGGGCTCGAACCCGCTCGTGGGCGTGGAGGGGCGTTTGCACCTCATGCACGCGCTCGGGCGCGCGGTTCGCGCCGAGACCGAGTACTTCTCCGGCCCCTCCGAGGCCGCCGCGCTCGACGAACCCGCCGTCGACGATGCCACGGAGCGCCCGGCTGGGCGCGGCCGCTCGCCCCGCGTGGGCTACCTCGTGGACTATCTGCGCACGCGGGTGGAACCCTCGGACCGCAAGGGCGCGCGCCCCCGGCTCGCAGCCATTCGCGTGCTTGAGGCCGTTCAACGAGGTTTGGGCTCCATCTGGCCGGGGCGCGAGAAAGTCGGCGAGTTCAACCTTGGCGACGCCTGGCACTACCCTCCCTTCGAGGAGGAGCTTGCCGCGCGCGAGCTTGGGCCGGGCGCGCAGCACATTCAGGCCATCGTGCCCTTTCACAAACTTTCACAGTGGCTCACGTACTCGCTGCTCGAACCGCTCGAAAGCGCGGGCATCGAGATCGTGGGCTTAGGCGATCTCACGGGGCTCCCGGAGTACCGCAACGGCGGGCTCTTCCTTGACGGGGCCGTGCTCCAGCTTCGCGAACCGGCCAACGCCGCGCGTGCGCACACCCCGGGCTCCGAACTCGTCGTCGAGTGGCGCGCGCTCACCGTGGCGCTCCTGGACCGCATCGCGCCCTCCGTACGAAAACTTCTGGGCAAGACCGAAGACAACTACCCGCTTGCGAAGGTACTCGAAGGCGGTACCTGGTGGGCGGGGCGAAGGCTCGCCGCACGGGCCAGGCCAGACGGCGGTTCACCCCTGAAGATCGAAAGCGACGGCACCGTATTTTAGTATCCGATTCCCCATTGATGCCCGCTGCGTCACAGGGTGACGCAGCGGGCATCAATGGGGAATCGGATACCACAGAGGAAATTATGGAACTGAACTACACGCAGATCACCCACCCCGTCCTCCAGCACCACCTCACGCTCTTGCGCCGAAAGGAGACGCGGCCGCCCGAGTTCCGCCGGATCCTGAGCGAGATGGCGCGCCTGATCGCCTTCGAGGCGACGCAGGACCTGCCGCTCAAAAAGGTGGCGATCGAAACGCCCATGGAAAAGATGACGGATGCGCCCGCCATCGCCGAGGAGCTCGTGGTCGTATCGATCATGCGCGCAGGGAACGGCATGCTCGACGGCGTGCTACAGGCCCTGCCCTTCGCGCAGGCCGGCCACATCGGCATGTACCGCGACAAGTTCGTGCACGCGACCGTGGAGTACTTCTTCAAGCTCCCGGAGCCCATCGAGGGCCGTCAGATCCTGCTGCTCGACCCCCTGCTCGCCACCGGCGACACCGCCGTTGCTTCCCTGAAGCGGCTGAAGGAATACGGCGTGGGTTCAATCCGGCTCGTCTCGCTGCTCGCGGCGCCCGAAGGAATCGCGAAGGTGAACGCGCAGCATCCGGACGTGCGCCTCTTCACGCTGAGCGTGGAGCGCGGCCTCACGGAGAAGGGTTTCCTTCTTCCGGGCCTGGGCGACGCCGGCGACCGTCTCTATGGTACGGAGCGACTGTGAGCGGTCCTTTGCGGCGCGGGGCGCCTCTGAGAACGGCCTGAGATGAGCGCGCGTCGGCCCCACATCCTCGCCGTCTGCGGCGGCAGCGGTTCCGGCAAGACCACCTTCGCGCGCAAGCTCGCGGAGCGATTGAACTCCGGCGCCGTGGCCGACGCGCCACGCGCGGTGATCCTCGCGCAGGACAGCTACTACATCGACCAGAGCGCGCGCTTCAAGGAAGACGGCGGCGACGTCAACTTCGACCACCCCGATGCGCTGGAGTGGCCGCTCATCGCGGAGCACCTGCGGGCGCTGCGCGCCGGTCGCGCCGTAGAGGTGCCCGTGTACGATTTCGCCACCCACCGCCGCCTTAACCGCACCGAGCACCCGCCGGCGGTACCCGTGATCATCGTCGACGGGATCCTCATCTTGTCGCAGGAGATCCTGCTGCCCCTTTACGACGACGTCATCTTTCTCGACGTGCCCGAGAAACTCCGCTTCGAGCGGCGCTTCCGGCGCGACACCGTGGAGCGCGGCCGCACCGCCGAGGGCGTGCTCCGGCAGCTCGAACGCCAGGTGAAGCCCATGCACGACCTTTACGTTCAGCCCTCCGCGCGCCACGCCCACCGCGTGATCCACGACACCGTGGAGTTCGACCGCGTGCTGGAAGAGGTGGCGGCAGAGCTCGCCGCCTTGACAGTGGCGGCGCCATCTCAGACGAAGGCGTAACAAGATGTTTCCTTTTCACCCCCTCGAAAAACTCCGGGAGCCAAGCATGAAACAAATCGTTTCGAACAAATCTCAGCAGTTCATCCGCGTTTCATCGGGCGCGCCTTGGGAGTCGAAGGTAGGCTACTGCCGAGCAGTCCGCGCGGGCTCGGACCCGGGTGCCGTGATCGCCGTCTCGGGCACCGTTGCCGCAGGCGCGGACGCCTACGCTCAGGCCAAGGCCGCGCTCGCGATCATCGAAGCCGCGCTCCAGAGGCTCGGCGCTGACCGCACGCGCGTGATTCGCACGCGCCTCTTTGTCCGCGACATCTCCCGCTGGGAGGAGATCGGTCGGGCGCACGCCGAATTCTTCGGCGAGCATTGCCCCGCCACCTCCATGGTGGAGGTGAAAGCCCTCATCTCGCCCGACTATCTCTTGGAAATCGAGGCGGACGCAGTTTCTGCGGACTGAGCCCGCCGCTCCGAGGGCCGCACGATCAGCCGATTGCCGCGGTCGTAGCTGAGGTAGTTCCACATCCAGTTCACGAACACGAGCAGCCGGTTTCGCGAACCCATCAGATAGAGCAGATGCACGGTGAGCCACATCACCCAGGCCGGGAAACCCCGCAAGCGCAGGCGCCTGATCTCGGCCACCGCACGCGCCCGGCCAATCGTCGCCATCGAGCCCTTGTCGCGGTAACGAAACGGTGCGGGCTCCTCGCCATGCGCCGCACGCACCAAATTCCTCGCGAGGTGGCGGCCCTGTTGCATCGCCGGCGGCGCCATCATTGGATGCCCTGAGGGCAACTCGGCCGTCCGCATCTCCGCCACGTCGCCCAAGGCATAGATGCCCTCCGGCCCGGCCCCAGCGGCGGCACCCTGGATGCGCGAGTAGGCGTCCACGAGGATGCGTCCGCGCTCCACGCTCGCATCAGGCAGTCCCTCCAGGGGCGCGCCCATCACGCCCGCCGTCCAGACCACTGTGCGGCTCAGTAGCTGCTTGCCCTCGCGCGTGCGTACCACCCGGCCATCGTAGGCGGCGACGCCGGTTTCGAGCCAGAGCTCCACGTCCAGGGACTCCAGCGCCCGCCGGGCCTCGCGCGCGGCCGACTCCGACATCGCTTTCAAAAGCCGGTCGGACGACTCCACGAGCAGCACGCGCATGCGGCGGAAGTCGAGCTCCGGAAAAGCCACGGGCAGCACGTGCCGTCTGAGCTCCGCGAGCGCGCCCGCGATCTCGACTCCGGTGGGCCCGCCGCCCACCACCACGAAGGTCATGAGCGCGTCCCGCGCGGCTAGCTCCTGCGTGAGCAACGC
>JADZFF010000195.1 GCA_020850015.1 Bdellovibrionales bacterium | reverse complement strand
TCGATGGCGAGTTCAACGTCGCCAACCGTGGCGTGATCGAGTTCATCGAGGTGCTGAAGCTCGACGTGGCCTTCCTGTACGACCTGCTTGGCGCCTCGCAGGAGCACCGGATCAAGCCCAAGAAGTTCGCCCAGACGGACATCGACGAGGTGATCATCGGGCACACCAACGAGCCCGAATTCAAGAAACTCCAGAACAACGAGTTCATGGAGGCCCTGCGCGACCGTACCGTGAAGATCGACATCCCCTACATCACGAAATTGAAGCAGGAGATGAAGATCTACACGAAGGATTTCAACCCCGAGAAGGTGAGGGGGATCCACATGGCGCCGCACACCCTTGAGGTTGCGGCCATGTGGGCGATCCTGACCCGGCTTGAGGCGCCCAAGAAAGCCAATCTCACGCTCATGCAGAAGCTCCGCCTCTACGACGGAAAGACGCTGAGCGGCTTCACTGAGGACAACGTGAAGGAGCTCCGCAAGGAAGCCTCTCGCGAAGGGCTCGACGGGATCTCGCCCCGCTACGTGCAGGACAAGATCTCGAACGCGCTCGCCAACGAGACGACCGTGACCCTGGGCTGCCTGAACCCCTTCATGGTGCTCAACCAGCTCGAGAGCGGGCTCAAGAACCACGCTCTGATCGCCAACGAGGAGCTGCGGCGCGAGTACCGCGAGCAGCTCGCCACGGTGAAGCAGGAGTACGAGGACATGGTGAAGAACGACGTCCAGCGGGCCATCTCGGCCGACGAGGACGCCATCACCAAGCTCTGCGCCAACTACATCGACAACGTGAAGGCCTACACCCAGCGCGAGAAGGTGAAGAATCGCTACACTGGCACCTACGAGGAGCCGGATGAGCGGCTCATGCGCGCGATCGAGGAGAAGATCGAGATCCCCGAGTCCCGGAAGGACGATTTCCGCAGGGAAATCATGAACTACATCGGGGCTCTGGCGATCGAGGGCAAGCAGTTCGACTACAAGACGAACGAGCGCCTGCACAAGGCGCTCGAGCTCAAGCTCTTCGAGGACCAGAAGGACACGATCAAGCTCACGACGCTTGTCTCGAACGTGGTGGACAAGACCACGCAAGAGAAGATCGACGTGGTGAAGACGCGCCTGATGAAGAACTACGCCTACTGCGACGTCTGCGCCACGGACGCGCTGAACTTCGTGGCGAGCATCTACGCGCGCGGCGACGTGAAGAAGCACTCCTGACCGAAGGGCCCCCGAAGGGAGACTGAAGCCGGGTGATTTACAATATCCGCAAGGATCACTCCAGGTTCCGCCAGATCGTCAAAGGGAAGATCAAGGAGGATCTGAAGAAGTACGTCACGCACGGCGAGATGATCGTGCGCAAGGGGAAGGACCGCGTCACGGTCCCCATGCCCCAGATCGATATCCCCCGTTTCCGCTTCGGCTCCAAGCAGCAGGGCGGGGTGGGGCAGGGCCAGGGCAAGCCGGGCGATCCGGTGGGCCAGGGCGACCCGCAGGAAGGCGAAGAGGGCGAGGGCCAGGCCGGGAACCAGGGCGCCGAGCACGGGCTCGAGGTGGATCTCACGCTCCAGGAGCTCGCCGAGATCCTGGGCGACACGCTGGAGCTTCCCCGCATCGAGCCCCGGGGCTCGAAGACCCTGCGCTCGCGCTCGGAGCGCTACAGCGGGATCGCGCACGAGGGGCCGAAGTCGCTCCGGCACTTCCGCCGCACCTTCAAGGAGGCCCTGAAGCGCCAGATCTCCTCGGGCACCTACGACCCCGAGAACCCCATCATCGTGCCGGTGAAGGCCGACACGCGCTTCCGCGCCCCCCGCTCCGACATCCGCCACGAGAACTCGGCCGTGATCGTCTACATGATGGACGTCTCGGGCTCGATGGGCGACGAGCAGAAGGAGATCGTGCGCACGGAGGCCTTCTGGATCGATACCTGGCTGCGTTCGCAGTACAAGGGCATCGAGACCCGCTACATCATCCACGACGCCACGGCGAAGGAGGTCGACGAGCAGACCTTCTTCCGCACGCGCGAGAGCGGTGGCACGCTGATCAGCTCGGCCTACCGGCTCTGCCAGAAGATCATCGACACGGATTACGCGCCCTCGGAGTGGAACATCTACCCTTTCCACTTCTCCGACGGCGACAACTGGTCGGGCGAGGACACGCGTCTCTGCATGGAGATCCTCACGGGGAGCCTGCTCCCGAAGGTGAACGCCTTCTGCTACGGCCAGGTGGAGTCACGTTACGGCTCAGGTCAGTTCTACAAGGACTTGGTCGAGAAATTCGGCTCGCAGCACGAAAGCGTGCTGCTCTCCAAGATCGAGAACAAGGACGGAATCCTGCAGTCCATCAAGGATTTCCTGGGAAAGGGGAAGTAGTCCGATGTCGCTGACCCCGAGCCTGGCCGAGTACCGCGAGAAGATCGAGAAAGTGGCCAAGGGCTACGGCCTGGATTTCTACGACACCATCTTCGAGATGGTGGACTCCGAGCTCGTGAACTCGCTCGCGGCCTACGGAGGCTTCCCCGTGCGCTACCCGCACTGGCGCTGGGGCATGGACTACGACCAGCTCTCCAAGGGCTACACCTGGGGGCAGTCGAAGATCTACGAGATGGTGATCAATACCGATCCCGCCATCGCATACCTCGTGAAGGGCAACAGCGAGGTGGAGCAGAAGCTCGTGATGGCCCACGTTTACGGGCATGTGGACTTCTTCAAGAACAACACCTGGTTCTCCAAAACCAACCGCCGCATGCTCGACACCATGGCCAACCATGCCGTGCGGATCCGCAACTACATGGAAACCCACGGGCAGGAGCCGGTGGAGGCCTTCATCGACGCCTGCCTGAGCCTCGAGAACCTCATCGACCCGCACCTGCCTTTTCAGCCGGAGCAGAAGCGCGAAAGTTCGAGCATCCTCACCGAGGGGGTCAATCCCGCGGAAGAGAAAGCGGTACCCGGGAAGCTGAAGTCCAACCGCGAATACATGGAGCACTTCATCAACCCGAAGGAGTTCCTGGATTCCGAGAAGAAGAAGGCCGAAAACAAGGCCAAGCAGTCCAGGCGCATCCCGGCCGAGCCGCAGAAGGACGTGCTGGCCTTCCTGCTGGAGTACGGCCCCCTGGAGCAGTGGCAGCACGACGTGCTCTCCATCGTGCGCGACGAGGCCTACTACTTCGTGCCCCAGATGCAGACCAAGATCATGAACGAGGGCTGGGCCTCCTACTGGCACTCCAAGATCATGACCCAGCACATCCTGAAGGACTCCGAGATCGTGGATTTCGCCGACGTGCACGCGGGCTCCATGGCCGTGGCACCGGGCCGGATGAACCCCTACAAGATCGGGCTCGAGATCTTCCGCGACATCGAGGAGCGCTGGGATCGCGGGCGCTTCGGCAAAGAGTACGACGACTGCGACGACATGGTGGCCAAGGCTAAGTGGGACCGCAAAGTCGGCAAGGGCCGCGAGAAGATGTTCGAGGTGCGGCGCGCCTGCAACGACATCACCTTCATCGACGGCTACCTCACCCCCGACGTGGCTGAGCGGTGCATGCTCTACACCTACGAGTTCAACCGGCGCACGAACCAGTACGAGATCGTGGACCGCGACTTCGGCAAGGTGAAGGAGAAGCTCCTGGGCATGCTCACTAACGCGGGGCAGCCGTTCATCTACGTGAAGGACGGCAACTTCGAGAACCGCGGCGAGCTGCTGCTCTGGCACAAGCACCAGGGCGTGGACCTCGACGTGAAGTGGGCCGAGGCCACGCTCCGAAGCGTGTCCACTCTCTGGGGCCGGCCCGTGAACGTCGAGACGGAGTCGGAAGGGCAGAAGAAGCTTCTGACCTGGAAGGGCGGCGAGTTCACCGAGAAGAATCTGTGAACAGCGCGGGCGGCGCGCTTGCCGTGACGTGCGCGTGCGCGGCCCTGGCTGCCGTTTCGGCGCCCGGTTGCGGGCCGGGCCTGAGGGCGCCCGAATCCCTCATGGAGTTCGTGATTCACGTGGTGGCGGACGATCTCGTGTCGCCGGCGTCGGGAGTGACCGTCGAGGCCCTCAATGCTCTCTCCAGCGACGACGAAACCTTTCTTTCGGACTGGGACGCGTTCGGCATCGACTCGGACGAGACCACGGACACGACCGACTCGGACGGAGATGCCCGCCTGTATCTGCCCACGGGCCAGCGCGTCCTCATCAGCGCGCGGGCGGAACAAAGCACGGAGTCGATGCTCTACCTGCACACACCGGATGAATCGGGAAGATCCTTCTTGTTCAACGATCTGCCCCTGATCTCGGGGGTGCATGTCGACAACACCAACACCTATTGCGTGAACAACCTCGGGGTCTCCCCCGGATCCTCGGCCCCCTTCCTCAGGATCTACCGGAGCCTGAACCCGGACCGGAGTTTCGACCTCACGGACGACCTCAGGGTGCTGGGCGCGGACGGCGCCATCGACGTCGGCGGCGGGATCGACCTGGCCGAATCCCCCATGGTGGATGGGATCGTGAGATTCATCGACATCTACGACGGCGCCCCCGGCACGGCTGGCACCTTCAACGGGGCCATGGATTCCATCGCCAAATATGACGTCATCCTGAATGGCGACCTTCTGACGGTGACCAGCCTGCCCTGCACGTCGGGCAGGCTCCAGTTCGTCGTTTTCCCCTGAGGGGGCGCCGTGAAAGCCCGATGTATTCTCACGTGGCCGCCGCGCTGTTAGAATCCCTCCAGATGAAGACATTTTCGCAGGTTCGGTTGGTGGGGGGGGGGATCGCTCTGGTTCTCGCGCTCAAGGGGGCGGCGGTATCGGGCCAGGATCCCTTGCCGCGCGTGGCCCCGTCGCCCACGGGAAATCCGCAGACCCCCGCGAAGATCGAGCTCGGAAAGACGCTCTACTTCGATCCGCGGCTCTCGGCGGACGGCACGGTGTCGTGCAACTCCTGCCACAACGTGATGGGCGCGGGCGACGACGGACGAAGCTTCTCCTCGGGCCTGCGCGGGCAGCGGGGCGGGCGAAGCGCGCCGACCGTGTTCAACGCCGCCTTCCTGAGCGTGCAGTTCTGGGACGGGCGCGCGCCCTCGCTCGAGGAGCAGGCCAAGGGCCCCCTCATCAACCCAGTGGAGATGGGCAACAAGGACCACGCGCAGGTGATCGCGCGCCTGAAGCAGATTCCGGGGTACGTCGCGGCCTTTTCAAGGGCTTTTCCGAATTCGGAGGACCCGGTGACGATCGATCGCCTTGCGCAGGCCATCGCGGTTTATGAGCGAACCCTCATCACTCCGGACTCCTCCTTCGACCATTTCCTGCGCGGGAACCGGCGGGCGATTTCCGCCCAGGCCGAGGCGGGATGGAAACGCGTGCAGGCGGTGGGGTGCACCTCCTGCCACGGGGGTGTCGCGTTCGCGGGTCCCGCGCTTCCCGAGGGCACGGGCTTCTATCAGAGGTTTCCCGCTTATCCGGGCACGGAATACGAGCGGAAATACGAGCTCTCGAAGGACACGGGCCGAATGGATGCCACGAAGAACCCGGCCGACAAGGGCTTCTGGCGCGTGGCCAGCTGGCGCAACGTGGCGCTCACGGCGCCGTACTTCCACAACGGCTCGGTGGCCACGCTCGACGAGGCCGTGCGCGTGATGGCCAAGACCCAGCTCAACAAGGACCTGCCGGAAGCGGAGGTCGCTGAGATCGTGGCCTTCCTCGAGACGCTGAGTGCCTCCCCGGCGCGGACGCAGATGCCCATCCTGCCGCCGAACCCTGGCCGCGCGGTGGTGGATGTCCGCTAGGCTGGGATGCGCTCGGAGACGTAGCGCGCTGATCTGTGGAACCCTGACCGTCGCCCTTCTGGGCGGAGCACTTTCATGGGGTGCGAACTCGGGCTGCGGCTCTGGGATCTCGCACCTTCCGCTTTCCTCGACCAGAGTGCCCTTCCGCGTTTGGCTCGCGGATGATGCGGGGAGGCTGCATACCTGGGACTCAGATGGAAGCTTCGCATTGGCCACGACCAACCTGGTCACCGCTCCCTCCCCCTCAAATTACATTGTCTTCCAGGGGGCGCTCGGAGTGATCGGCGGTACTGCAGGCAACGCCGTCTACACAACGGACGGGGGACAGAATTGGGTGCTGGCACCCGACGCGCCTTCAATCCCAACATCCTCTGCGGCATTCACCTCCACCGCGGGGCGGGTGATAGCTACGGGAACGGGAGGTGACATCTCCATTTCCACGGACGGGGGACAGAACTGGAATGAATCTACGGATGTTGGAGGCACCACGGAGGACCTTCTGGAATTGAGCTATTCCGCGGGGATGCTCTACGCGGGATCGAATACGAGCCAGGAGTTGCTTCGATCCATAGATGAAGGCGCGAACTGGACGGAAATCAATCTTGCGACACTCGGGGGAAGTGGAACCCAGGGCGGAGCCTATCGTACAGCGATCGCCACTTCGACTAGTCTGGCTCTAACCGGTAACGTGAATCTGAATACCCGTTTTTTTGAGATCAACCCTGGGGGCAATTCCTTTGCAGAGGTGGCCCCCAGTGACGCCCGCGCCACGGATCCGATATTTCGAATGACCCTCACGGACGGCGGTCAAACGGCGGTAGCAGTGGGGGGGGAGCGGGCCGTATATCGCAGCGGGAATTCTGGGGGGGCTTGGTCGCGCGTCTATCGGGAGAACGCCGCTTCCGATTTGCTCGAGATCGAGTGCCTCGATGAGATCAATGTTTGCGTGGCCGCCGGAATGGAAGGATTCGCGATGATCTCCTTCGACTCGGGGGCGACCTGGGAGAACCTGCCGAGCCCCAGCCCGGATCTCGGGCCGGTGGACTTCCGGGGCCTCGCGCTCACCTACAGATAGGCGCGGCTTCTAAAGCGCCCGCCTGAACTCGCTCCAGGCGGTCCAGCCGGAGGTCCAGGCTCCGTTGTCCGTGCGGAAGCGCCAGTAATAGTTCGTCATCGATTGGCCGAGCGGCACGTCCACCTCCTCGTAGGGGAGGGGGAATTTCAGCGTCGGGAGGAAGGCGTCGGCGGCCAGCTCCAGGTCCATCACGCAAAGGTCGATCGGGCCCGCCTGGCCCAGGCCCAGGTGGCAGGCGGCCTTCTGCACCACGCGCGCGAGCTTGAGGAGGCCCGAGGTCTTGAGCTCGAGCTCAGCCCTGCGGGGCGCCACGCGCTTTTCCATCACCTGCCAGGTGTCCTCGCGGCAGGGATAGGGGAACCAGCCCCCGGCTTTGCAGGTTTTCCACCTGCGCTCGTACCAGCCGAGCTGCACGTCGTAGGCCTGCGTGGGTTGCCAGCGGTGGTTCTTGTCGCCGTCGAAAATCAGGAGCCGCGTGCGCGAGCCCCACTCGGCGTTCAGGCCGCCGCCCATGGGGCCCGAGGCGCGGATACGGTCGTTCGGGCGCAGAGGCCGGCCCTGGTCCTCGAAGATCGTGCGCACCACGCGGGCCTGCGAGGGCGAATGCGCGTACGCGAAGCCGTTTTGCCCGGTGTCGTCGTCGCTCCGGTGCGAGTTCATGATATTTTTCCCGGCGTCGTGCCAGGTGCCTCGGCCGAAGAACATGCCGCCCTCGAACTCGTACTCGTCCGGAGCGTACCCGGGCGTCGCAACGCGCGAGACGTAGCGGGTGGTGTCGACATTATCGTTCCCGTTCGCGGCGAGGATCTCCGAGATCGCGAAGCGGTAAGAACCCAGATTCGTACCCATGGCCCGGATGAAGCCCGACCAGGTGCCGTTGAGCTGCGCGAGCGGCGTGACGAGGTCCATCAGCCCGATGTTCACCTTCTCGAAGCCGCTCTCCACGTATTCGTCCACGAAGTTCAGAGCCGCGTGCGCGAGCTCATGCGTGGCGACGTAGGAGCCATTGTTCACCTGGCCCACGGTGAAGCGGGCAACACCGTAACTGCGCCCGAGGAAGGAGGGGGGGCTCGCGTTGGCCGTGGGACTCTCGAGCGTGTTGTAAACGAGCGCGACGCCGATGGGCTCGAGCTCCGGGAGTTGCGCCCGAAGACGATCCACCTCGGCGAAGACCTCGTTTTGCCGGAGCGTGAGCGCCTTGCCGCGGATCGGGTGCGCGACCACGGCGCCGCCGAAAAGCGCCTCAGGCGTGTTGAGCGCGCCGCCGGGCACCCAGGCGCCCAGGTAAAGGATGCGCGAGGGGTGGAGTTGGCTGTAGACGGGGCCGGGCGCGCGGGTCATGCCCTCGACCACGGCCTGGAACTTGGCGCGGAACGTCTGCTCCTCGGTGGCCGAGAAGCCGGTCGGGAAGATCAGCATCTGGCGGTAGCCCACCGGGTCGGCGAGCTCGTGGCCCGCGCAGGCGCGGCCCTCGCCGGTGATGCACCAAAGCGGGGTCTCGGCTCCGCGGGGGGTGGCCTCCGCGGGCAGGGACGAGAGGATGATCGCAAGGAGCAGTAGGGACTTCATGTCGCGCCTTCGGGGTTGGAGTGGGTGGGGCCTATTCGTTGTCGTCGGAATGGGGGATGCCTTCGGGTTCCTCACCCGAGAGCATCGCCTGGTACATGCTCATGAACCGCTTGCGCGCGTCGGCGGGAAGTTTTCCGAGCAGGCGCGGATCCGGCCCCTCGGAGGTATCGAGCAGGCTCATCACCACGAGCGGCGCGAGCGCCTGCACTTTCACGGCCTCGGGGGCGCGCTCGTTCGAGACTTCGTCGATGAGGAGTTTCGCCGCGTCGTCGTCGGAGTTCGCCGGGCGAAGCAGGCCCAGGATCTCCTCGCGGTCGTCCGGGTTCAGGCGTTCGTCGCGGTAGAGCTGGGTCATGAGGGTCTGGCCCTTCGGGTGCTCGGAGTCGGCGAGGGCTTCGAGCGCGAGGCTGCGGGTCTTGGGATCCGCCGAGCGTCGCGCGATCTCGGCGACGTTCTCGAGCGACTCGGGCGGAACGGCCGCGCTCTGAAGCTGCGCCTGAAGCTCCTTCTCGCGCGCGGGAAGGAGGGAGGGATCAAAGGCCGCGAGGCGCGCGTCCGCCGGGGGAGCGTCGGCGGCCTTCCAGCCCTCGGCTCCCAGAGCCGCTGCAGGAGATTCCGGCGAATCGGAAGGCAGCGTCGCGCCGGCCGCGGATGTTTCGAGCGAGTCGCCCGATGCTTGCGGCGACGTTTCGGCACTCTCCGGGCGTGAAGCCGGCCGCGTGAGCAGGCCCACGCCGATTCCGAGCACAACTCCGATACCGGCGGTGGCCAAGAGCAGAGCACGAGTTTTCACCTGAAATTCCCCCTTTTCCCTCCGTTATCGTACAAGCCGGCCCCGCTGGAGCGAAGCCGTATCCTGCAAATTTGCCTGAATTTCACGCGTTCCAAGCCTCATCACTGGACCGGGAAAGGCGGTCGGAACGGGGGGAGGCCCAAGCGGTCGATTCCGTCAAGCCGCCGGGATTTTACGCGATGCAAACAAGCCTCCGCTCCGCGTTGCGAATCGGGATCCCGAGGCTCACGAAAACCTAAAAAACCGAATGGCGACTGGGATCTAGGTCGGTTTGAGGCCCCCTATTCCTAGGGCCTCGAAAAATCGCCTACACAATCTATTGTGTCCCCGCCTTGTCTGCGGGCCCCAGTTCCCTCAACCTGATCAGGTCAGGAAGATGAAAAATTGAGGTCTCCAGGATGGGGGCCGCAGGCAACCCAAGAACATATAAGGGGCAGCGGTGGTGGCCGGTCCCTTCTGGCTCGGGGTAGACCTAGGGACCCTCAAAACACAAAGTTCAGGGAGAAATCGTCATGGAAAAGACACTCCAAAATTCTCAGGAAGAAATCTTCATCCTCAACCGTGAAACCGCACCCAGAAACAAAGGAAAGACAGTGAAAATGAGTCAGGTATCGTCGCCGTCGGGAGAAACCATCGCCCCCTCCCGGACCGGGCGCGCTTCGAAGCAACCCTCGTCCTCCAAGAAGTCCGCCAAGGGGATCGAGACCCGCCCCCTCTGCGGAGAGTCCCTCATGGGCGCCCGCGACTCGCTCCTGATCGAGCGCCGCTTCACCCAGGCGGGCAAAGACCCCTTCGACTCGGTGGCCTACGTGAAAGCCAGCTCCAAGATCAAAGACACCGAAGGCAAGACCGTCTTCGCGCTCGAGAACGTGGAAGTGCCCGCGACCTGGAGCCAGCTCGCCGTGGACATCCTCGTCTCGAAGTATTTCCGCAAGGCCGGCGTGCCCGGCACCGTGCATGAGACCTCAGTGCGCCAGGTGATCCGCCGGATCGCGCACACGCTGCGCGGCTACGGCGAGAAGAAGGGCTACTTCGACGCCCTGAACGCCGAAGCCTTCGAGGCGGAGCTCACCTACATGCTTTTGCACCAGATCGGCGCCTTCAACTCGCCGGTATGGTTCAACCTCGGCCTGTACCACGAGTACGGCGTACAGGGCTCGGGCGGCAGCTTCTATCACGACCATGAGACGGGGAAGACGATCGAGACCACGAACGCCTACGAGCGTCCGCAGTGCTCGGCCTGCTTCATCCAGAGCGTGGACGACGACCTCATGTCGATCTTCGACCTCATCCGCAATGAGGCGAAGCTCTTCAAGTACGGCTCCGGCACGGGGTCGAACTTCTCCGCGATCCGCGGCCGGCAGGAAAAACTCTCGGGCGGCGGATTTTCGTCAGGCCTGATGAGCTTCCTCGAGGTCTGCGACAAGGGCGCGGGCGCCACGAAATCCGGCGGCACCACGCGCCGCGCGGCCAAGATGGTGTGCCTCGACATGGATCACCCCGAGATCGAGGACTTCATCACCTGGAAAGCGCGCGAGGAGAAGAAAGTCGCGGCGCTGATCGGCGCGGGCTACTCGTCGGACTTCAACGGCGACGCCTATCGCACGGTCTCCGGCCAGAACTCCAACAACTCCGTGCGCGTCACGGACGCCTTCATGGCGGCCGTGGAGACGGACGGGAAGTGGGAAACGAAGGCCCGCACCACGGGCGCCGTGATCGACCAGTACGACGCGCGCTACCTGTGGAGAAAAGTCGCTGAGAGCGCCTGGTCCTGCGCGGACCCGGGCGTTCAGTACGACTCCATCATCAACGACTGGCACACCTGCTCGAACTCGGACCGCATCAACGCGTCGAATCCCTGCTCGGAGTACATGTTCCTCGACAACACGGCCTGCAACCTGGCCTCCCTGAACCTGGTGAAGTTCCTGCGTGAAGACGGCAGCTTCGACATCGAAGGCTACCGTCACGCCTGCCGCACCTTCATCATCGCGCAGGAGATCCTGGTGGGGCTTTCGAGCTACCCGACGGCCCCCATCGCGAAGAACTCGTACGACTACCGTCCGCTGGGGCTGGGTTACGCCAACCTCGGCACGATGCTCATGATCAAAGGCATCCCCTACGACTCGCCCGAGGCCTCGGCCTGGGCGGGGGCACTCACGGCCATCATGTGTGGGCGCGCCTACGCGGTGAGCGCGGAGGAGGCGGGCAAGATCGGGCCTTTCGCGGGCTTCGCCAAGAACCGCGAGCCCATGCTGCGCGTGATCCGCAAGCACCGCGACGCGGCCTACAAGGTGGATGCCACGAAGGCCCCGCGTGAGCTCGTGGCAGCCGCGCGTGAGGATTGGGATCTCGCGCTCGCCCTGGGCGAACGCCACGGGTACCGCAACTCGCAGGTCACCGTTCTTGCGCCCACGGGCACGATCGGGCTGCTCATGGACTGCGACACCACGGGCATCGAGCCTGACTTCGCGCTCGTGAAGTTCAAGAAGCTCGCGGGAGGCGGGTACTTCAAGATCGTGAACCAGAGCGTGCCCCGGGCCTTGAAGGCGCTGAACTACTCGGAGTCGCAGATCGGCGAGATCCTGCAGTACGTGCTCGGCACGCTGAGCCTGGAAGACGCCCTGGCTCCCCACGTGAACCGCTCCTTCCTGCTCTCGAAGGGCCTGACCGAGGCCGAGATCCAGAAGGTGGAAGCTCAGCTGCCCGGAACCTTCGAGCTCTCCACGGCGTTTGCGCGCTACAACCTCGGTGACGAGACCCTGAAGCGCCTGGGAGTGCCCGAGGCCGAGTACTCGAAGCCCGCCTTCAGCTTCCTGCGCTACGCGGGGATCACGGAGCGCCAGATGGCCGAGGCCAACGAGCGGATCTGCGGCACCATGACGCTCGAAGGGGCCCCGCACCTGAAGGATGAGCACCTGCCCGTGTTCGACTGCGCCAACAAGTGCGGTCAGAAGGGAAGCCGCTTCATCGCCCCCATGGGCCACGTGCGCATGATGGCGGCGGCTCAGCCCTTCCTGTCGGGAGCGATCTCGAAGACGGTCAACCTGCCTTCGGAGACGACGGTGGAGGAGATCGAGGAGATCTATCTCCAGGGCTGGAAGCTGGGCCTGAAGGCCATCGCGCTCTACCGCGACGGCTCGAAGCATTCGCAGCCTTTGGCTACGAAATCCGATCCGGTGGCGGGCAAGTCCGAGGCCGAGGTGGAGAAGCTCGTGGCCGAGGCCGTCGAAAAGGCGGTGGCGAAAGCCGTGGCGGAAACCGAGGCGCGGATTGCGAAGAAGGCGGCCCTGATCCCGGCCCAGGCCACCTTTGCTCCGGTGCGACGTAAGATGCCGGCCAAGCGCCTGGGCTTCACCCAGGAGGCCACCGTGAGCGGCCACAAGGTGTATATCCGCACCGGTGAGTTCGACGACGGCACGCTCGGCGAGGTGTTCATCGATATGCACAAGGAAGGCGCCGCCTACCGGTCGATGATGAACTGCTTCGCCATCTCCGTTTCGCTCGGACTGCAGTACGGCGTGCCCTTGAAGGAGTTCGTGGACAAGTTCACGTTCACGCGCTTCGAGCCCTCCGGCATGGTGGGCGGGCACCCGAACATCAAGATGGCCACGTCGATCGTGGATTACATCTTCCGCGTGCTGGGGCTCGAGTACCTGGGGCGCACCGACTTCGTGCAGGTGAAGCCGCCCGTGGCGGTGGACCTCACGGCCGAAAAAGGCGCCGCGGCGACGACCTACCCCAAGGACCCGGCTAAGGCGTTGGCCCTGGGCGGCGAGCTCGAGGGAGTGGAGCGCCAGATGGAGATCCCGCTCGCGGCGGGTGCTTCGGCCGGCGTCTCCGGTGGAGCGGGGATGGCCATGAGCCTGAAGCTCCCGGGCGCCGGGCATGAAACGGGCCCTATGCATGCGGCCTCCGGGCAGGCAGCGAATCTGGGCGCGGAGGCGGGCGGTATGCTCTCAGGCCACCTCGCCGAGATGATGGGCGACGCGCCTCCCTGCGATTCCTGCGGGCACACCACCGTGCGCAACGGGGCCTGCTACCGGTGCTTGAACTGCGGCAACTCGATGGGTTGCAGCTAGTCCGATAGAGTACGGGGGCCCCGGCGTTTGCCGGGGCCCCTTTTTTTGTGTTGGGCCTGGGTTTCGCTGGCGCCGAGCGCCCAGGGCTCAGCGCCTGGCGGGCCCCAGGCGCCCGGGGCGGGCTTGGCCGCTTCGGCGCGGGTTATGCGACGAGTTCACCAGAATTTCTGGTGAATTTCGGCTTGAGCGGCGTCTCGAGCTGATTTTCACGAGATTTTATGGTGAGCGAGCGGGGAAGTCCTGCTGGCCGGGCCAACCGGCGGGCAGGGGCGCTTCGAGCGTGAGAGGTGCGCCGCGGTCCGGCCCGCCGCCGCCCCCGCGCGGGAGCTCCAGGCGCCAGGCGTGCAGCCAGAGGCGCGCTGGCGGAGGAGCAGGAGCATCGCCAAGGTTCGCGGACGCGCCGGCGGGAGCGCCAGCCTCGCCCGGGCTCGGCCCGGTGTAAACCGGGTCGCCCTGGATGGGAAAGCCTGCGGCCTCCAGGTGCGCGCGGATCTGGTGCATCACTCCGGTTTCGATCCGCACGGTAAGGTCCCAAAGTTTGATGAGGGGCCCGAGGCCCCGGGGCGTGGGATCAAGCCCGCAGTCCCGCGCAGCTTCGATCCAGGTGAGCGCCTCGAGCTCCCGTCCGCGCGTGGAACCGGAAGGCACGCGGCGGTCCGGCATCAGTACCCGCATGCGACGACGGCCCTTCTCCGTGCGGATCATGGGCCAGCTCAGGAGCAGCGGGCAGGCGGGGGCGGGAGTGTACTCGGGTGCGAAGCTCAGCGCGCGGTACACTTTGCGCACCTCGCGCCTGCGCCAGGCCTCCGAGAGCCGCGCATAGGACTCAGGCGTCAAGGCGAAGGCCAGGAGCCCGCTCGTCGTGGTGTCGAGCCGGTGCAGGAGGCCTGGCTCAAGCCCCCCGCGGCCGCCCGCGCGCCCAAGTTCGGGCGCGGCAGCGAGCGCGTGATTCACGGCCGTGCCCGTTTCATCGGCCCGCAGGGGCACGGAAGGTATTCCCGAGGGCTTGTCGAGCACGAGCAGCTCAGCGTCGCGGTACACCACGGGTACGCGGCAGCCTCCGGGCTCAGTCAGGGCGATGACGGTGGGGTCGGGGCTCAAGCACCTCCGTGATAGCATAGCCTTTCATGGATCGGAAAACGCGCTCAGCCTGGCTGCCCTTCGCGCTGCTTGGAGCGCTCCACGCGGCCCCGCCGTCCGCTTGGGCCGAGCCGCCGGGAGAGTACCCGCCGCCGGCGCAGGGAAACCTCGGCGGGGGCCTGGGCGACTTCTTCCAACTCAATGAGGCCCTGCCTCAGGCCGTATGCGACAAGGCGGCCGTATCCCGAGCGCCGACGCTCGAGTCCACCCGGGCCGGGGCGCTGGCCGGTGGGGCGGGCGGGCCCGCGCGCGCCCGAAGGGATACGCTGATTCCGCTGCGGGATTTTTCGTTCAGGCTCGCGGTTCCTGAGCCGCACCTGATCCGCTTCCTGATGGAGGATCCTCGCGTGTTGCTCGCGCAGCCCCGGCTCCTGGATCTTTGGCAGGGAGCCCAGGGGCAGGGCGCGGAGTCGCTCGCGGGCCTCAAGAGGGCGATCTCGCTCGAGGTCTGCACCGCGCAGGTCACGCCCGGCAAGGTGCAGGCGCTGCTGGAGCGCAAGCCTGATCTGTTTCTGAGGCTGGACACGGATGGCGCCGGGAAGGGTGCGCGCGCCGTGGAGCAGGAGGACGATCGGGCCCAGGTCGTGGTTCGCGACGTCGAGGATCGCTTCGGAGTCGTGCGAGGGAAGTGGTGGGCGGCGGGTTGGGTGGAGCCCTTCGAGGTGCGCGCGATCACGCTGGGGCGCCGCAGCTACCGGAGGCTCGCGCACCCGATCACCAACCAGCTGCGCCTGATCCAGGTGGAGTCGTCCGACGGGCTGCCGCTTGGGTTCATCTACCTCTCGCCCGAAGGCGCAGCGCCCGCCGTGGAGTGGGCCGCGCTCCGGGCGCAGGCGGAAAGCCCGGCGAACCGGCGTAAGCGCATCGAGTCGTACCTGCTCCAGGTTGAAACCGCGGCCTACGAGGCCCTGGCCCGGTCGCCCGCGCGCACCGAGGGCATCCGCGACCTGCAGGAGTTCACGAAGAGCCTCCTGAACGCCTACCAGATCTTCCCCAACGACCCTCGCTTCGCGGCCTACGGCGGGAAAGCCCCGACGTCAAAAGCCAAGCCCCCGGGCGCCGCGCCCAAACCGCCCGATTCCGGGGTGGAGCAGGTCCTGGACGAGCGTTTCTTCGAAGCGCTCCGCTCCGCCGAGGTGGGAGGCGCCCAAGTGACCTTCAGCTACTTCCGGCCCGACGCGCGCCTGCACGCGATCTTCCGCGAATACCTCACCCGCCTCGAGGCGCTTGAGCGCGGGGGCGGAACCGCCGGCCCTCAGTAGTTGGGCGGGTTGCAGAACGGCGGCTGCGTCTGGGAGCTGTGCGTGGTGGTATAAACCGCGGGCTCCAGATGCGCGGTTTGAGCACGGTCCGGCGTCGTGGCAGCCGGGAGCGGGGCCCCCGTTCGCAAAGGTACCGTGAAGAGCTCGTTGTTCACGGCGTCCCGCCCGCAGCAGCCATGGGACGGCGATTCCTTGTTGGTCGACTTCACGCCATTCTTGTCAAAAGTCACGGCGCAGTTGTACGACGAGTCGGCGAAGAGCGCGTTCTCGATGAACCTCGGGTGCGCCTGGAGCGGCATGGGCGTCGGCAGATCCTCGGTCACGATCACCGTGCGATCGCAGGTGGTATCGGAAGCGGTTGGGAATCCAGGGTCGTACTCGTTGACTTCGTTTTCGGTTTCGCCATTGGCGTGGGCCGCAAAGTCGTTGCTGCCCGTGGAGGTGAGCCCTGACCCGACGCAGCTGACCGCCGGCGAATTCACAAGCGTGGCCGGACCAAACGCGCCCGTGCCTACGCTGGGCTGGGGCGTGAACGCCGCGTTGATGTTCTTGATGTGCGGCGAGGTATACGTCCGCACATACCCGAGTGGAATATCCTCCGGCCCAGCGCCTTTGCGCTTGTCGATCCGCTCAAGGCTGTCGAGCTGGGTAGGGTACGAGGCCGCGCACCAGGAGATGTTACCCGCGGGGTCTTTCGCGAAGTGAAGGGGCGGATCCTTGAACGGCGTGGAGAGGGGTACGCAGGCTTGAAACTCCGTGTCCTCCCGGTAGGTGGGGTGCCAGGAGTTCGTGGGCCGCACGTGCACGGCCTGGAGGTTCACGCTGATTCCGCCTCCGAGGTTGACTCGTATGCTGGAGTCCGCGGAGGTGTGGCTCGTGGAGAGTTTGAGTAGCGACACGCTGCCGTCGGGGTCATACATCACGCGAGGAAAGGCCGTACCGCAGGAAGGGCCCACGTTGATCTGATTGGAGCGCTTGGCGGCGTCAGGTTCAAGGGGGTCGTTGATCGCCGCGACTTGGGTGCCGTCCCAGTCCTTATTCGGGAAGATCACTCCGTCCACGCTCTTGTTGTCCCAAAGGGGGTCGTTTGTGGAGACCCAGCCGGGAATATTCCAGGCGCCGGCCATGTCATTGAGGCGGCGGACGGGAAAGTTGAGATTGTAAGGATTTACGCCGATCGCATTGCTGCTGTACCGAGCAGTCACTCCAGAATGGTCGAAGTAGGCAAAGGGGCAGGGTTTGGGGCCGAGCATCGCGTAGGGCTCGAGCGGGTTTGGCGAACGCACCGGCCGATCCACGACCAGAACCACGTCCGCGGGAATCGCCTGGCCCAGAACCTCCCCATTCGTGTCGAAGGTCGGAGGATAGAGAGCCACGAATCGGCGCAGCCGGAAGGTCAGCCGGATGTTTCCGTTGCGATCCCGGAAGTAAGGGCAGCTTCCATCGGCATTGGGTTTGCGGGCGAAGCCCAGGCACTTGACGGAGATCTCGTTCCCCGCCGGCCCGGTGGGGGCAGCCCCGCCGCCCCCGTCTCCACCGGCCCCTCCCGCGCCGCCGCCGTCGCCGCCATCGCCATCGCCGGGAGCTTCCGTCGGAAAGGTCGCCTCGCAGCTTGCGGTACCCGTGCTCGGATCGGCCGCGATGCCCAGCACCGAGGGCGATTCAACGGCCACCGGCCAGTCGGGGCTGGGCCGCAAGGCCAGGGCGAACTGCGAGTCGAGCGGCCAGGCGGCGCCTCCACCGGTATAGGCGCTCACGGTGCCTGAGGCCACGGGCACGTTCAGGTGCTCAGCCACCGTGGGGCAGTAATAGCGTTCGTTCGAAAAGTTGAAGGTACCGACGCTGTCGCTCCTCACAAAGAGGTTGTAATAGTAGCTCTGCGCGGAGGTCTGCAGGGACGCGTCCGCTCCCGAGCCTTGGCAGCCGTCGTCGCCCCCGGCCTGGGTCCCGCTGGCCTTGCGAATGCAGTGCCCGGTCGCGAGCGGCGCGTCCTTTTCCTCGCTCGTCACGGGATCCGTGACCTTGTCCATCTTGCTGAAGATCGTCATGCCCCGACGGTTTCGCTCGAAGCAGGAGTAGCGGTGGACATTTCGGAACCCGCGGCCCTCCTCATCCATGAAATCGGCGCTGGCGTCGGTTCCGCCTTTGATCACCGTGAAAGAGCTCATCTGCAGCTCGATGCCGGTGCCGGGATTTCCCACGACTTTGATCTTGACCGGGGTGCCGGTGGGGATCTCCGACGAGTAGGCGTCCGGGGCGGTGCATTTGGTGAAGAAGTTGTTCGAGGCGATCTTGATCGGGCTGAATACCGTGCGTTGATAGCTGGTTGAGAGCCCCGAGGTTTCGTTGATCTGCGTCCAGACCAGCCGGCAGCTGCAGGTGCTGGTGGTACAGGAATTGGGGATCGTGTCGGAGGGCGAGTATCCCGTATCGAAGAATATCGAGATGTCTTCTGATTGGTCGTCGCCACTTCCCGTGGGAACCATGGTGACCGTGCTGATCTTGAACTTCGGCCCGCTGGTGGAGCTGCCTCCGCCACCGCCTTCCTCCTCGGGATCCCCAAGCCCGCCACCGGGGATGAATCCTGGTGAAGTCTGCTCGAGGGATTGCTCGGGGGTGTTGATGCAGGCGGAAAGAGGAAAGAGCGCCGCGAGGCCGAACCCAAGGAGCAGGCGAGCGGGGGCGCACCTGATATTACTCAAGGGCCGCATTCTCCGATTCACTCGCTTCCTGTCCGACACACTCATCACCTCGGGTTGCTGGTTAGGTACCAGGGGTTTTCTGGAGCACGCAAAGGGGGAACACCGGCGGTCCCACCACCGCGGCGTCAAGAATTTCCTGGGGAACCAGCCCGTAGTTTTTCATGCGGCCGCTGCGGCACTCGGTGGCTGCGGCATCCGGATCCACCGTTGCGTAGCTGCCGTTGTCGTCGGCGTCACCCTCCGGGCTGTCCGGGAAGATGTTGTCGTTGTCAGCATCGCAATCGCCCCAGGATTTGGTGGCCGATGGGATGAAGTGTTTCGCCCGCTCCACCACCGGTAGCGTGCCAAAGTCGGCCCGGTTGATGAAGGGGGGAGTGACCACGATCACGTAATCGAAGCTGGAACTGCTGGAATCCAGGGAATCCTCCATGATGTTCGCTTTGGGATCGTGGGGTTCCTGGCTCAGATTGTCCTGGCTCACCGCTCCGCCGGATACGGGACCCCAATAGTCGCTCGTATCGGTCTTTAAGGACCACGGGATCTCGCCGCTGAGCGCGCCACCGTTTCCTCCGACCCGCCACCAGTGGTCAGTGCCCGTGGTAGCGTCAGTGGAGGCGTTGCCGCTCCAGTTGAAGGGGGCGTCGGTGCCTGCTTCGAAGTTCTCCCGGGGGGTACCAACTCCACTCTCATTCCCCGGCATGAAACAGCCCTGTCGGGAGGCACTGACCACCGTAAACATCACTCGAGCGGCCATAAGGTTTTCGTGGGGCTCCTGTTCAAACTGCAAATGGAGGTTCGAACCACCGCCGGTCCGATTGTACCCGAGTTCCTCTGTATCCAGATAAGGGGGGGTCGGATACACGCTCGTCGCATGGTCTTCGTCCCCCAGCACATTGGGAAAGCTCGCCGCGCAGTCGTTGATCGCCGCCTTGAGGGCGCCTGACGTGAGTGCGTTCTCGAAATTGCCTGGATCACACATGATCTTGCTGCTTTTTTGAACGGCAGTGGAGCTACGGACATAGAGACGGTCATGAACCGAGGCGCGCCAGGCGAAGATCTTGGCCCAGTGGTAGCCGTTGGGGATCGCGATTTGCTCGCTGCTGGGGCAGCGTTCGCCGCCTTCTCCGTCTGGGATGGGTTGGGCCGCGTATCCCAGGGGAGCGAACTTCCCGGCGGTCGGGTCGGAGCTTTCGCCGAAGGCCAGCGTCGTGGTTCTGATGTTCGGCGCGATGTAGGCGTTGAGGGGGATGGAGAAGAGCCCGACTTTTTCGCGCGCCACAAGGAAGTTCGCGCGGTCCCACTCGTAGGTGCCGCCCGCGGTGTCGAGCGCGTTGCTGCGGTCGATTCGGCGTGTGTTGAACTCCGCATGGTCGAAATCGGGCGAAGTAGTAGGCATGTAGATCGTGCGGTCGTTCCCCTTGACAAGGTCATAGGCAAGGGAGCCGTCGGGACAGGGGTCACCGACGGTTTCGGCCTCGGTGCCGTCTCTGCAGCCAATGACCGGTTCTCCGGACCCCTCTTTCGACCAGATCGGCAAGTTTTCCCAACGCGCGACCTTACCGAAATCGAGGTTGCACTCGTAGTCGGATTGGCCGTTTCCGTTGTTGCTCTGCGTGGAGACTGCGTACCGCGCCATCAGCGTTCCACCGATGTTGGTGGTGTAGAAATTGATCGGGAAGCTCAGTCGGGTGCTGTCGGACTGGAAGGGGTCGTACATCGCGTCCGTGGATGTGGCGTAGAGATAGGGAATGAACAGGTATTCCCTGCACTGGTACCTATGGACCGGCAGAAAGGACGAGGGCAGGGTCGTGTCGATGGTGGCGATATCCTGATTCAGCGGGATGATCACCTCGTTGGAGTAGAGGCCTTGGGTCAGGAAATTGATGCTCACCTCAACGGCAGTGGCGGAGGGGCTGATTTCCGTTCTCGGACAGCGGATGAGATCCGCCTCCACGTAGGATGGGAGAACCTCGATTTCCTCAGGGCTCGATCCCGCGGAAAAGCGGTACTTGCACCGGCAGGGAGCATCCCCGCCTTCGGCGACTTCTCCTCCGCAAAGGATGCCGAACTGGCCCGTATCTGTCACGCCGATCAAGTCGAGGCTGCCGGTGGGATCAGCGCTCGAGAGCACCACGCGCTCGAGCTGCGCGAGAGTGCCCCCCGTGCTGCCGGAGTCGCCGCCGGTTCCGACGGGGCTTCCAGATCCGGTGCTCAGGCCGTTGCCTACGCCCGGGTTGTCGACGAAGTTGTTGTTGCAGCCGAACAGGGCGAGAGAGGCGGCGAAGGCAACCGCCGCGCCGAGCGCGCGCGAACTTCCGCCAAGGCCCCTCGAAGCATTCCCCCGCATACTCTCATTACCCCCACCGGGAGTAGTGCAAGCCGCGTGCGTCTCGGGCCTGTTCTGAAGGAATTCGAGCGGTTGTGGGCTTTCGAACCCTGCACGAGGAGCAGACACCCGTCCATTCCTTCGACACCGAAGGAGCGCGCGGAGCTTGACCTGCTGGAAGTCCTCGAAACCCTGGTTCATTTTGCGCTTTCGCTACCCCTGTCTGAGCCTTGGGCGGTGTCTAGGGCTTGGAGGTTCCAAGGCCCTGTGTTTACGCCGTAAATCCCCGATGTCCTGGTCCCCGTCATGTGTCCCTACTGCCCCATCCTGTAAACCGACGCCCCAACGAGGATCGCCGAGCCCAACACCCGCTCCACCCGGATGCGGTTGATGCCCGAGTGATTCGAAAGGGGGATGAATAGCTGCTCCTCGCGCAGCTGGCCGTCCGCCGCGCCGAGCACGGCGAGCGTGTCCACGACCTTGGGCCGCTCCATGTAGCCGTTGGTCAGGTTGCGCGGCTGGGTGCTGCCCTGAATGGTCTCGATATCCACGTTGCCGACGTCCAGGAGGTAGACCTTGAGCTGGGCGCTCTGCGCATCGGTGAAGCGCTCCTTCACGCCCAGCACCTTGTCGTCGGCCAGCACGCAGTTGTCCTGCGCTTCGGAGCTCGCCCCGGAGGCGGGGTAGGCGAAGGGCACGTCGATCGAGGCGACAATCGGGTCCGTGCCCGTTGCGTCAGTCCTGCGGAAGCGGACCCAATAGGCATCGATTTCATTGGGGGCTCCGCTGGAATCGCCAGCGAAGGTCTTCGCCCAGTTGGACGGGACCGAGAAGGAGATGGAGCCGTTCTGGGACAACTCATTCGTGCCGTCGGCGATCGTCAGCGCCGACCAGGTCGACCCATTCCAGTATTCCTCGGCGTAGTTGCCGTTCGTGTCTCCGAAGGTGGACATCACGAAGCGTACAGCGCCGAACTTGGAATGTAGCTGCCCCACGTAGACGGTGTCTCCCACGCCGGTGAAGAGAATCTCGTCGTTGGCGGGCTCCAATGCCGGAAGCGAGATGTCCGTCAGGGTGCCGTCGTCCTCGAACACGTAGGTTTTCTCAGCCAACGCGAAATCCGAGTCGCGATCGCAGGGCGGGGTGGCGCTGTTCACGCCCATGGGAATGTACTGCAGGTGCAGGAGGATGTTTTCCTTTGCTCCAAGCTTGCTTCGGTCGATGTCGAAG
>JADZFF010000194.1 GCA_020850015.1 Bdellovibrionales bacterium | reverse complement strand
TGTGGGGTGTAACAAAAGTCTTTCCGGTTAACGCGTAGAGCAGGGATCGAATGCCCGTCTCCCAACAGGGGTCTTGAACCCCGGAAGGAGACGAAGATGAAGAAGGTTAGAAGAGGCGCTGCGGAGCGCGAGCGGCTGCTCGCGGAGTTCAGGAGCTCGGGGCTAAATCAGGCGCAGTTCGCCGAGCGAAGCGGAGTTCCCCAGGGAACCCTCTCGGGCTGGATCGTGGCCGAGCAGCGGGGTTCAAGACGCAAGGCGGGCGTGGGAAAGGGTCGAGCAGGACGCAAGTCTGGCCCCTACACGCCCGAGCAGCGGATCCAGGCGGTCCAGGCGTACTTGAAAAGCGGGATGGGCCTGAAGGACTTCGGAAAGGTCTGGGGAGTCTCGGGCGCGAGCACGCTTCAGAAGTGGGTGCAGATCTACGAGGCCGAGGGCCCGAAGGCGTTGGAGCGCGGGATCTACGGGAAGGGCGAGAAGCGCCGGGGCCGAAAGCGGCTCCCGGAGCCCGTGCGCCAGGAGATCATCCAGAACAAGATCGAGCACCCGAACCACGGGATCAAGAGCGTGCGGAACTTTCTGTGGCGCTTCAGGGGCGTGAAGGTCTCGACGGGAAGCGTCCGAAAGACGTTGAAGGAAGCGGACCTCCCGCCGCCGCCGAAGCGGCGGAAGAAACCCAAGCGCCACAAGAAGGTGCGGCGCTTTGAGCGGGCGCGACCCATGCAGCTCTGGCAGAGCGACATCACGAGTTACGTGCTGACGCGCCACTCGGTGCGGATCTACCTCACGGTGTTCCTCGACGACTACAGCCGCTTCATCGTGGGCTGGAACCTGGCGCCGCGGCAGACGACGGACTTCGTGGTGGAGGCCCTGCAATCCGGGATCAGCCGATTCGGAAAGCCTGAGGAAATTCTGACAGACCAGGGGCGCCAGTACTACAGCTGGCGGGGCCGAAGCGAGTTCCAGAAGTTGCTCGCGAAAGAGGGCATCGAGCACATCAAGTCGCGCACGCATCACCCGCAGACGCTCGGCAAGTGCGAGCGGCTCTGGGAGACGGTGGGCGAGGAGTTCTGGGATCGCGCGAAGCCGCAGGACCTGGCGGACGCACGAGAGCGGTTCAAACACTTCGTCGAGCACTACAACCACTTCAGACCCCACCAGGGGATCGACGGGATGACGCCGGCGGACCGATTCTTCGGACAGGAGAGCGAGGTGCGAAAGGCCATCGAAGCGACGGTGGCCAGCAACGCGCTCCGGCTCGCTCTGGGCGAGGCGCCGCGAACCCCCGTCTTTCTGGTGGGCCAGATCGGCGATCAGCAGCTTTCGATGCACGGCGAGGGAGGAAGGCTCATGGTGCAGATGCCAGGAGGGCTGAAGAAGGCACTGGAATACAGGGAATTTGGTCATTCAAAACAAACGGAGGGAGAGAAGCATGACGAACGCAGTCACGATCCAAGGGAAGCTGGAGGAAGAGGGAACAGAGAAACGCAAGCGCCGCGGGGGCCGGCGGAGGGGGTTCAAGATGCCGCGACCGGCAATCCCGGTGAAGGGATTGTGGGAGGGGGCGAAGCCGGAGGAGCGCGAGAAGGCGCATGCGCAGGCAGCATTGATCATGGAATACTGGATGGGTCGGATGAGCAAGGAAGAGGTGGCGAAGCGTCTGAACCAGCCCACGCTCCGGGTGTGGCAGTTATCCCAGCAGGCGATCTCGGGTATGGTGGCGGGATTGCTGCACCAACCGAAGGTGCGCCTGAAGGGAGGGCCCGTGTTGAACAAGGACGAGGATCCGAAGCATCTGAAGAAGCGGATCGCGGAGCTGGAGCGGACGGTGGAGATGCAGGATCGGCTGATCGCGGTCTTACGCGAGATGCCGGGCTGCCGGGACGCGACGATCCCGATGGAACCTCCGACGGAAGCGGAGAAGAAGAGTGCGAACGGAAGCGCCTCGAAAGGGAAGAAAAAGAACGGTCCGGTACCGGCGGGAGCTCGCGATGAGAATCGGCAAGCTTCTTCTGGAGGCAAAGGGTCGCTACCGGCTTAGCGAGGTCGCCGAGCGCCTCGAGGTCGATCCGCGAACGCTGAGGAACTGGAGGGAGAGGGCTGCCCAGGGGTCCTCTCCCCGCCTCGGGCGGCCATCCTACTCGGCGGCCCTGAGAAGGCGCGCGTTGTGGCAGGTCGCCCGCGAGCTCAAGTGCCAGGGGTATCCGGGCTGGCGGCCGGTGCTCGAGGCCCTTCGCGGCCAGGTGCCGACGCGGCTCGTGCAGGAGCTGGTGCGGAAGATCAAGGCGCGCAGGCGGAAGCGCGAAAGAAACCGAGCCAGACGTCTGCGCAAGACGAGCACGGTTCTGGTGCCGAACACGGTGTGGGCGCAGGACGGGACGCACCTGGGGCGGGCGGAAAGCCGCCCGATTGAAGCGCAGGTGATCCGGGACCGGGCGAGCCGAAAAACCATCGCCTGGACGGCGGGGCCACCCGCAAGCCACCGGGAGGTGATCGCGCTCCTGGAGTTGTCAAAGCGTGATCGCGGCCTGCCGCTCGTGTGGATGACGGACAATGGGTCCAACTACACCGAGCAAAGTGTGGCTGCGTACCTGAGGGCGAACCAGGTAGTCCACCTTCGATCGCTTCCTCGAACCCCGCAGCACAACGCGGGCGTCGAGGTTGCGATGTGCGAGCACAAGGGCGTGTCCGGCCTTGGGCGCGGGACTAAACACGAGAGCGTCGACTCCGTGATCGGGCCGTGGCTTCGCTCGACGCGGGTGCTGAATCAAAACCGGCTCAGAGCGCGCCTTGGGTTCAAGACGGCCGACCAGATCGACGATAGGATGGATGTGCATTACAATGAAACCATTCGTGCTCGGTTCTACAAGAGCTGCTGCGAGCGCATTCAAGCCGCCCGATTGAGCACGGATTCGGATCGTGCTCGGAGATCAGCAGAGCGAGAGGCGATCCTGATTACGATGGAGAAGTTTGGACTGATGAAAAGGCAACGAGGCGGGCAGTCGACCCAGCGAAAAGCGGAAATCTTTTTGTGATCACCACAG
>JADZFF010000193.1 GCA_020850015.1 Bdellovibrionales bacterium | reverse complement strand
TTCGGCGAGCTGATCGCGCACGCGGCGAAGACGCGCCCGCTCGCGGCTGGCACGATCATCGGGAGCGGCACCGTGAGCAACGCCGACCGCTCGCGCGGCTCGAGCTGCCTCGCCGAGCGGCGGATGATCGAGCAGATCGACACGGGAAAGGTCGTCACGCCTTTCCTGCAGCATGGCGACTCGGTGAAGATCGAGATGCTCGACCGGAAGGGGCGCTCCATTTTCGGGCCGATCCAACAGAAAGTCGTTCCCTACAGGAGCCCCGAGTGAGCGCGAACCTCAAGCTATACGGCTACTACCGCTCGAGCGCCTCCTACCGGGTGCGGATCGCGCTTCACTTCAAGGGGCTCGCCTTCGAGAATCTGCCCGTTCATCTGGTGCGCGACGGTGGCGAGCAGCGCAAGGCCGAGTACCTCCGGCTCAACCCCATGGGCCAGGTGCCGGCCTTGGCGATCGAGGACGGGCGAGTGCTCACGCAGAGCACGGCCATCCTGGAGTATCTTGAGGAGCGCTGGCCCAAGCCCGCGCTCGCGCCGCGGGATCCCTGGGAGCGCGCCAAGGCCCGGGAGCTCGCGCAGATCGTGAACTCCGGGATCCAGCCGCTCCAGAATCTGGGGCTGAACCGGGAGCTTCAGCGGCGCTACGGCGAAACGGAGCGCGGCGTGGTGGAGTGGAACCGTCATTGGGTCGCGAACGGGATGGACGCCTTCGAGGCTCAGCTTCGAGGCTCGGCTGGGACCTATTGCGTGGGCTCCGACCTCAGCTGGGCCGACCTGTTTCTGATTCCGCAGATGTACAATGCGAGGCGTTTTGAGCTCGACGTCACGCGCTGGCCGAACGCGGCTCGGATCGATGCACATTGTCGCGGGCTCCCCGCGTTCGCCGCCGCGCATCCCGATCGGCAGCCCGACGCGCCCAAAGCCTGACGCTCGACGTCTGATCGAGGGGCATGCCAGACTGCTGGGATGCCTAAACGCAGTCTCGTATCCACGTTGGGGATTTTTTTTCTCGCCGCGTCCGCGGGCGCTCCCTCGTCCCAGGCGGCGGAGGCCGAGCTGATCCATTCGAAGGGCGAAGTGCAGTCGCTTCGCGCATTCGTTCAGAAGGGCGACAAAGTGGCGGAAGGCGCGCCCGTCACCACCGGCAAGGACGCTTCGGTCATCCTGAAGTGGGACAACGGGGTGCTCCTGAAGCTTGATTCCGAGAGCACCGTGGTGCTGAAAAAGTCCGCCGGCGTGCCCGAGGTCGAGCTTACGGCGGGCGGCCTCTTCGCCGAGGTCCCACCGGTGGCGGCCACGCCGCAGGGCGCGGCTCCGAAAAAGGGCCCGATCCGCTTCTTCGTCCGCACGCGTTCGGCTACGATGGGCGTCCGGGGTACGAAGTTCTACGCGGCCATTTCCCAGCGGAAGGAGCGAAAGGATCTCTGGATGTGCGTGAACGAAGGCCGCGTGGGCATCACGGATTCGATCTCCGGCAAAGAGGTAGTGGTGAAGGCCGGCCAGGGCGTGCTGGTGCCCGAAGGAAAGGCCACCACGCCGCCGAAGGCCTACCCCTGGACGAAGAAGCTCAACTGGAACCTGAATCCGGAGAAGGGCGATACCGAGAACAAGATCGACCTGAAGTCCGCGTACGACGATCTCATCGGGCGCGACTCTGATTGATGGCGCGGGCGCGCGGGTCGCTCTGGCCACGGCTCTGCTCTTGGGGCCTCGGGGCGCCGTCGCCGCGGTTTGACTAACGTGTGCCGAGCGGCTATCGCCGCCTGTGATGAACATACTCAATCGCGTCCTTTTTCTGGGGTTTCTCGTGTTTTCGAAAGCCTCTGTCGGGGCAGAAGCAACTGAAATCAGGGTGTTCTTGGTCGATTCGCCCGCGCCGGGCGTACCCACCGAATTTGCGGAGCTGCAACCGGCGATCGACGATGTCTGTTTGAGGCTTGAGCCCGGACAAAACGGAGTGGTCGAGATCAGGCGGTCGCAGCCCGTGCTGCTCGACGGGAAGCTGAATCTGAGTTGCCGGGTTCGGATTGAGGTTGGCCAGGGGTTCAAGACCGGATTGGCTTCAACCCATCCTCTGGTGATCACGTCACGGGGGGGCGTCTCCTTGTCTGGGATGGTGATCACCGCTCCCTCGGTATCGCTCGAGTCGGACGGACCCGTGGAGCTGCAGTCCAATGAGATCTCCGCCCCCACGGTGGTCCACCTCTCGGGTACCGGAGGCGCAAGAGTCGTCGGCAACTCGCTTTCTCAGCTTGAGTTGAGAGTGGATGAGGTGGCGGCGAGTGCCTATGCGATCGTGGCCAACCAGCCCTTGGCGGGGGCGGGCAGAAGCAGCGGTGAAGCGTCGATCCGATTGACGGGGCTGACCCCGGAGGCCGACGTCGCGTTCAACGAGAACCGCGGGTTTGGAAACCTCGAAGTCGATACCCGGCTTCGCGGCGCCATGGACCTCGACATGAACTCCAATCTCAGCAGCCGGATGAAGGTCAAACTCTGCGGCAACGAGGTCGCTTCGGTCGACGCCCACGCCAATACCTCGGACGGGATCAGGCTCAGCTTTGGTTTGCCCCGGCTCGACTTGGCTTCGCTGGGGTCCCGCCATGGGCGCGTCGCGATCGACCTGATTCGGTGCGCGGGATTTGCGGCGTCCGAGTCTAAAGTGGTTGCGGCGCTGGAGGATCTTGTTGCCCAGGAGCGCCTCAGCTTTGACTCGCCCGCGGGCTTGCCGGTCGACGTTGAGCTCGGCCTCAAGGAACTTCGGAGCGGGGATCTCGCGGTGCAGATCCGCAACGTGGGCGACCTGCCTTGTCTGGACCTCAAGGCGCGGCAATCGGTCATGACCGGAGATTTCATCTATGACGTCAAGTGCTCCGCCAAGACCGATCTGGGCGGTGTCGAGATCGGCGGAAACCTCGAAGCCACGCTCGCGGGCAATGTTCAGGAAATGCTGATGGCCCAGGTCACGGGCGAAGGCTCGCTGTACGTCAACGCGGCGGACGCCAAGGGCGAGGTCGCGTTCGATGGAACGGATTTGCGCGCGAAGGGCGACATTTCCTTTCGCCGCCTGATTGGCGTGCCCGCCAAGGTGGGTATCAACGGTGCGGTGTCGATCGCGACGGGGGCCATGCAGGCCGGATTGATCCTGGAGGCCGATTCGGCCGACAGGAACCGCGAAAGGGAGGGGGAGGGTTTCCTGTCTTTCGTGCATCGCGTGCTCCTCTCGGGAGCTCCCAAGAGCTCGAGAGAAGAGAACCTGATGGATATCCGGAACGTGGAGTTGCGGGGCGTCGCTGCGCTCCTGAGTATCGGGGATTTCGACGGGTCGGTCACTATCGGCAATGCCCGGGTGATCTCCAGCTCGGATTCCATGATGCGGCCCGGAGGGGTCTGGATCCGGGATGTCGCAGGCGCGGTCACGCTGAACGATGTGACGGCGGTGGCGAGCTGTCCGATCTCCTGCCATCCCCTGATTGTGAACGGAGCTGAAAAACTCTCGGTTTCGGGCGGGAGACTGGAGAACATCCGGGGCAGCGTGCTCGATGGCGACGTGAGCGACGTCGAGCTGCGCGGAGTGGAGATGGTGGGCGTGCACTCGGAGGATGGGCAGTTCAAGACGCTGACCCTGGGGGCCGGTGCCGAGCATCGGCGGGTGAGCATCCAGGGCGGTTCGCTCACCGGTGACCTTCTCGCCATCGGTGACGTGGTGATCCAGATGAGCGGCGTTCGGTTTTCGGGCGACGCGGTGGTGCACGACGGGGGGAGCAGCCTGAATGGTCACCCGGGCGCCTTTCCCCAGGATCCCACCGCCTCGAACAGCGGTCTGTCGGCGGACCGGCTTCACAGCAGTACGGATTGGGACGGAAATGGCTGCCGCGACTATCCGGTGGAGAGCAACGTGATCGATGAGAACGGCTACTGCATCGAAGAGGGTTATTCGCCGCCGAACTATCGTTAATCGTTGGATTTCCTGCTTTTCATGGACCTATGCTGCGCTTCGAGCCCAAAGGCGACATCAGTACAAAAGCTAATGAACTCTGATCGAGAAGAGTAATTCGGCTTGGTCTTTGATGTTGATTACATTGGTCGGAAGAGTGTATTGCTCTGTGTCATCAGCTCGGAATGGAAGGGGAATTCCACATGAAATACTTCGAGACCGTACACAAAGAAGGCCACGAACAAGTCAGCTTCTTCTTTGATCCCGGCACTGGCTTGAAGGCCATCATCGCGATCCACAACACGACGCTCGGTCCCGCTCTGGGCGGCACCCGCATGTGGAACTACGCCACTGAGCAAGAAGCCCTCACCGACGTGCTTCGCCTCTCCAAGGGCATGACCTACAAGGCTGCTGCGGCCGGGCTTCGCCTGGGCGGCGGCAAAGCCGTGATCATCGGCAATCCAAAGACCGACAAGACCGACGCGCTCTTCCGCGCCTTCGGCAAAGCCGTGAACACCCTTGGCGGCCGGTACATCACCGCTGAAGACGTCGGCACCTCCGTGCAGGACATGGAGCACGTCTCTGAAGAGACCACCTTTGTTACCGGCATCGACGAAGCTAAAGGCGGCTCCGGCGACCCCTCGCCGCTCACCGCCTTCGGCACGCTCCAGGGCATCAAGGCCTCGGTGAAGCACAAGATGAAGCGCGATGACCTCAAGGGCCTCACCGTCGCTCTGCAGGGGGTTGGCCACGTCGGCTGGCATCTCGCGGGCCTCCTGAAGCAGGAAGGCGCCAAGGTCATCGTCTCCGATATCGACTTCGCCGCCTGTCAGCGCGCGGAGAAGGAGCTCGGGATCGACGGCATCGTGAACCCCGACGAGATTTACGATGTTCAGTGCGAGATCTTCGCCCCCTGCGCCCTGGGCGCCATCATCAACGACCAGACGCTCCCACGCCTGAAATGCCAGATCGTGGCCGGCGCCTCGAACAACCAGCTCGCCGTACAGGAACGCCACGGCGTGGAGATCGAGAAGCGCGGCATCGCCTACGCCCCGGACTACGTGATCAACGCCGGCGGCCTGATGAACGTGTACGTGGAGCTCGAAGGCTACTCGCAGGAGCGCGCCTACCGCATCTGCTCGGGCATCTACAACAACGTGGCCCAGGTGTTCGACATCGCTGAAAAACAGGGCATCCCCACGTACCAGGCGGCCGACCGCCTCGTGGAGCAGCGCCTGAACCGCGCCACGAACCTCTCGCCGCGCTTCAACGCCAGCTTCGCCCGCGGACGCTGAGCGGAATTCGAAAGTCGGTTTCGCCAATATGGACTGGAAGCTCTTCGCGACCACTTTCGCCACGATTTTCCTGGCGGAGTTGGGCGACAAGACGCAGTTCGCGGCCGTGGCCGCCTCCGCTCGCTCGCAACGGCTGCTTGAGGTGCTCTTGGCCGTGGTGATCGCGCTGGCGCTCGCCGGGGCCCTGGGTGTGCTCGCGGGCAAGGTATTGGCGCAGTTCCTGGATCCGCGCGTGATGCGCTGGGTTTCCGGCGGAATGTTCATCGCCATCGGGCTCTGGACGCTGCTCGCGAAAGGCGACTGAGCGCCTCAGCGCCCGGTGGGCGGAAAGCCGAAGCTCGGTTTGATCCGGCGATACTCCGGATGCACCGACCCGTCGGCGGCCCGAAGAATGAGGGCCGGCTCCACCCAGGGGCCGCTCCCCGCGAGATCGTCGGGGAGGTGGTCGCTGCGAACCCAGGCGAAGAGGCCCAGCAGGGGGGCTTCACCTTCGCGAAGAACCACGTCTCTGCGTCGCCAGAGGGTGAGCCCCGCCGCAGCGCCCGCCTCGAGCATGCGCCGCTCCTGGTGATCGGGCCGCACCGGGAACACGCAGCAGAACACTCCTCCGGGCGCCAGGCGAGGCGAGGCGGTTTCGCAATAGGCGCGGATGTCACCTCGGAGCTCGAAGCGGCAAGCTACCTTTTGCGGGTGGTCGGCGTGGGTGCCAGTTTCCAAAGGGAAGTAGGGGGGGGAACCCGTGATGAGGTCGAAGGTTTCGCCCTCCTTCAGGATCCCGGGTTCGCGGAAGTCGCCCTGACGGAGGTCGAATCGCGCTGAAAGCCCATTCAGCTCGACGGACTGGCGCGCCAGCTCGATGCTCTCGCTCTGGGCCTCGATCGTAACCCAATGGGAGCCCGGCAGCCGCCAGGCGGCCACCTGGGCCACCGTGCCGAGGCCACTTCCGAGGTCCAGGGCCCGGTGCACGGCCCCGGCGCAGACGGTGGCGTACCAGGCGGTGAGCACGTCGTCGGACGAAAACCGGTGGCCGTTCTCGAGCTGAAGAAGCTTCCAGTGGCCGGAAAGGGAGTCGGCGGTGCGCCCCGCGCCCGCCTCCACCTGCTCCCAGGCCGGAGCCTCGGGGCCGGGAACCAGCCATCCCTTGAATCGCCGCATGGCGAGCTGGATAATCCAACAGCGGAGGCTTGGATACCCCCATGGCTGCAACGATATCGCTTCTCCTGCTGTCGAACGTTTTCATGACCTACGCCTGGTACGGGCACCTGAAATACATGGGTCAAAAGCCCCTTTGGGCGGCCATTGCCGTGAGCTGGGGGATCGCCTTTTTCGAGTACTGCCTGCAGGTGCCAGCGAACCGGATCGGCTTCCAGCACTTCACGCTCCCGCAGCTCAAGGTGATTCAGGAGGTTCTCACCCTGGTCGTCTTCGCGGGCTTCGCCGTTGGGGTGATGGGGGTGCGGCCCAGCTGGAACTTTCTCTGGGCGGGGCTCTGTCTGGTAGGGGCGGTTTACTTTGTATTCCGCGAACTTCCCGGCGCAACAGGCTCCTAAAGTATTGTTGACAACAATAGTCAAACAAAGGAAACTCCGCCCGGGCCATCCTTGGGATCGCCACCGGAGGTTTTCCTGCACTTCCCTCGCACTGCCGCGCGCGGAAAAATCGGGTTCCTGCTGTTGATGCTGTTGATGCTGTTGATGCTCAAGGGCTGGGGTGCGGCCAGCGTCGCCTGGGCCGAGAGTCCCGATCTCGCCGCGCCGGAGCTCCCCCCTCCGACCTCAACCGAGCCCTCGCTCTGGCGAAGCGCCAAGGATTCGATCCTGGTCTTCTTCGAGGAGTTCGAGCTTTTCGACAGCGAAGCGGAGATCGACCGAGCCATCGGCAATCCCTGGGAGCTGAACGAGTCGACGGCTCTGAAACTCAAGCTCTTGCCTCTCTATCTCCGCTACCCCATCTACTACGGTTTCTCGGGCCGGGTGCCGCGCATGGAGCCGCTGCTCCTCCACCGGGTGGTCGCCCAGCGGGGCGCGGGCCTGCCTTCGGATTCATTCGCGATCACGGGTACGGAGGCCACGGGCGAGCAGCTCAAGACGCTCGTGCTCGACGTGCTCGGCGAAACCTTCACTCCCTCCGAGATCGCCGATCTCGCCGTATTCATGCTGTCAGGTTATAGCTTTTTTCCCACCGACATGGCCGGATGGAACCGGATCAAGCGCGCAGTGGCCGACAGCGACATCTTCATCGCGTTGGGCGTGCTGATCGCGGGCGCGGTGACGGACGAAGGGTCCTTCAGCCACTCGGGCACCCTGTTCAACTGGAGCGAGAGGGGCTTCCGGCTCGGTTGGTACGGTTCTGTGAACGATCTCGGGATCCACTTCCACCCTCGGCTACGGGGCGGCATGAGCGTGAGAATTCCGGGCCTGGAGGTCACGGCGGGCCTGTCAGAGAGGATCGATCCGGGCCCGGATCAGGAACGCCGGGCGCTGGAGCTCGCGCTCCGGGAAAGCTGGCTTTCGCGCTTCGCGAGCCCCGCGGGCTGGGAGCTCTACACCGAGGCGGCGCTGAGGCACGTGTTCGAGGCCGAAGCCGGGTACACCGGGCCCACCACCACGTTCCATCTGGGTCTCCATGCCCGGCGCGACGACATCTGGGGCATCCCGAGCCTCGCGTTCCGGGCCTCGGGCGCCGTGGATACCGATTTCCAGAAGAACCTGCGCCTGGCGCTCAATCTCGCGGTGGAGAACAGCGATCTCGGGCTCACAGGGCTGCTCCAAGGCGCCCTATTGCAGGATCTCGAAACAGGCTCAACCAGCGCCCATGCCGGATTGTTCCTGGCGGGAAGCTTCGAGTCGGAGCGCTCGCGGGCGCAATCCGAGATGATGAGCCGCGGGGGCATGCTCAGGCAGGAGCTCGAACAAATGGGCAGGCGAGCGGATGAGGCCCTGGCGGCCGAGGCCCGCCTCGAGCTCTTCGGCACGGGAACATTCTCGAGATCCGGCGAGCGCGCGAACATCGAGGAGCTGGAGTCCTCGCTCGCGGAACAGGAGCGCCACGCCACCCGGCTCGGCGGGCGCCTGGCCGGTTATCTGGAGGCCCGCCGAGCCTTCGCGCGCGTCGCGAACCTGAAGTGGTCGAACGAGAATCACGGTCCGGTGGAGGCGGAAGTGCTCCTTTCGGCGAAGAACGTGTTCGACTCGCGGTTGGTGGCCACGGCCAACGCCCTGATCGCGCTCACCGCTCGCGGGGAGGCCGCGCTTGCCCGCGCGCGCGCGCTCGAAGAGGCATATGGAAGGCTTCCCGCGCAGGGCTACCCGGCGGGCACGCTCGTGAACCAGAGCCTGGCGGCCGAGTGGTCGGAGGCCGCGACGCGCAGGCACCGCATCGGGCAGCATGTGGGTCGCCTGGTGGCCCATTACGAATCGCTGCATCGCGAATCGAGACGCATCGATCGCGCGGCCTCGATCGGCCCGCGGCGCCCCACCGACCCTCTGGGACGGACGGCCCTCAACCGCGCGCGCCGAATCGCGATCCCCTGGTAGGGCTCAGCGGATCAGGCCCGCCGCCGCGGCGGTGAGCAGCAGCGCGCGCGCCGTCCAGAGGAGCGTGCGCAGGGCATGGGCGCGCACCAGGCTCTGGTGTGCCTCCTCGTTGAAGCCCTCCTCCAGTTCGCGGTGCCTGGGCACGGCGCCGAGCCCCGTGAGCAACCAGATCCCGGCGATGAGGCCGAGTCCCGAGGCGGCCACGGTGTCGCCCAGCCCGGAGGGTTCCTGCATGAGGAGGGCGGCGCCCGTCGCGAGCTCGATTCCCATGAGGGGCCCCACCAGGGGGCCGATCCGGGAGACGTAGGCTCGATGAAACTCCTGGAAGGCCGCGCCGCCCACGGAGGTGAACAGAGGATAGGTTACGAGCTGGGTGACCCACGAGATTCCCATGAGCATCCAGGTCACGCCGAGGTGGGTGAGTAGAAGGAGCATGATTTCCAAGACTAACACGCCTCATGGCATGCGCCCTTGGTCGCACCAGCCGAGATTCCGTTGCGATGCGTTAGGTAGAGGGCGGAATTCGTGGGATCGCGGGGGCTGTCGATGGGGGGATCTCGATGGGCTCGATCTGGGTGAAGGAATTCTTCGGATATTGCCTCGTACTGGGGCTTGGCGCCGGTGTCTCAGCTCCTGCCCGAGCGGGCAACGCGGCTGAGGCGCGGCAGGAGTTCTGCGACTCGGCGGCCGATCCGGCCTTCGCGCAGCGGCGGCTGGGCTCGGGCACGGATCACCTGCTGGCGCATGTGAACGACGGCGGTGTTGCGAACAGCGGGGTCTGCTGGTGGCATTCACGTCTCACGCGCGCGGCCGCTTACCTGGCGCTCTACCGTCCGGAACTTCCCCCGCCCGACCGCGCGGGCGCGAAACGCATTCTCGCGCGGCTCCGCGCCGGCACGCAGGTCGTCGAGATCCCGGGTTTCGCGAACCTCCGCGCCTTCACCGCTCAGTACTGGGACGACGTGCAGGAGTTCCTCAACGGCTGGCAGATCCTCGACGGCGGGCTTGGAAACGGCTGGCTGATCGGGCTCCAGGGCGGCACCCAGACCTCCGCGCCGCTGCTGGAGCGGGGGATGGACCGCCTCTACGCGAGCGTGAGGCAGGGGCGGGTGATGTACCAGATGCTCCAGATCCCCGGCATCCCGGCGCACGCCTGGCTCGTGGTGGCCATGAGCCCCACGGCCACGGGTTACCGGATGGTGGTAGTGGACAGCAATTTCGGCTCGCCGCAGGAGGTGAACTACACGCACGGCGCGGAATCCCTGAGCTGGGCCTACGGGCGCTTCGTGCCATACACCATGCGCTCCACCGAGCTCTCCCGGCACGAAAGCGCCGTGCGATCGTTCTGCTTGCCCTGATCGCGCGCGCGGGAAGATACTCGGGGGATGCTGCAATCGCCCGAGTGCCCGTGGGGATCCTTCGCGCCTTCCGAGGTCGACTTCTGCGAGGCCAATGTCTGCGGCTGGGTCGTGGAGCCCGCGAACAGCATCAGCTGCATCGGCTACGTGATCGTGGGGATCCTGCTGATGCGCGCGGCCCGCAAGGAGCGCCTGCACGGATTCCTCACGCTCATGGGTCCGATCGCGATCGCGATCGGCGTGTTCTCGGTGGCCCTGCACGCCACGCTCACCCGGTGGGGCAGCTTCCTGGATCTTTCGTCCATGTACCTCATGGCCTGGCTCTTCCTGCTGCTCAACTACCGCCGCCTGCGCGAGGAAAAGCGGGCCCCGGTCGGCGCGCGGACGCTGACGGCTGTCTATGTCGCCGGGAACATCGGGGCCGCGCTCGCGCAGCTGCTTTGGGCCAAGGCGGGCATTCCGATCTTCGGCCTCCTGATCATCATCACGGGTCTGAGCGAGATCGCGCTCTGGCGCGGCCAGAAGCGGCGCGTGGATTACCGCTGGTTCTGGGGCACGGCGCTCAGCTTCGGCCTGAGTCTTTTCGTGTGGGCGCTGGACCTCACCCGGGTGGTGTGCGTGCCAGATAACCACGTATTCACGGGGCATTCCTTCTGGCACTTCGGAAACGCCGTCAGCATCTACGCGTACTACCGTTTCTATCGGCAATTCGAGCCCGGGGCGTCATCGCGGTAACGTTTGCCCGGTCACGGTTCGTGACCATCCTGCGTAAGATGAAGGAGCGAACCCCAGGATGGGGAAGGCTCGAACACGGAGGAGAGTCATGGCATTCGGAAGACGAGTTCTGATCTTGGCCGCTGTCTTGGGGTTCTCCGCGCTCGGCGCTCGTGCGGGTGAGCGCGAGCTTCTTGTCGGGCCGCGTTCGCTCGAGGGTCATGCCGAGCGCCAGGAGCGCGAGGGGATCCGCGAGGCGGAGGCGGAGAGCGACGTTGAAGCGCCCGCCGCGGCGGAGGCGGACGAAAGCGAAGACCGATCCGACCGCGATCCCGCGCAGGAGAAGCCCTCGCAGCCTCGTCGACAGCTTCGCTGAGTCACCGCCAGGTTCAGTGTGGCTCCATGCACGGGGGCGCTCTGACTCCATGGCGCAGCGCATTTCAATAGAAGACACGATTACTACAGAAAAGGAAGCCCAGGGGATTCAGGGGTTTGATCGCTGGTTCAGCGATGAACCAGTGGGCCCGCTTCTTGCTCTTGGCCACCGCAATCCATTGCGTAAACCAAGTTTCTGAAAGGAACTGTGTCATGACCAAGAATCTCTTCGCGGCTCTGTTGGGCCTTGTGATGCTGCCTTGCGCGGCCCAAGCCGATCACAACGACGGATACGACTACTCGTCCGACTACCAGTACGTCGATTACTGCGTGGTGTCGGGCGATCTCTACGACGGCCATCATAACGGCGGCTCCGCCTACTTCCATACCGGCTACGTCCTGGCGGCGGCCCTTGGCTGGGTGAGCGGCCCCCAATACGGTTGGAACTCTGGCGATCACTACGATTGCCGCTACGACAGCAGCCACAATCGCTATTTCTACGTGCGCCACTCGGGGCCGTACTACAGCTCGGGCGCCTACGGATCGGGATCGAACCCTTACTATCCGGCCTATTCGCCCTCTTACTCCGCGCCGGGTTACTACGGTTCGACCTATTACGATCCTTACGTGGCGTACCCCTACGGTTCCACCTACGGGAACTCCTACGGCACCGTGTACACGCCGACGACCTATCAGCCGTCGTACTACGGTGGCTACAACCCGTACCCGGCTCCCACCTACACCAGCTACTCGGGCGGCCACTATGATCCGCGCCCGCGTCCGGGGTACTACGGCCACTCTGGCTACAACCCCTACGCCAACGTGCCG
>JADZFF010000192.1 GCA_020850015.1 Bdellovibrionales bacterium | reverse complement strand
TTTCCGCAAGAGATGATGAACCGCAAGAATGCAACGGCGGCCGCGTGAACGAACGGGTCTGGGATGAAGCTGTCGAAAATCTGCAGTTTAAGAGAAATGGTCGGCCGGGTTTCCTGAACTGCAGAATCGGGTAACTGCTTGAATACCTTAGGCAGCCTTTATCTTATTGGGAGCGATTTACAATCAATCCCTTGACTCAATAACCAAATGGTTATACTGTTTTTAGGTGAGAATCGAGTTTCACCGTTCCCGCTCGGGACGCAGCTACTTTGAAGACTTCCTCGACGAGCTCCCGAAAGCGGATCAATCGGTGATCCTCGCGGTATTTGAAGACATCCGCCAGCATGGATTCAATGCCCTGGGCTGCCAGTTCCGTCAGATCGACGGAAAGCTCTGGGAGATCAAGATTCGAACGAGCGGAGGCGGCTGGCGGTTCTTTTACGTGAACCTGGCTGCCGACTTCATCCATGTCCTGCATTCCTACAAGAAGCAGGGCCAGAAGGCGCCGCAGCGAGAGATTGAGTTGGCAAGGAAACGACTGAAGGAGGTTTTGCGATGAAGGCTAAAAGGACAACGGGTGTTTCGCTCGATACGATTCTGGAGCGCAAGCTCAAGGATGACGAGATCCGCTTGGGGTTCGACGAACGGCGTTTTTATCTCCAGATCGCCAGGCTTGTGGCCGACCTCAGGGCAAAGTCAGGACTTTCGCAGGCTCAACTGGCCAAGGCGGCGGCCGTTAGCCAACCCTTGATTGCTCGCCTGGAAAAGGGCGACCAGCGTCGGACCCCCACCTTTGACATGGTGTTTAAGGTTCTGAAAGCTTTGGGATACCGACTGGAGATCATGGTGCAGCCGGAGAAGCGTGGGAAAGCTGCTTGAGCCAGATCGCCAACGAATCAGAAAAATTTCGAGCTGCAATTGAAACGTGGTTCGCCCCCGCGCGCTCGGGCCGTCGCGGCCGCTCCTCCGGTTCGAATCCAGTCGAGGCTTCGCCGAAAAATTAAATGGTCGCCCGAGTTGCTCAAACTGCAGAATCTGGCAACTGCTGGCTTGCCTTGGTTTGTTCTCGTCCCAAGTCGGGTGACTTTCCAGAGGGCCGTTCTGAGGTGTTGACTTAATACGTCCATATGGGTATATTTTATCTGTGAAGGTAAACTTCTATGAACTCCCATCCGGCCGCTCACCCATCGAAGAATTCATCGAATCCTTGCCCAAGGGCGACCAGGCTCGATTCGCAGAAGTGCTGGTAGGGCTTGAGCAGTTCGGGCTGGCCTACAGTCGCGTTCAGTTCAAACCGCTGAGGGGCAAGCTCTGGGAGATCAAGTTCTCCTCTCCTGGAGGAGGCTTTCGGATGGCCTATGTGCTGGTCACTGCGGAAGAGATGGTGATCCTGCACGCATTCCGGAAGTCGACACAGAAGACCCCGCTCCGGGACTTGGATTTAGCTGAGAAACGAATGAAGGAGGTTCTAGGCCTATGAAGAAAAAACAGTATCGGTCTGCCAAGACTTTCGTTGAGAAGTTGCTGAAAGACCCGGAAATCCGCGTTCTCTTCGAGGCTGAAAGGGCCAAAACCTTGATCGCCGATGCGGTTCTTTCCGCCCGTCTGCGAGCCGGCTTGACCCAGGTCGAGTTGGCGAAGCTGGCCAAGACCACACAGGCGGTCGTTAGCCGCATTGAGTCCGGCTCGGATAGCCGAGTACCGTCGCTAGAACTGCTTTCTCGAATTGCTGGGGCGTGCAAGGCGACGCTTACATTTGCGTTTTCTTTTCACGGAAAAAAGGCGGCATGATGGACCAGATCAGCTGGCTTCTCCCACTCCTCGGTGGCCTTGGGATCGGGTCGTTGATTACAAGTGTCGTGAACCACTTTTTGAGCCAGAGGAGCGCATCAGATGCTCGCCATTTTCAGGAAAAACGAGAAGCTTACCTCGGACTCTTAGATGCGCTTCATCGCGCAGCGGTTGCACCATCAGACGCCAATTCAAAAAACTTTGCACTCTGGCAGATGAGAGTTCAGCTCTTTGGGGCTGAGCGCGTTACGAGGGCTGTCCAAGGAGTTATCGATACGAACGACGGACCGCGAGCAGATCGGGACAAGTACTTTCAAGAAATGATCGGCGGCATTAAGGCGGACCTCCGTCGATCGTGAAAACAGCCCCAATAGGGTGGACCTCGGGGTGGACCGAGGCGGACCAACCTGGACGGTGCTCATCAGACTCTTCAGTCCTCAGTTTCAGGCACGCTTTCAACAGGATCGCCGCCTACCCAAGCTTGAGCCTGTAACTCGACCGCTCGTGACCCCTCCCCCTCAACCATAGGTTTCGAGAGAGGGGTCACGAGCTAAATGAATGGATAATTGTTGGGCGGCGAAAGTCAGATTTGGGAAAAAGGAGAATCGAGAGGCTGGCGAGGGGGTTGGGTCGGAGATGTACGAACGTCGGTAGGCGATCAACGTTCCGGGATAATGCGGTCGAAATTATGCAGTTTAGGAAAAATGGTCGGAGCGACTGGATTCGAACCAGCGACCCCTTGCACCCCATGCAAGTGCGCTACCAGGCTGCGCCACGCTCCGACCTTACAGAAACCTGGAATGAAGTCGCCAACCTAGCGAACGGTCAAACCAGAGTCAAGAGTAGGCCAGGGCGAGGCTCGCCGGGGCTTCCGCGCCCTGAGCCTCGGAATCCGCGCCGGAAAGCTCGCGAACCTCGTAGTTGCGCGGGTCGGAAAGCAAGGCCGCCAGCAGCTTGCTGTGCAGGTCGTGCCCCGAGCGGTGCAGGCGCACGCGGCCCTGGAGAGGCATTCCGGCCAGGGCCAGATCGCCCATGGCGTCGAGCACCTTGTGGCGCACGAACTCGTCGGCGCTGCGCAGGCCACCCGGGTTCAGAACCGCGGCGCGGTCGAGCACGATGGCGTTGTCGAGCGAGCCGCCCAGGGCCAGGCCCATGCGGCGCAGACCTTCCACGTCCTCCAGCATCCCGAAGGTGCGGCAGTCGAGGATGTCCTCGGGCTCGGTGCGGCCCTGCTCGTAAACGAACTCCTGAAACCCGATAAGCGGATGATCCCAGTCGATCGAGGCATGAACCTCGAAGCCGTTGGAGGGCTCGATCACGGCCCACTTGCCGTCGAGCTTCACTTCCACGCGGCGAAGCACCTGGATCACGCGGCGGTACTGAAGCAGCGACTCAGTGCCCACGCTCAAGATGGCGCGCGCGAACTCGCGGGCGCTGCCGTCGAGAATGGGGATCTCCGGGCCGTCGACTTCAACCACGGCGTTATCCACGCCGAAGGCGAGAAAGGCGGAGAGAAGATGTTCGACGGTGGAGACTCGGCAGGAGCCATCGCCCAAGGTGGTGGCGAGCTGGGTATTCACCACGTGCTCCACCTTGGCCTTCACCGAGGGAGTGCCCGGGAGGTCGGTGCGCACGAACAGGATGCCGGTGTTAGGCACCGCGGGCCGCGCGGTCACGGCGGCGGCGCGCCCCGAGTGGAGTCCGATCCCTTTGAGGGTGAAACTTTCCTTGAGAGTTCTTTGCAACATACGTCCTGATCCTTCCCGCTGAACCCGAGCCCTAAGTAGAGCAAGGCTCATGCCCGGGAATCGATCCTGGGCAGGCGTTTCCAGACCCAGTGCGACGAAAGATTTCTTCTATGATTCCGATTACTAGATGCAATGCATTGAAGCGTCAAGGCGTCGCCACAATGCCACTCACGCAAGACTGTGCGAAAAATCACACACTTTCGCGAAGCCGGCTGTGCGCTTTTGAACACACTGAAGTCCCCGTAATAATGGGAGTTTTCAGCTCAGATCGATGAGCGGAAGGCGATCATCGGGCAGGCCCAGATGCTGGAGCGCGGCCCGGGTCACCACGCGGCCACGCGGCGTGCGCTGCAGAAGGCCCTCCTGGATGAGGAACGGCTCGTAGACCTCTTCCAAGGTCTCGCGATCTTCGCCCAGGGCGGAAGAAAGATTGTCCACGCCCACGGGCCCGCCGTCGAACTTCTCGGCCACGGCCAGAAGGATCCGACGGTCCATCGGATCGAGGCCGCGCTCGTCCACCTCGAAGAGCGCCAGTGCCGCGCGAGACACATCCCGCGTGATCGAGGCGTCGCCGCCGCGGCCGGCTTTCACCTGCGAGAAATCCCGCACGCGTTTCAACAGGCGGTTCGCGATCCGGGGCGTGCCCCGCGAGCGGCGCGCGATCTCGGAGGCGCCGTCCGCTCCGATCGGCACGCCGAGGATCCCGGCGGAGCGCGACACCACGCGCTCCAGCTCCTCAGGCGGGTAGAAATCCAGCCTGAGCTGGACTCCGAAACGGTCACGCAGGGGGTTGGTGAGCAGCCCCGTGCGCGTGGTGGCACCCACGAGCGTGAAGCGCGGAAGATCGAGCTGAAGCGTGCGGGCGGCGGGGCCCTGCCCGATGATCAGATCGAGCTTGAAGTCCTCCATCGCCCCGTAGAGCACCTCCTCGAGCGCCTTCGGGAGCCGATGGATCTCGTCGATGAAGAGCACGTCGCCGGGCTGGAGGTTCGTGAGCACGGCGGCGAGGTCGCCCTTGCGCTCAACGTTCGGGCCCGTGAGGCAATGGAGCTGCGTGCCCATCTCGCGCGCCACGATGTGGGCGAGCGTGGTCTTCCCCAGGCCGGGCGGGCCCGCGAGCAGGACGTGATCGAGCGCATCGCCCCGCTGACGAGCCGCCGTGATGAAGAGCTTCAGGTTCTCCACGACCTTACGCTGGCCGATGTACTCGTCCATGCTCGAAGGCCGCAGCGAGGGGCCAGCGGACGGCCCCAGCTCCTCGGCGTCGTCCGGCGCAGGCGCTGGGTTCACGATGCGGTCCGAGGGCAGAGGCGAACGTTCGAGCGTCATCGGGCGGTCTCCTCGGTGTTCAGGTACTGACACGCTTCAGGGCTGCGCGGATCCACTCTTCGGCCTTCCAGTCGCGCGGGGGCTCAGCTTCGCCGAAGTCCTTAAGAGTCTGTTGAAGCAGGGCCTCGGCGTCGCCCTCGCGGTATCCCAGGCCCACGAGCGCCTGAACCGCGTCCGTCCAGGCGGCGCCGCCCGGACGCGAGCTCGCGCCTGAGCCTTTGCGGGCGGACCCCGACCCCACCGCCCCCGGCCGGGGCAGCCTTCCCGCGGCCACGCGTTTCTGGATCGGGTCGCTCAGTTCGAGACTGAGGCGTTCCGCGGTTTTCTTTCCGATGCCGGGGATGCGGGTCAGGAAGACCTTGTCGTCGCCGAGCACGGCCGCCACGAAGGCCTCGGTGCCGGCGGCCGACAGAACGGAGAGGGCCACTCGCGGGCCCACGCCGTTCACCGTCAGGAGCGCCAGGAAAAGCTCTTTCTCAGCGACGGTCAGGAACCCATAGAGGTCCAGCGCGTCTTCTCGCACGTGGGTATATACGTGGAGTTCCGCCGATCGGCCGCGCTCCAGCACACCGTACTCTGCCGAAGCCGGAACATGGAGATGGTAACCGACGCGCGACTCCGCAGCGCCCACCGCCACGAGGCAGAGGCCATCTGAGTGATCCAGGATTTGACCTTTGAGGTAGCCGATCATCGCGAGGCGGATAACTTCTCAGTCCGCCCCGTTCGCGTCAACGCCGGGCTTACGACGCGGGCGCGATCCCGAGAGTCCGAGCGATTCCGCGATCGTCATGCGGCGCGCACGGCCCTTGCCGGATGCTCGGGGAGCCGCGGCGCGCAGTTGGCTGAGCGCCGGCCGGGCGGCCGCGCGCAATCCGTGGCAAAGCGCCAGCGCCAACGCGTCCGAGGCGTCATGTGCCACGAACTCCCGCTTGCCCACGAGGAGCTGCACTCCCCGCTGAACCTGAAGCTTGTCCGCCTGGCCGGATCCCGCAACGGAGGCCTTCACTTCGGTGGCGTGGTACTCCACCACTTCGAGCCCGTGCAGCGCCCCGCAGAGCAGCACCACCCCGCGCACCTGCCCGAGCTTGAGGCTCGACATCACGTTCTTGTGGAGAAAGGCCTTCTCGATCACGAGCACGTCGGGCCGGCACTCCAGGATGATCTCGTTCAAGCCCTCGAAAAGCAGCTTGAGCCGCAGCTCCATGGGCGAGGACCGCCCCCGCGAGCTCTCCAGGCGGAAGATGCCGTCAGTCACATGGATGAGCTGACGCCCCCCCGCACGCACGCAGCCGAAGCCTGTGACGCGCGACCCTGGATCGATGCCGAGAATTCTCATCCCAGTCCGGAATGCTAGCCGTTCAGCGGCCGCTCGTAAACGCGCGAGACGCGGGAGGGTTTGGCTCCGAGGCGCCGCAGCGCTTTGAGCATTGGGCCGTTCCCTTCGGGAACCCAGGCGGCCTCGGCCCTCTGGTAACCGAGCTCCGGCGCGCGGCGGAGGTACTCCGCGTAGAGCGCCGCGCCCAATCCCTGATGCCTCAGGCCGGGCCGCACGCCCAAAGCCGCGATGCGGAAGCCGCGATCACCTCGCGGGCTATCCAGGTCTGGAAGGCCCAGGGCGAATCCCGCGGGTTTCCCCCACTGTTCAAGCACCAGGATCAGCTTCGGATCCCAAGTCCTCTTGAACCTCCGTCCTAGGTACAGGGCCTCGGCAGGCTCCCAGGGCCCCATGCGCCAGTCACCCTGGAAGCTCTCCTGATAGAGGTTCAGGATGAGCGCTGCCTCGGATTCCCACCTGGAGGGGTTGATGCTTCGCACGCTCACACCCCGCCCCCGCGTGAGCCTTTCGGCGTGCATCAACAGCCGCTCCGACGCCCGCGATTCCGCGTCGATCGCGAACGCGTGAAGATCGAGCGCTCTCGAGAAACCCGCGCCCTTGAACGCGGACTGAAGGGGGCGGCTTTGCTCATTCAGCGGTAGCCCACCGTCGGGCCTGAGTCCCTGCGTGGTGGGCCCCCAAAGCACCTCCGCGCCCCGTCCTGAAGCCCACCGCGAGGCCTCTTCGAGCAAGGGGCTGACCTCCGACGACGAGGGGGCGTGGAGGAGGCAAAGAAATGCCCCCCGCTCGCTCCTCAGATGGTTCCGAAGCTCGTCGATCACCACGGCCACGCGGGCCACCGGCTTGCCGGAGTCCCAGGCCATGAAGGCCGCGAGGTAGGAGTGGCGAAAGAACGGATTGCCGTTCACGTCAAGCCAGGCCACCGCCTCGCGCGTCCGCAGCTCGCTCGGGTGCCCGAGCGCCACGAAGGCGGCCCAGTCCTTGGACGAGAGCACACGACGGATCTCTGCCATTGCCCCTGAAGGCTACCGCGGGGTGCAAGCGGGAATCAATGAGCGATCAGGCGGGGGCTACAGCGCGATGGCCGAAGTGGTTCCGAGCGAGCTCGTTCATGGCGTTCATGCGCTCCTCGTTGCCGAGGATCCCGAACTGCTCGCCGAGCTTCTTCAGCACGGTGAGCGCGTAGTCGAGGTCTTCGGCGGAGTGCGAGGCCATGTAGCTCGTGCGCATCAACGCGCAGCCCTTCGGCACCGCCGGGCTCACCACGGGGGTGGCGAACACGCCGGCCTCGTGGAGGGCCTTCGTGAACGCGAAGGTCTCGAGATCGTCGCCGATGAGCAGCGGGATGATGGGTGTCTGGCTGTTGAGCGTGTTGTAGCCCATGCCCGTGAGGGCCTCGGACATCTTGCGTGCGTTCTTCCAGAGGTTCTGGAGATGCTGCGGCTCCTCCTGCGCGATGCGCAGGCACTCCAGCACCGAGGCGGTGGAGGCCGGCGGCAGGGCCGCGCTGAACATGAAGGGCCGCGCCTTGTGGCGGATGTAGTCCACGATGTCGGCCTTGCCGGCGATGTACCCGCCGATGGAAGCGAAGCTCTTCGAGAACGTTCCCATGACGAGGTCCACGTCGTCCTGGCAGCCGAAATGGTGCCCGGTGCCTTCGCCCTTGGGACCGAGCACGCCCAGTGCGTGAGCGTCGTCGACGTACACGCGGCACTCGTACTTCTTGGCGAGCTCGACGACCTTCGGAAGCTGGAGGATGTCGCCGGACATGGAGAACACGCCGTCAGCAACGATCAGAGCGCCTTTGTACTTGTCGCGCGTCTGGATCAAGATCCGCTCCAGGTCTTCCATGTCGTTGTGCGCGAACTTGAGCGTGTCGCCCAAGGCCAGGCGCGTGCCTTCGATGATGGAAGCGTGGTTTTCGCGGTCGCTGTAGATCACGTCCGAGCGGCCCACGAGAGTGGAGAGAGCGCCCTGATTGGCGAAGAAGCCGGTGCTGAACACCAGGGCCTTCTCCTTGCCCAGATAGGTAGCGAGGCCTTCCTCGAGCTGGCGGTGCAGGTCGAGGTTGCCGTTCAGGAAGCGGGAGCCCGTGCAGCCCACGCCGTAGATTTCCACGGCGCGTTTGGCCGCTTCGATCACGCGGGGGTGGTGGGTGAGGCCCAGGTAGTTGTTCGAGCCGATCATCACCCGGCGCTTGCCGTCGACGACCACGGCCGAGCCCGTGGTGGACTCAATTTCGCGGAAGAACGGGTAAAGTCCGGCTTCCTGAAGGCGCTTGGCGTCTTCCCAGGTGTAACATTTGGCGAAGATATCTCCGTGCTGCTTGCCCATAGGTCTCTGGTTTCCTTGCAATGCGGGTTCAGGCCCGTTCTCATTCACCCCTGAATTGACCAACTGTTTACCTCGGGTGTTTCTTTCGGTCAACACGGAGCGTTACCTGCTGCGTAGTATTTTTCGCAGCCTAGTACCACTAAATCGGTTTATTTTTGGAAGCAACTGAAATGACTTCAGGAAACGCCACTCAAGCTTTGACCTCCAATCGCCGATACGCCGTTTAGAGAAGGGGAGCTTTGGTTTGCTCCAACGTGTCAGCGCAGCCCTGAGCAAGTACCTCTCGCCCATCAAGGCGGTCGATAAGCCTTCGGCGGCCAACCCCGGTGGCGAGTCCACCCCGCGCTTTGAGCGCCACCCCTCGGGTTCCCAGGGCCAGAAAAAGCAGGGTTCCGAGGCCCCGCCTCAGCCCCAAAAGATCATCAAGGCCCAACAGGCGCAGGAGACCGTATCCGAGCCCAAGGCATCGCCGCTTGCGGCCAGCCCGGAGGAGGGGCCCACTTTCCGCCCGGCCTCCGCACAGCCGGGGCTCAGCGTTTCCCATGCCTTCATCAACCTGCTTCGGACGCTCCAGAGCGGCCCTGGGAAGTTTCAACAGTGGCTGGGCCGGGGCTCCTACCGCAAGAGCCTGAAGTCGCAACGCCGCTCAGGCACGGTACGCAAGGGCGCCATGCTCGACGAGAAGGCGGAGTAGGCCCCCCCTACCTCTATACCTACTTCACGCGCTCGATCTGGGCGCCCAGAGCCGCCAGCTTCCGCTCCATCCGCTCATAGCCCCGATCCAGGTGATACACCCGGTTCACGATCGTTTCGCCCTCGGCACAGAGACCGCTGATCACGAGGCTCGCGCTGGCGCGCAGGTCCGTGGCCATGACGGGCGCGCCCTTGAGCGCGTCCACGCCTCGCACGATCGCCGTATTCCCGCTCAGACGGATGTCGGCGCCCAGGCGCATCAGCTCAGGCACATGCATGAAGCGGTTCTCGAAGATGGTCTCCGTGATCGCAGACGTTCCGTCCGCGACGGCCGCGATGCTCATGAACTGCGCCTGCATGTCGGTCGGGAACCCGGGAAAGGGCTGAGTCGTCAGGTCGCAGCCTCTCGCGCGGTTCCTGCCCACGACGCGGATGCTGCTGCGGCCGCGTTCGATCTGGGCGCCCGCCTCCTCGAGCTTGGCGAGCACGGCCTCGAGGTGCACGGGCGCGAGCCCCTCCACCGTCACGTCACCCCGCGTAGCCACCGCCGCCGCGAGAAAGGTTCCCGCTTCGATCCGATCGCCCATGATCTCGAACTCGCAGCCATCGAGCGACTCGCGGCCCTGGATGCGGATCGTCTCCGTGCCGTCACCCTCGATCACCGCACCCATGGCCCGCAACGCATCGGCCAGATCCACGATCTCGGGCTCGCGCGCGCAGTTCTCCAGCACGGTCTCGCCCTTCGCGAGCGAAGCCGCCATCATCAGGTGCTCGGTGGCGCCCACGCTCGGGAACTCGAAGGGCACGCGCGCGCCCTGGAGGCGCGAAGCCTTCGCGAGAATATATCCCTGCTCGAGCTCGATCTGGGCGCCGAGCTTCTTGAGGCCCACGAGGTGGAAATTCACCGGGCGCGTGCCGATGGCGCAGCCCCCGGGCAGGCTGACCTTGGCCTTCCCGTACCGCGCCAGCAGCGGGCCCAAGACCAGCACCGACGCCCGCATCTTGCGCACGAGCTCGTAGTCGGCCTCGCAGGTGGAGCTGCCGCTGGGCCTGAGCCGGACCCGATTCTGCTCCAGCGCGAGCTCGACCTTCATGCCCAGGCCTTCCACCACGCGGAGCACGGTGCGGATGTCCTCCAGGCTGGGGACGCGCTTGAAGACGCATTCGCCCTCCGACAGAAGCGAAGCCACGAGAATCGGGAGCGCGGCGTTCTTGCTGCCGCTCACCTGCACCGCGCCCTTCAACGGCTTGCCACCCTGGATCCTGATCTTGTCCATGCTCTTCAGCCGCTCCTCGGGCTAGATCCTACGCGCGCGGAGCACCCGCTCCCGCCCCCCGAGATCGCGTACCAGCTCGGCACGCCATCCCGGACGGGAAAACAATCCCAGGCTCTCGGCGGCGCGTTCGTGCGCGATCTCCATCCAGACGTACCCGCCCTTCGCCAGAATCTCCAGGCCTTGCTCCGCCGTGCGCCGATAGAAATGAAGAGGATCCGCCCCGTCGACGAACAGGGCCGACGCGGGCTCGTGGCGACGAACCTCCTCCTGCAGCTCATCCCTCGATGGATCAAGGTACGGGGGATTGCTCACCAGGAAACCGGGGCGATCCGCCCCAAGGTCCGCGAACCCCCCGAAAGACTCCCAGCCGCTCAAGGCACTGGGGGCCATCGCGATCTCGAGCCTCAGGGGGTTTTCGAGGATCCTCGCCGCATTCCTGCGAGCGAGCGCCGCGGCGCCGGGCTCCCGCTCCGAAGCCTTCATCCGGAGCGAGGGCAGCCCTGCGAGCAGCTCCAGCGAAATCACTCCGCTGCCCAGCCCCAGCTCCCAGCCCAGGATCGGAGCCTCGGCGCGAAGAGTGCGAATCACGTCCTCCACGAGCACTTCGGTTTCGGGCCTGGGGATCAGGGCCTCCGGCCCGCACTCGTACTCGTGGTCCAGGAAAACCTGCGTCCGCGTGAGATGCTGGAGGGGGATGCCGGCCAGCCGGCCCTCGATCACCCGCTTCAGCTCCGTGTGAGCCCGCGCCCCAAGCGGCCGCGCGGACCGCTCGAAAAGGTCCAGGCGCGTGAGCCGCGCCCCGCCGGGCTCGCGCAGGGCGTGCTCGAGCGCACGCTCGGCTTCGTGATCCGGGAGGCTCGCACGGGCCAGGGCCAGGGCCTCGCCCACGGTCATCCTCCCAGGCCCTCGCGCTTCAAGAGCTCGGCCTGGAAGTGGGCCTGCAACCGGTCCAGAATCTCTTCGATCCGGCCCTGCATGATGTCCGGAAGCTGGTGAACGGTGAGGCCGATGCGGTGGTCCGTGAGGCGGTCCTGGGGGAAATTGTAGGTCCGGATCTTCTCGCTGCGATCCCCGGTCCCCACCATGGTCCTGCGCGCGTCGGCCTGAAGCGCCGCCGCCTTCTCGCGCTCGTTTTCCAGGATGCGCGAACGCAGGATCTTCATGGCGCGGTCCTTGTTCTTGAGCTGCGACCGCTCGTCCTGGCAAGCCACCACCGTGCCCGTGGGGAGGTGGGTGATCCGAACCGCGGAATCCGTAGTGTTCACGCTCTGGCCGCCGGCCCCGCCCGACCGGTAGACGTCGATCCGCAGCTCCGCGGGGTTGATCTGGATGTCCACCTCCTCGGCCTCAGGCATCACAGCCACCGTCACGGTCGAGGTATGCACCCGCCCCTGGGCCTCCGTCTCCGGCACCCGCTGCACGCGGTGCACGCCGGCCTCCCACTTCAGGCGGCTGTAGACTTTCCCGCCTGAGATGATGGCGATGATCTCTCGGAACCCACCGGGGCCCGCCGCGCTCGCGGAGAGGGGCTCCACGCGCCAGCCCTGCTTCTCGGCGTAACGCTGATACATGCGGAACACCTCGCCCGCGAAAAGCGCGGCCTCGTCGCCGCCCGCTCCGGCGCGGACCTCGAGCACCACGTTGCGGTCGTCGTTGGGATCCCGGGGCAGGAGCAGAAGCTGCAGCCGCTTCGCGCTCGCCTCGAGCTCGGGCTCCAGGCGCCGGATCTCGTCCTTCGCCATGGCGCCGAGCTCGGCGTCGCGGTCGGCGAGCAGCTCCCGGTTCGCCTTCAGCTCGTTCGTCAGATCGCGATGCCGGCGGAACTCCGCCACGACCTCGATTAGCCCCGAATGCTCCCGCGACAGCTTGCGGAACTCGCCGGGACGGTCGGCAAGCGAGGGATCGGCGAGTCGGTTTTCCAGCTCATGGAAGCGCCTCTCCACGGCTTCGAGCTTGTCGAACATGCTTCCGGGAATATCAGATTTCGTCGAAATCCGCCGCCCCCGGCTGGATCCCGCCGAGTTCCTCAAGCCGTTCGATCTCGAATTCCTCCTCGTCTCCGGCCTCCGAGCGCACGGGGCTCTGCGCGCGCGCGGGCGAAGGCAGGCCACGCTCGATTCTCAGGCCTTGCCGAAGCGCGGCCAGCGCGACTTCCGCCCGCTCGTCCTCGGGCTTCATGGCAAACGCCGCCTGGAGCGCGGACAACGGCCATCCCAGCAGGGCCACCCACCAACGCTCCCGGTGCGAGGCCCAGAACCCGGCGAGCTCTCCCCCGACTGCGCCCAGCATCAACGTCAGGGCGCCCGTAAGCACGGCCGCGGCCGCGCTCACCCAGGGGCCCGGGTGGCCAAAGTGCTCGAACAGCAGGCTCTGAGCCCAAGGGTCCACGAACGCGAGCAGAAGTACGCAGCCCATGCCCCAGCACCAGAGGCCCGCGAAAGGCGAACGGGGATGAACCCAGGCGTGCCGGCGCGCGTTTTCAATGGTGAGGTCCTCGCGCCTCTCCATCGCATGAAGCGCCCGCGCGCGTGCGCCCTCCTGCCTGAGCGCCTGCCGCGCCGGCGGCAACGCCCGAAACAAGAGCGGCAGCAGCAGGCCCTGCCCCAACCGGGCCAGGGCCTCCACCCCAGCTCCCAGCCAGCGGCCCGAGTCGCTTTCCCGCCAGATCACCGGCGCCCAGACATCCATGGCGATCGAGGGGATCCCGATGATCCAGAAGACCACCGCGGAAAACGCCAGGAGCGGCGGGATGACGGACAGGCTCCTTCCGGTCACCTGCCTCTCGAAAGCCCAGGTCTCAGCGCTCCATCGCAGGGATTCCAGGAGCCGCACCCAGATGCGAAGCCCGGGGCTGGCCCAGATCGGCTGGGCGAATCGCGGGTGCGAATACCGCAATGAGCGAAGCACCAGGCGCCCGTCGGGGTGCCGAACAACCATCACCACGAAGTGACGCGTCCTGCACCAGACCGACCGCCGCGTGGATCCCCCGAAATGGGCGGCGGACCGAGGCGTTGGGGCCACGGAAATGAAACGGGGCATCCCCTGATTCTAGGAGACGCCCCGTAAAAAAGTCAGAAAACCCTGGTTATGGACTGTTTTGATCGGATGTTTGGATCAAAATGCCAAAAGGTCTTATTTCTTAACGACGTTCTTGTAACGGTTACGGAACCGCTCAACGCGACCTTCCGTGTCCATCATCCGCTGCTTACCGGTGAAGAAAGGGTGGCAGTTCGAGCACACTTCCACACGGATTTCGTCTTTGGTGGCGCGGGTTTCGAAGGTGTTCCCGCAGGCGCAAACCACACGAGCTTCCACGTACCTGGGGTGAATCGCTTGTTTCATAGGCGCGACCGAATATCAGGGCTACCCGATCGGGTCAACCGCCCATTTTCCCGATGAACTCGACGTTCGTCTTGGTGTCCTTCACCTTGTCGAGCAGGAACTCCATGGCGTCGAGCGCGTTCATGGGGTGCAGCACCTTTCGGAGGATCCACAGCCGGTTGAGCTCCGCCTGCGGGATCAGCAGCTCTTCCTTCCGGGTAGCGCTCTTGTTGATGTCCAGACAGGGGAAAATCCGCTTCTCCATGAGCTTCCGGTCCAGATGGATCTCGGAGTTACCCGTGCCCTTGAACTCCTCGAAGATCACCTCGTCCATGCGGGAACCGGTGTCGATGAGGGAGGTCGCGATGATCGTGAGCGAACCGCCCTCCTCCACGTTCCGGGCCGCGCCGAAGAAGCGCTTGGGCTTGTGGAGGGCGTTCGAATCCACGCCGCCCGAAAGGATCGTCCCGGAGGGCGGCACCACCGAGTTGTAGGCGCGCGCCAGGCGGGTGATCGAGTCGAGCAGGATCACGACGTCGTACTTGTTCTCCACCAGGCGCTTGGCCTTCTCGAGCACCATCTCGGCCACCTGGACGTGACGCGAGGCCTGCTCGTCGAAGGTGGAGCTCACGACCTCGCCCTTCACCGAGCGCTGCATGTCGGTGACCTCTTCGGGGCGCTCGTCGACCAGCAGCACCATCAGTTCAACCTCGGGGTTGTTGGTGGTGATGGCCTTGGCGATCTTCTGCAGGTAGACGGTCTTGCCGCATTTGGGCTGGGCGACGAT
>JADZFF010000191.1 GCA_020850015.1 Bdellovibrionales bacterium | reverse complement strand
CCGGCCAGCCATGCCGCGTCCGGGTTTCCCCCGATGGCCATGACGTATCGGCCCAGCCGCGTCCGCTCCAGGAGCAGGATCCCCCCGATCCCGAGCGCGCCGAAAACGACCACCGGGATCGGCATGCCCCGGTAGTCGAGGCAGGCGTAAACGGAAGCGCCGGCCATGAGCGCGATCGCCGAGATTTCAACCACGCGAGCCGCGAGTCCCGCGGTAACCGATCGGAGTGCGGTTACCAGCAGGGGCAGAGCCACCGCCGCCACGAGCACCACTGAGGTCGCTCCTGACAGGTATCCCTGCCCGAAGGAGTTGAAAGCCTCACCGAGAGGGGCGATGGCCGCGCCATCGGAGAAAATGAGCGCCAGGCCGCGCGCGATCACCATCATGCCCAACGTGATGATGAAGGGGGCGATCCGGTAGCGCGTGATCCACCAGGCGTTGAAGAGGCCGCAGGCCAGGCCCACGACGATCGCGGCCACGGTGCTGAGCACAGCGCCCAGGAGCTGGCCTCCACCCGCCCACTGGGCCCAACCGAGGTTCACCTGGGTGTAGCCGACCGCGATGCCCGCGAGCGCAACCACCGAGCCCACGCTGAGGTCGATCCCACGAAGGATGATCACGTAGGTCATGCCGACCGCGAGAATCCCGTTGATGGCCACCTGGCGGGAAAGGTTGGTGAGGTTCCTGGCAGTAAGAAAGGTGCCCTCAGTGAGCACTGCGAGCACGGCCATGAGCGCGAGCAGCGCGATCAGGCTGCGGTATTCGCGCCAGGGGATGCGGTTACCTTGAGTCGTCATAGGGATGCTGCCTTCATGATTTTTTCCTGGGTGACGTCGGCATCGGAGAACTCGGCGGAGAAGCGGCCCTCGCGCAAGACGATAACGCGATGACAAAGCCCGATCAGCTCGGGCATCTCGCTCGAGGCGAGCAGGATCCCGATGCCTTTCGCGGCCAGCCGCTGGATCCATTCGTAGATCTCGGCCTTCGCTCCCACGTCCACGCCACGGGTGGGCTCGTCCAGGAAGAGGATCGCGGGCTCGGTCATGAGCCACTTCGCGAGCACCACCTTCTGCTGATTGCCTCCGCTCAGCTCGTTCACGGGCTGATCCACGCTCGCGAGCTTGATCCGAAGCTCATCCCGCCAGCGCCCCACGGCCGACCGCTCGGCAACGCCCCGAACCGGGGCGAACACGCCGGGAGCCCGGGTCAGTTCCGCGCGGCCCGCAGAAAGCGAGGGCAGCACCATATTGGAGCGGACGCTCTGCCCGAGCACCAGGCCCGAGCCTTTGCGGTCCTCGGAGACGAAAGCCAGGTACTCGTCGATCGCCGCGCGCGGATTCTGAAGCGAACACTCTTTGCCGCGCGCCCAAATCCGGCCCTCGACGCCAAAGCTGCGGCCCTTGGGACCCGCGCCGTTGAGAACACCGAACAACCCCTCCATGAGCTCGGAGCGGCCGGCGCCCAGCAGGCCTGCGAGCCCGAGCACCTCGCCCGCTCGAAGCTGGAACGTAGCGCCTTCCACTCGGGCATTCCCCGACGAGTCGCAGACCCGAAGCCCTTCCACGCGGAGGACTTCGGCGCCGAAAGCGCGGTTCTTCCGCGGATACACATTGTCGATCTCGCGTCCTACCATCGCCGAGATGAGCTTGTTTTCAAGCTCCTTGCGGGGCACTGGGCCTGCGTCCGTTCGAGCTCGCGCCTCATCCACGGCGCGCCCATCGCGCAGCACGAAGATCCGGTCGGAAAGCCGGAAAATCTCGTCCATGCGATGCGTGATGTAGAGGATCCCCCGCCCTTCGGCGCGCAGGCGGTCGATGATCCCGAACAGTCGCTCGGTTTCCTGCTCGGTGAGCGCCGAGGTGGGCTCGTCGAAGATCAGGATCCGCGCGTCGCGGTACAGGGCCCGCGCGATCTCCACGCACTGCTGGTTTCCGATCGAGAGCGAACCCACCTTGTCCCGGGCGCGGAGCCCGAAACCCAGTGTGTCCAAAAAGCGCTGAGCCCTCGCGAAGACCGGCTCCCACTGGATCCAGTGCGGGAGCGCTTCCATCGCGAGGTGCTCGGCCACCGTGAGCTCGGGAAAAACGCTCAGCTCCTGGTGGATCATCGAGATCCCCGCGGCGTGCGCGTCTCGGGTGTCGGAAAAGCGCGCCGGCACGAGCGATCCGTCCGGAGCCGCCAGGCGGATCTCCCCGTCGAAGCTGCCATGCGGCCAGGCCCCGGAGAGGATCTTCATCAACGTCGACTTCCCGGCCCCATTCTCGCCCAGGAGCGAGACCACCTCGCCGGCGTTCAGCCGGAGCGTCACCCCGTCCAGGGCGCGGGTGCCGGGAAACGACTTGCCGATGTTATTGAGCTCGAGAAGAGATTTTCCCGAAGATTGCGTCACGGGTGTGGAATCCGGTGCGGATGATGCGCTCCTCGAGCGAGCCCTTGTCGATGCCGAAGACGGGGGTGTTCACCGTCTTGATCTTGGCCATGCCGTTGTCCACCTCGGCGTCGAAGGCGAATTTCTCCTTCTTCGCGAGCGCCACGGCTACCTCGGCCGCCCGGCGGGCCATGTCGTTGATGGAGATCAGCACCTCGAACTGCTGCTTGCCCGACACGATGTCGCGGATCGAGGCCAGATCGGCGTCCGCGCCGGCCACGAAGACCTTGCCGCTGAGCTTCTGCTCCTCGATGGCCTGGATCGCGCCGTGGGCCATGCCCGAGTTGTTGGCGATCACGGCGTCGATCTTGTTGTCGTAGCGGGTCAGCGCGTCTTCCATCGTCTTCATCGCCAGGGCCGGCGACCAGCCCTGGTGGTACTGCTTCACGACGACTTTGATCTCAGGATAATTTTTCAGCACCGAGAGGGCGCCTGCCGTCCGGGCTTCCGCCACGGAGTGACCGGCCTGACCCATGACGAGCACGTAGTTGCCTTTGCCCTTGGTGAATTTCACCGCGGCCTCGGCCTGAAGGCGGCCCACGGTGTGGCTGTCTTCGGTGATGTAGGCGGAGATGGGGGCGTTCTTGATCAGGCGGTCGTAATCCACCACGGGCACGCCGTCCTCATGGGCCTGCTTCACGAAGGCGGAGGCCGTATCGCCGTTCACGGGCTGGATCACCAGCGCCTGAACCCCGCGCGAAAGGAGGTTGTCGACCTGCGCGGCCTGGGTCTGTTCGTTGTTGTTGCAGGAGGCGAACACCACCTCGGCGCCCAGCTTCGCGGCGGTCTCTTCGAACACTCGTTTATCGCGCTGGTAGCGCTCTTCCTGCATCGTGCTCAGGATGAAACCCACGAGCGGCTTCTTGGCGAAAGCGGCGCCGGAGATGGTGACGCAGAGCGTGGCCATAAAACCCGCAGCCAGGGCGCGGGCGGACATTCGGATGGACATAGAACCCCCTGATTCTCTTTAAAATGTGGGAACGCAGGGTGGGTCTAATGGTCGTGCCGCAAACTGTCAACGCCGATAGCCAACGAGCTTGGCGAAGACCCAAAAAGGCCCGATCAGCAAGTGCACGAGACTCTTGTAGAAAGCCGGGGATTGTTTCTCGTATTTCAGGTGGCCGACATACTGGATGACCCACCCCGCGACGAAGAGTCCTAGGTTCAGGGGTACCGAGAGTGAACGGCCCACGTAATAGAAGCCCAGCAGCAGGATCCCGAAGGGTAGGGCCAGCCGCCAGTCGAGCCTGAAATAGAAAGCCGAGCCCAGGGCCCAGAGCAAGAGCCCCGGATCGATCCGAAGCAGCGGCGACCCGGCGATCTCGACAGTCGGAACCGGGATCGCGGCGAAGAGCCCCAGCGTCGCGACAACGATCATCGGGATCCCGAAGTAGTGAGTCCGCTGGTTGCCCAGCGTCCGGTGATAGATCGAGTAATCCTTGAAATAGGTCTCCATCCGGGATGGGGCCGCAGTGTCGCTCATGACCCCATCATACTACGGTCAGGGGCGGTTCTCCATGCGCCGGACAGCCTCCTGGAGGAGGGGCTCCTTGCGTCTCCGCAGATGCGACTCCACGTCGTCATTGCGTGAGGCGAAGCGTTGCCCGTCAGGAGTCGCGCGCCAGGATTCGAAGGTCCGCGCGCGAAGATGATCCCAGCGGTTGCGCATGCAGGTCCGCCGTGAAGCGCGGTCCGCTGCGCTGTGCCTGCGCCGGTACTGCGTCCAGCAGTAATCCGCGCGCTCCACCGAGTGCGCGTAGAAGAGCTCATCCACCCGGCCCAACGCTTCCTGCCAGCGCTGGGCGATCTGGCGCTCCACCTCCGTGCGGAAGGCGGCGCTGGCGCGGATGCGTTGGCAGACTCTGCTGGCGGCGAGCCCGTGCGCGTCTCCGAAGGTGTGGAAAAGCTGGGGGAACACCACCGACTGCTGGGCGGCGAGCTCGGCCACCACCGCGGAAGCACGGCCAGAGCACCGCGAAAGCGCGTCATCTACGCTCGAGGCGCCCGCGATCCAGGCCCGATCGGAAAGCATGCGCTCCTCGGCCGAGGCGGCCAGCGCGGGCACCTGCTCCAGGATCTGGGCGCGCTCGCGGCGGGCCGCCTCTTCAGCGAGGGCCTGAAGCGCGGCCGTGTACCTCGGCAGGAGGATCACGCCCTGGACGAAGGCCTTCGCCTCCGGGTGGTCGATACGGAACAGATCTCCGGTGAAGTCGTCCCTGGCCGCATCGACGTCCTCGAGCGCACGGGCGTTCACGCAGTTCAGGACATGGGCCGCGATGAACTGGTTGCCTCCGGTGAAGGGCTGCGTGAGCACCACACCCTCCACGGCATCAAGCGTGCCGGCCGGGCTGGCCAAGCACTCACGCCAGCGGTCCGACGCCGCGCCCGCGAGCACCTCGTCCGCGCCGGCGAACATCGCGCGATAGAGCTCAGCCGCGCGCTCTCCGGCATCCGCGTGCGTGCGTTCGGCCAGCCAGCGCGCCCGTTCCAGTGCGAGCGACTCCTCGCCGATCGCGGGGCGGAGATCGGGGGCGCCCCCGCCGCCTGCGGCGTGGTGATCGAAGGCCGCACCCATCACGCGCTCATAGCAGGATTCGTGATCCGGTCGCCCTTCGGTGTCACGGCTTCGAAAACAGTTCACGAAGGCCTCGCGCGGATCGATGCGTCGGGCCAACCGCGCGCGCAGCTCGCGCAAGGCGGCCGCGAGCTCGGCCACCTCCTGCTGGCGATCCACGACGTCGTTCACCTGCGAGGCCAGATCGCGTTCCCAGCCCTGGCGCAGCGCCAGGTCGCGCTCGGCAGTGAGGAAGCCGCAGGCCTCGAGCTCCGTGCGCTTCAGCTCGGCCACGGCGCGCGTTTCCAGGCGCTCGAAAGAGCGGTCGATGCAGGCTTTGAGGGCGGGAGCGAGCGTCATCTCGATCGTGAGCGGACGCACCGTCGGCCCCGGCTCCGCGCCCAGACCCGTGGTGTGGTCGCGCACGCAGGCTTCGACCATTGAGGGAATCTCGGCGCCGATTCCGCGTGCGCCGATCGCGGCGTATCCCGCGATTAGCCCGTCGTCGTCGAAGGTGCGGCCACCGAAGAGTAACGCTCCGAGGTGAACGGACTTCAAGGGGCTCGCACGTTTCGCGGCGTTCCCGGCGTAACGGACCCATGCGGTGGATTCGGCGAAGTCCTCGGCGGGCGAGGTTCCCGCGTACTCGCGCACGAAGCCCTCCTTGCCCTCCTCCACGGCCCACCTCATGCTCGTGTCGCCCGTGTCTGGATCCGTCTCACGGATAGTGTGCCATCCGCTGATATCCATGAAGGCGGCATTCGTTTCGGAGTAGCGGTCCCAGTCCTCCGCCGCCACGACGAAGTCGGTCTGATGCGCGATCTCGTGGGGCACGCCTTGATAGAAGCCGCCGCGAAAGTGCTCGGTCGGGCCAGGCTCGCTTGAGGGGAAGTCCAGGCAGTCGTCCATCAATACGATGTAGCCCGCGGGGCTCGCGACTCCACAGGTCGTGCTCGTGCTCCAGCATGACCCGTTCGGCCCCTCCACCAGGCACTCCCGGCACCTCGTGCCTTCGATGCAGGAGCCGTGGGGGATTCTGTGAAGGCTCTTGTGACGCGAATGGGCGGAGAATCTCGGTCCAAGCGTGCGTGAAAGCACCCAGAACCCGGCGAGCTCCTCGTTCTTGAAGAGGTACTTGTCGTGAGAATAGCTGACATCCAGGTAGGTGCCCGCGTCCGGGCTGTCCTGCCTCGGGATCAGGTTCGTCGTCGCGAGCGCCGTGCCGTTGGAAAGGTACCACTAGTAGAGGCGCCAACCCTGGATCGCGTCGTCGTCCGCGCCGTAGATCCGGTTCACCACGCAGGGGATGGTGGCGCAGCCTGTGAATCTCACGCCCGAGCCCGAATACTGCGTGTTTCCAAGATCCTTCAGGAACCGGCCGCCCATGGGGCCAAACGTGGAGAGATTGATGCCGTTCCAGCTGCCCGTGACCGGGGGGCCTGAAGTGGCGCGTTCGGCCTCGCGCACGTCGGCCTTGATGCGATCCAGCGTGTTTCCCGCGCTCAGGCACTCCTGGCCGTCCGCTGGGGCCTCGGCAAGCGAGCGGGCCGGGCCCACCCCCTGCGACTTGATCCCGAATTTCTCTTCCCAACGCGCGAGCACGCCCGGGGCCGCCCGGTCGGCGTCGCGCGCGCAGCCCGGAAAAAGCGCGAGTAGAGCGAGCATCCCAAGCGGAAGGCGGCGATCAGCGTCCATATTCCACCACCTCGCGCACCACGCCCGTGCGCTGATCGAAGATCACCGAGGTTTTCTCGTCCGGCGCCAGAAGCTGGACGGCCCTTTCGCCTTCGGCACCCTTGAAGGCCCTCAGCTCCACGGTGCGCACCGGACCCGACGACCATCGGTGCCGCCAGTACTGGACGGCCCTTTCATGCGCCTGCGGGCGACGGTAAGTGGCCACGAGGCTCCCGGCCGCGCCCTCCACCTGATAGGCGGTGCCATCGGCGTACTCAAGCACGCGCGCCTGTCGCACGGGAGTGATGACGGTCCTGACCGGCTCGCCCCGAGCCGCCCGTACCTGGGCCTCGGTGGCTTTGCCTGGCCTGAAACCGCCCGGCGCCCCACATGCAGTGGAGAGGGACGTCAAAATGATGACAACAACAGCGTGGTGGACCCTCATTCAGAGTCCTATCGGTCTTTCGGTCTGGCTCGCTTGAGCCTCCGGCCATGTGTAGGCAGAATGAAACGACGTGGAACCGACCAAACGCTACTACCGGGCTGGGCAGCATCTTTTCCGCGAGGGTGAGTCCTCGCAGGCCATGTATCTCATCAAGAAGGGCAGCGTCTCCATCCGCAAGATGAAGGGCTCGGCCTTCGTGGAGATCGCGAAGGTTTACGGCAACGAGGTGATCGGCGAGCTGAGTTTTTTCGACCGCATGCCCCGAAGCGCCGCCGCGGTCGCGCTCTCCGAAGTGGAGGCGCTCGAAATCGACTTCCGTTCGCTTGAAACGGTTTGGGCGAAGGTGCCCGACTACTGGAAGACGATCATGAAAGCGGTGGCCGAGCGCCTGCGCAAGGCCGACGACACCATTCGTCGACTTCAGAAAAACGTCGTCGTCGACGAGGCCACCGGCAACCTGAGCCGCGACCCGCTCTCCGCGGTGCTCAAAGCCACTTCGGATATCGACGTTCGCCCGATCGAGGGCGCACCACTCGACGCCGGCACCGAGCAGGAGCTCGCGAACGCCACGGGTGGACAGACCGACTCGGACCCCGATCCGGGTGGCTCCGACTCCTCTCCTGCCGGCTAGCCCCCGATTGCCTTTTGACGCACCCTGTGGTCTTTTCTCCCAATGGTGATCAGGGGAATGTTCGCTCCCGTTCTGGGGGCCGTGTTGGCGTCGTCTGGCGGTGTTGTTCACGCCGAGACCGAAGTTCTTAATTTTCCTCAGGGATTCAAGTGGTGCGTGGCTACGGCCGCCCACCAGATCGAGGGCGGAAACGTGAACTCGGACTGGTGGGCCTTCGAGCACCAGCCCGGCACGATCAAGAACGGGGACGTATCCGGCGACGCCTGCGACCACTGGAACCGCGTGCTTGAGGATTCGCTCCTCATGAAGACGATCGGCGTATCGATGTACCGCTTCAGCGTGGAGTGGGCCAAGATCGAGCCGCGCGAAGGCGAGTGGGACAAGTCCGCACTTTTCCATTACCTCGCCGAGGTTGAAACGCTTCGCGCTCTTGGCATCGAGCCGATAGTGACACTCCAGCACTTCACGCTCCCCCAGTGGATGCGCCTCCGCGGCGGTTGGGAGTGGGACGGATCTCCGGCGGCCTTCGAACGATTCTCTCGCAAGGTCTACGAGACCATCGGTCACCGCGTCCGCGACTTCGTGACGATCAACGAGCCCATGGTCCCCGTCGTGGGCGGATACCTCGCGGGTCTGATCCCGCCGCAGAAAGCGAACGATCTGACGGCGGGCGTCCTCGCGATCAAGGGCATGCTGCGCTCGCACGCGCGCGCCTATGCCGCACTTCACGACCTGGCCTCGGCGGCGTCGCGCCCCGTGCGCGTGGGTTTCGCCCACCACCTGCGCGTGTTCGACCCGCTCCGCCCGCTGAACCCGGTGGACCGCGTGGCGGCCTCGATCTTTGATAACGCTTTCAACTGGGGCTTCTACGACGCCGTGGAAACCGGCCGCTTGAAGCTGTGGATCCCCACGATGATGAACGTCGATGTGGTGATCCCAGGCCTCGCGGGCACGCAGGACTTCATCGGCCTGAACTACTACACGCGCGACATGGTGAAGTTCAGCCTCGGCGGAACGAGCGGGCTCCCCATGGAGCTCGTGGCGAACCCCGACATGATGAAGAACGACCTCGGCTGGGAGATTTACCCCTGGGGCTTCTACCGGATCTTGAAGAAGATCAAAGCGCGCACGCCGAACAAGCCCATCGTGATCACCGAAAACGGCACCGCCGATCACGACGACTCCTTCCGCCAGCGCTACCTGAGCGACCACCTGAAGGCCCTGCACAAAGCGATGGCCGAGGGTGTAGCCGTGGAGGGCTACTGCCACTGGTCGCTCATGGACAACTTCGAGTGGGTGGAGGGTTTCGAGCCCCGCTTCGGGCTTTTCGAGATGAACTACTCCACGATGCGGCGGATCCCGCGCCCGAGCGCCTACCTCTTCGCCGACATCGCCAGCCGCAACCGGGTGGAGCGCGACGCCTCGGTGCCCTGGGGAAGCTGGCGGAAGTAGCCCACCGGCCTACTCCTGCTCAAGCGAGTAGTACTTCAGGAAGTTCTCCATGGATCGATAGAACACCAGGGGATTTTCTGAGTCGTTGAGGAGCAGTACGGGATAGGATCCGGCCAAGGACGTGAACGAGCCGCCGTCGTCGTTGGGATCCACGTAGCTCGCGGTCCAAGCGGTTTCCGTCGGGGCCCGTGATTGGATCGCCAAGGCCTGGAAGGCTCCGGAGTAGTGAGCGACATAAACTGTTCCGTCGCTCGTCACGCGAATCGACGGTTTGGTGATAATCGCAGTGGCAGTTCCCGTCGCGGCGACGCTTTCGCCCGCGAAAGCAGACCCACCCGTGGTCACGCATGTGCCTATCGCCGAGGTGCACCGCAGGTATCGAACTTGGGCGGCGGTGGAGTCGAAGTGCGCCAGATAGGGAGAATCGTCCGACCCCAACACAAACGAGATGCCCTCGCCACGCGTGTTCCCGGAAGAATCCAACGAGAGGCAGGTCCATGTGGAGGTTGTCGAGGTCAAAGCTTCGGTGGCGTAGGCGAGCTTCAAGGCTCCATTGGATT
>JADZFF010000190.1 GCA_020850015.1 Bdellovibrionales bacterium | reverse complement strand
GAGGGCGAGGCCGCGGGGCAGGGCACGCTCGAGGACTACGCCTTCCTCGCCGAGAGTTTCATCGCGCTTCACGAGGCCACGCTCGATCCGGTGTGGATGGAGCGCGCCCGCGAGCTTCATGCGCAGACGGTGGCGCGCTTCTGGGACGAAGAGCACGCGGGCTACTACCTTTCCGAAGCGGGCCGTACGGATCTCATCGCCCGCATGAAGGACGTGGACGACAACGCGCTCCCGAGCTCCATGGCCGTGGCCGTGCTGAACGGGCTGAAGCTCTCTGAAGTCTTCGCAGTCGAGGAGTGGAAGAAGCAGAGCGAGCGCACGCTCGAGGTCTACGCCGGTTACCTCGAAAAGCATCCGGTGGCCGTCACTCAGCTTCTGATCGCGCTCGACTGGCTGAAGAACCCGGTGAAGGAGGTCGTGCTCGCGCCCGCCGCCGATGCACGGGGCGGAGGCCCGCTGAAGCAGTTCATCGACTCGCGCTACCTGCCCCACGCGCTCGTGGTCTCCACGGCCCTGCAGGGCTCGCCCCTCACCGAGCACCGGTCGCCCCGCCAGGGCAAGGAGACGGCCTACGTCTGCGAGGGCCAGACCTGCCAGGCGCCTGTCACAGAAGTCGAGGCGCTCCGGAAGCTGCTCGAGTGAGGCCGGGTCCGCAACGACACACCTGCCCGGTTCTCGGAGGTCGGGATATTCTTTTGGGATGGGGTTTCGGGGACTGAATCGGGGTCGATTCGCCGTCGTCGCGTTTGTCTGGGGTGCGCTGATCGCCCTTCAGGTGCTGGCGGCACCCGCCCGAGCCGCCGAGAGCGACGAGCCGCTTACCGGCTACGATGCGCTTCGCGAGGGGATCCTCACGGTCGCGCAAACCCGGTTCCCGCAGGTGAACCTCGACGCCGACGGACGGTTCCGGATCGAGCGTCGGTTCGACGAGGATGGCCGACTGGCGATGTTCACGATCATCGATGAGCGCAGCGATCCGTCCTGGTCGCAAGTCACGGCGGTGTCGTACGAGCCCGCGTTCCACGTCGTGGAAATCAGGCAGGCCGGGAGGCTTGTGCTCCACGAGACCCGCTTCTTCGATCCCGGCGCCGAGCGCCTCACGAAGGTTCTCCGCTACCACGCCTCGCCCGAGGGCGCGGGCTGGGCCCGCCGCGAGCTCGCAAACGTGGAGGGCGCACAGGAACGCACGCGGATGTTTCAGCTTCGCAGGGGCGCCGCCGCAGGTACGCTGGGTGAGCAGGCGGGATCGGGCGGCAGCGCGCGCCCCCCGGTGTTCCCTCCGGAATCCGCCTGGGAGCCTTTCGGCGCGGTCGAGGTGCGAGACCACTTTCACGCCACCGATCCGCCCCAGCTCCAGCAGGGGCTCGATCAGTACCTGAGCTGCTTGCGCACGCGGGCCACGGGCGCGGGGCGCAGCTTCGACGAGGCCGCCTGCCGCGCGCGGCTGAACGCTCTGCTGACCTCTACGCGCGCCACGACCGAGTTTCATCGTTACACTGCGAGCTTGTCCTGCCGGGACGACCAGTCGCTCCACCTGCCCAACGGATTCCGCATCAACCTTGCGTCCTGTCAGCCCGCGGGCGGGAGTGCGGCTGATCAGCGGCGCGCGCAAGAGGCGGTGCAGTCGCTGGTGCGCGCCACGAACCGCGTGATGGAAGAGATGGTGGGTTGCCTCGCCGACTTCAACCCCACGGCCGCCGCCCGTTATGTGTCTTCCATTCAGACCCTGCGCCCTGAGATCCAGTGTGGGGGCGAGGCGAGTCGGCGCGACCTCGTCGCCACGCGGGTCTGCGGGACGGGCGCGGCCTGCCGCCGCCAGCTCCTCACCGGAGACTACGGCCAAGGTCACGCCGGTTTCGGCGGGGAGGGTGAGCCCTCGTTCCACCTCGACGCCGGCGATCCGCTGATCTACGACAAGTACCGCAACGACGCCTCCACGATCCGCCGGGACACGATCACGGCTTCCACGCTCGACGAGCGTATTGCGCTCCGGAAGAGCCATAGCAACAACGGCGGCACGCTTGCAGGACTCATCTTCCATGAAACCATGCACAACTCGCGTTTTCCCAGCCCGAACGGCAGCCAGCACAACGTCACGAACGCCTCAGACACCGTGTACGGCTGTCATTCGCTGTGCGGGGGCTCGCAGCGGCTCGTGTATCAGGAGAGCTGCCTGACCTGCGCCGGCGCCTTCGGCAACCGGCCCTCGGCCGAGGTTCAGGCCGCCTGCCGGGGCCGGTACTCGCCCCGCGCTGCGATCCTCAAGTACGGTGATGCGCTCAGGATCCTCGATTCGCAGAAGGCCTGCGCTGCGGGGAACGCGCCCGCCTGCGCGTCGATCAGAACGCGCGTTCCTTCCTGCGCCTCTCCGGCTGAAGCGGCCTGCCGGGAGGCACTCAAAGAAGTCGCACGCCAGCTCGTCACCGACGCGCAGAACCTCTCGGGCGGCGGCAACTCGTACCCCCTGTGGGAGCCTGAGTTGAACCGCGCCCTGGGAGAGTGATCAGCGCTTCGCGAGGTAGGCGCCCACGGACTCTTGGGTCGTCTTGATCGCGGATTCGCCCTTGTGCCAGTCGGCCGGGCAGACTTCGCCGTTCTTCTCGAAGTGCTGAAGCGCGTCCACCATGCGGAGGCACTCGTCCACCGAGCGGCCGAGCGGGAGGTCGTTCACGATCTGGTGGCGAACGACTCCGTTGCGGTCGATCAAGAACAGGCCGCGGTAGGCTACGCCGTCGTCGTTGAGCACGTCGTAGTCGCGCGCGATGCGCCCGCCGAGGTCAGACACGAGGCCGTAGGTCACACCCTCGATGCCGCCCTTGGCCTTCGGCATGTTCAGCCAGGCATGGTGCGAGAAGTGGCTGTCCACCGAGCAGCCGAGCACCTCCACGTTGCGCTCCTTGAACTGCGCGAGCTTCGACTGGAAGGCCACGAGCTCGGTCGGGCAGACGAAAGTGAAGTCGAGGGGGTAGAAGAAGAGCACCACGTACTTGCCCTGGTAGTCGGAGAGCTGGATGTCCTTGAAGTCCTTCCCGAAGACGGTGGTGGCTTTGAAGTTGGGGGCTTTCTTACCGGTCAGGACGGCCATGGATAACTCCTTAGTGATTTCAATGGATTAGGCGAGAAGTAGTCTTTTCCCATCCAGTTTTGAAAAGATCAACGCATTTTTGTACGATGGAGGCCGCATGAAGACCTCACTTGGCATCGGTCGGCAGTGGTTCGTGCTCGCCAGCTCGGCGTGCATTTCGCTCGGATTTTCTGCCGCGGCGTATGCTGCCACCGCAGAAGCGGCGCCAAGGCTCAAAGCCGTAGCCGAGCGGGCGGTGTTCCAGTCCAACTTCGACTTCGCCGAGGCGAAGTGGGAGCGCGTGAGCAACGAGGACGCCGACATTCAGGTGTATCGCTGGAAAGCCCCGGGCAAGGATCTCTTCGCTTTCAAGGGCGTGGCCATCGTGCAGGCGCCGATGCCGCGCCTGGTGGGGATCATCGCCGATACCCAGCGCCAAAATGAGTGGGTTCCGGATCTCGGCGAGGCCCGCATGGTGGAGCAGGTGTCGGCACTGGAGCGAATTCAGTACCTTCACTTCGAAACTCCCTTCGTGACCAAGGATCGCGACTTCGTGGTGGGCACGCGCGCGAGCTTCGAAGCCGACACCCGGACCATGTTGCTGGACTTCGCGAGCACCGTGGATCCGCGCCTGCCCAAGACCGACAAGGTGAGGGGCCGCATCCTTCGGGGACAGTATCTTCTCAAGGCGCTCGACGGGGGCGAATCGACGCAGGTCACGATCCAGGTCTACCTCGATCCCATGGGCTCCGTTCCGCACTGGCTCGTGAATGCCACGCAGGTGGGATTCCCCCGCCGCACGCTGACGGCGCTCCGCAAGCAGGCACAGAAGGACGACGTGCGGGAGCACCCTCTGGCGCGCGCGGCGATGAACGGACTGTTCCGGACGCCCACCGAGCTTCAGGCCTGGCTGAACGCGAATCCCGCCGCTTCGACTTTCTAG
>JADZFF010000189.1 GCA_020850015.1 Bdellovibrionales bacterium | reverse complement strand
GGCGCCACCTGCGGCCTTTTCCCGATCGACGAGCGCACCGTGGAGTACCTCCGCCTCACGAACCGGACTGAGGCCGCCGAGCTCACCGAGGCCTACTACAAGGAGCAGGGGCTCTGGTACTCGACCGCTCACGCTCCTGAGTACAGCGACGTGCTCGAACTCGATCTCTCGACCGTGGAGCCCTCGCTCGCCGGGCCCTCGCGCCCGCAGGACCGCGTGGCCGTGAAGGACGTGGCCGCGGCCTTCAAGAAGGACCTCCCGAAGATCCTGAATCAGCCCGACGCGCAGGCCGACGTCACGCCCAAATCGGCCGTGAAGGGCGAGACTTTCAAGCTCGGCCACGGCTCCGTGGTGCTGGCCGCGATCACCTCCTGCACGAACACCTCGAACCCCGGCGTGCTCATGGCCGCGGGCATCCTGGCCAAGAAAGCGGTGGAGAAGGGCCTCACCGTGAAGCCTTGGGTGAAAACCTCGCTCGCGCCGGGCTCGAAGGTCGTCACCGATTACCTCGTGGCGGCGGGCCTCATGGCGCCGCTTCGCGACCTGAAGTTCCAGGTCGTGGGCTACGGCTGCACCACCTGCATCGGAAACTCGGGGCCGCTGCCCACCGCGATCGAGGAGACCGTGCTCGGCGAGAAGCTCGCCGTCGCCTCGGTGCTTTCGGGCAATCGGAACTTCGAAGGGCGCGTGCACGCCAACATCCGCGCGAACTACCTGGCCTCGCCGCCGCTCGTCGTGGCCTACGCGCTCGCGGGCACGGTGAACCTCGACCTCATGAAGGACTCGCTCGGCACCGGAAAAGACGGCAAGCCGGTTTACCTCAAGGACATCTGGCCCACGCCTGACGAGGTGGACGCTGCGGTCGCGAAGCACGTCACGGGTTCGCTCTTCCAGAAGAGCTACGCCGATGTGTTCAAGGGCCCCGAGGCCTGGCAGAAGCTGCCCGCGCCGAAGGGCGATCTCTACCAGTGGGACACGAAATCGACCTACATCAAGGAGCCGCCCTACTTCGAAGGCATGGGCAAGACGCCGCCCGGGATCTCCGACATCCACGCGGCCCGCTGCTTGTGCAACTTCGGCGACTCCATCACCACCGACCACATCTCGCCCGCCGGCAGCATCGCCAAGGACAGCCCGGCCGCGAAGTACCTGGGCTCGCACGGGGTGGAGAAGAAGGACTTCAACTCCTACGGTGCCCGGCGCGGAAATCACGAGGTCATGGTGCGCGGCACCTTCGCCAACACCCGCATCAAGAACAAGATGGTGCCGGGCGTGGAGGGTGGCGTGACGAAGCACCAGCCCTCGGGCGAGCAGTCCTCGATCTTCGACGCCGCGATGAAGTACCGGGGCGAGAAGGTGCCCACCGTCGTGCTCGCCGGCAAGGAGTACGGCACCGGCTCCTCGCGTGACTGGGCTGCAAAGGGGCCGTATCTGCAGGGCGTGCGCGCCGTGATCTCCGAGAGCTTCGAGCGCATCCACCGCTCGAATCTCGTGGGCATGGGCATCGTGCCCCTGTGTTTCAAGGAGGGCGAGAGCGCGGCGACCCTGGGCCTGGACGGCACGGAGGTCTTCGACTTCCCTCCCCTCAAGGACCTCAAGCCCGGGCAGATGCTCAAGGTCACGGCCAAGAAGGGCGACGGCAAGTCCGTGAGCTTCGACTGCAAGGTGCGCATCAACACGCCGAACGAGCTCGAGTACGTGAAACACGGCGGGATCCTGCAGTTCGTGCTGCGGCAGATCCTCAATAGCTAGAGGGACGCGAGATGGCGAAGAACACAGGCGGCGAAGAGGAAGTAGGCGGACGGGACCGCGTGAAAAAGCTCGAACTCATTCAACGCTCGCTCGGCCTCAGGCACAAACTCAAGGTGCATGAGAGCATGCAGCCTCCAGGCAATCACGACGACCTCTCGTACACTCTGCTCGCGAAATGGGAACTCGAGGACGAGCTCCACGCAATCGAGGAGCTTCTGGCTGAGCTCCGGCGCGAGAACGTGAAGCGGAAACGCGATCTCGTCTCGAGCGGAATCCTCGAGAAGCGGCGAGCGGCCAAGGCCGCGGCCTGGGCCGCCGAAGAGGAAGACCTCGCGCCGGCCACGTCCGGCAACGGCAAGAAGCGCGGCAAGACAAAATAGCGCAAGCGAGGCAGTAGCCGAGCTTATGAGCGATCGCACGCGAGATACCGCCGCCCACCTGTTCCGGTCGGCGTCCGAGTTTGGGGATTACGGGCTTCGCATCTTTCGCGAGTCCTGGGAGCTTCTGCAGGGCGCGAAGCTCGTCCGCGACATCGACCCCGCGGTCACCGTGTTCGGCTCCGCCCGCTTCGGCGGCGATCATCCCTATGCGCGCGTGGCGGAAGACCTCGGGCGCCGGCTCGCCGAGGCGGGGTACACCGTCATGTCCGGCGCCGGGCCCGGCGTGATGGAGGCCGTGTCGCGCGGGGCGAAGAAGGCCGGTGGGCGCACCGTGGGCGCGAACATCGTGATCCCCTCCGAGCAGCGCTCGAATCCCTACATCGACCGCTCCGTGACCTTTTCGAGCTTCGGGGCGCGCAAGGCCATGCTCACCCGCCACTCGCGCGCCTTCGTGGTGTTGCCGGGCGGATACGGCACGCTCGATGAGCTCACCGACGTGCTCTGCCTGATCCAGGCCGGGAAGATGAAGCCCGTGCCCGTGATCCTCATCGACCCGAAGTTCTGGGAGGGCTGGACGCGCTTCTGCCGTGACACCCTGCTCACCAGCGGCGCGATCACGGAGGAACTCCTGGGGCTCTTTGAGGTCGTTGCGACGCCGGAAGAAGCCGTCGCGCGGCTGCGGGGCTAGCGCTCAGCGGGCGCGCAGGGGCTCGCTCACCAGAAAACATCGTGAAAATCGGTTTGAGAGCGCGCTCGAACGGAAATTCACCAGAATTTCTGGTGCGCGCAACGCGCCCCTCTTTCGCGCGCCCTAGCGCAGCAGCACGGCGTAGATCAGGCCGGCAAGCGCGGCGCGGTACATGGCGAATCCGAGATACCCAAAGCGCTTCAGCACGCCCAGGAGCAGGTCGATCGCGAGCCAGCCCGAAGCGAAAGCTCCAAGGCACCCGGCCGCGAGCGCGCCCCAGCCCACCCCTCCATGCACGAGCTCCTGCCAGTGGCGCGCCTCATAAACCGTAGCGGCGAGCACCACGGGCGCCGAGATCAGGAAAGAGAACCGGGCCGCCGCGTGCCGATCCAGGCCCAGAAGCCGGGCACCCGTGATCGTGCAGCCGGAGCGCGACATGCCCGGGACGAGCGCGAAACACTGCGCGACGCCCACACCCAGGGCGTCGCGCCAGCCGACAGTGCCCATGACCCGCTTCTGTGGAAGGAACCGATCGGCGGCCACAAGCAGGATACCGCCCAGGGGCAGGGTCCACACCAGCACCGAGGTGTCGCGGAAAACCGTGCGGGCGAACCCGCTCAGGAGCGCACCCGCCGCGAGCGCGGGCAAGGTGGCAAGTACGATGAGTTTCCAATTCGGTGCGTCAGACCTCCGCGGCGCCCAGGCCTTCAGGCGCGGCCCCAACACGGGAGCCGTGGCCGCGATTGCGAGCCAGTCGCGCCGGAAGTAGATCAGCGTCGCCGCGAGCGTGCCCAGGTGCAGGAAAACGTCGAAGGCGAGGCCCGGGTCGGCCGTTCCCAGAAAGTGCGGCAAGAGAATGAGGTGGGCGGAGCTCGACACCGGCAGGTACTCCGTCAGCCCCTGCACGAGCCCATAAAGCAGCGCTTCCCACAAACTCATGCCCTGCATCGTACCGCCGCTCTGCGCCGCAGGCGAACGCAATTCTCACCTGCCCTGAGTAGATTCCGTTTGACGGATCGGGGGCGCTGCAAAAAAATGGCCCCTGAAACCCAAAAGGGAGAGGAATTTCCAATGAAGAACATTTCGATGATGTTGGCGATGGCGCTCGCGATGGCGGGCACGGGTTGCGGCGGCGCCGAGAGCGACGCGGCGAAGGCGTTTGGCGCGTTGATCGGCGACCAGCAGGGTGGGCTTCGCCAGGCTTTGCGCGAATCCAAGGTGCGGGCGCAACGCCTGCGCGAGGAAGCCGAGCAGGTGGCCCGCAACTACGCGGTGACCCGCGACATGAACGTGGCCCGCGCCATGATGCCTCGTGACAGCGAATTTGATTGGACCGTCGGCGGCTCCTCCTGCACCGGATCGGCGTCAAGCTTTGAGTGCAACTTCACCTTCGACTCTCACACCGCGAGCTGCGGCGGGGAGGAATACACCTTCGACAACGGAACGCTCGGCATCAGCATGGAGATCGCGACCTCGGGCACCGAGATCACGATCACCATCGACATCAACATTGATGGCGACTTCAAGGGCGGCGACTTCGATGAGTTCGTGGACATCGACTGCGACTTCGCCTTCGAGATGACCATCGACACCTCGGACGACTCCTTCTCGGGCTCGGCCGACATCGGCTCCTGCGGCGGATTCAGCTGCAAGGTTGATGGAGAAGAGATCGACTGCGAAGACATGGAAGACGCCTTCGCCGAAGAGAGCTGCTGATTCAGCGCATCGCTTCGTGAAACTTCGGGCCGGATCCCTCGCGGGGTCCGGCCCTTTTTCTTTGCTGCAGTCGCGTACATGCCGCGGCCGGCCCCTGGGATGCCTGACTTTCGCCGCACCGTGCCGCGCCATCTCAAAATAAAGGCCATAAGAGGGTTGATTCCTCACTGACCTGTGAGACTCTTTGTCCTGTCGTTTCCATGACGGAGGTCTTTCAACGATGAAACTCAACTCTACTGTTTCCCAGATCCCCTCTTCCCCGTTTCGCTCGCTCGCCGGAGTGACCGTGGCGCTGGCGCTCGCGCTCAGCCCCGCGTTCCTCGTGGCCTGCAAGAAGGACGGCGAAGGCGGCGGGTCCGAGACGAAACTCGATAACGGCCTGGTGATCGTGGATCAACAGGTGGGTTCCGGAGCCGAAGCCAAGGCCGGAATGAACGTGTCGGTGCACTACACGGGCACCCTCACGGACGGAAAAAAATTCGACTCCTCGGTTGATCGCGGAGAGCCCTTCCGCTTCAAGCTGGGCGTCGGCCAGGTGATTCAGGGCTGGGATCAGGGCGTGGCCGGGATGAAAGTCGGCGGCAAACGCAAGCTCACCATCCCCGCGGAGCTCGGTTACGGAGAGCGCGGCGCCGGCGCCGTGATTCCCCCGAACGCCACGCTGGTGTTCGACGTCGAGCTGCTCGACGTCCAGCAGTGACCACCATGAACGACTTTCACACCGATCCCATCAGAAAGGATGATCGCAACATGACCGAAGAAGGAACCCCGTCCGGGGAAGTGCTCGTCGTCGCCTCGAAACTGAAGAAGTACATCAAGGACAAAGGGGGCATGAACACCTCCGGCGCCGTGATCGAAAAGCTTTCGGATAAAGTGCGCGCCCTCTGCGACCACGCCATGGCGCAAGCCAAGGCCAACAACCGCAAGACGGTGATGGATCGCGACTTTGACTAGCCTCTGACCGAGCCCTAGGGTTCGGTGCAGTTTTCGAAGGCCCCGGATGAGCGATCACCCGGGGCCTTCGTGTTTTCATGGGCTTGCCCCCCGCGAACCGGCGGCGGAGAATACGTAGAGCAGGTTCACGAAGATCAGGGGGGACTTTGCTTTCCAGGACACTCGCCTATTCATTGCGGAAAAGCCTCGGCGCGGTCGCGTGGGTACTGCTGCTGGGGTACGGGAGCCCGGCCGAGGCCCACGTGGAGCTCGGATGCTGGTACAACGCGCCCGCGGGACGATGCCCTTCGGGAACCCTCCCTCGCGTGGACCTCGCGAACAGCGTCTGCTCGGATCCCGAAGACGCCGCCGAAGACGGGGCGCCGCCCCCCAGCGTCTCTTCCACTCCGCACCACTTCATCTGCGTCTCTGAAACCGGCGAGCATCCGCCCGTGCCCGAGGGGAATGGGGATCCCGCCCCCGAAGCGCCGCCGCCGCCTCCCTGCTCGCGGAACCCCACGGCGCACGCCACGCGCGCCGCGCGCGAACGGAGTTTCTATGAATACGCCTGCCAGACGCACACGCCGGCGGATGTCGTGGCCACGGGCGACAACGCCACGATGTCCTGCGACGAGATCCCGTCCCGCGTCTCAGACCACGTCTTCTGCAGCCGCTTCTGCGAAGCCGGCGATCCCCCGCCTAACGCCCCGTGCTACCGCCCCGCGCGGGAGATCTTCTACCGGGGCGCCCAATCCGACGCAGGGCTCGAGGAGCTGCGCCAGAACTACGTGCAGTCGCTCTCGGAAGGCACTCCCTCGTTCACCTCGGATTTCACCGCCTTCAAGAGGGCGATCTACGCGCTTGAAACCCGGTTCACGGAAATGGGCCCGCGCTCCGGCTGGCCTGATTGGCTTCGCGCCGCCCGCGCGCACGTGGACCGCGCCCATGCCCGGATCCGGCGCTTCGAGCGGCAGCTCTCCGCGCTTTCGCGCACGAGCCCGCGCCTGAGCCGGGAGCGGATCGCGGCCTTCCGGCAACAGGTCAACCTCCTGCTCAATGGCTGCACCATAGGCCTCGACCTCCCGGATCACCCCGACCGCTGTTACCGCTCGGAGCCCACCCCCCGAGAGCGCCGCGAGCCCGGAAACCTGGCTCAGATCCTGGAAACCCTGGGCGGGCCCCACGCCACGAGCGGCGCCTCCGCCGCGCTCGCCACTACCGAGACCATGGCGAATACCCTGAGAAGCGCCGCCACCGCGCTACAATCGCAGCTCGCCGACCGGCCCATGACTGAACCGGAAAGCACGCTTCGTTTCGGTTTGGGAGACCTCTCCCTGGCCATGGGCTGCCGGAACACCGTACGAAGGGAAACGCGCGAGCGGCGCCTCGCGAACCTCCCCGCCTGCAGCTTGGCCACGACCCACGACGAGGCTGACCACGCCGAGCGCGACGAAGAGAGCGCCCCCGATGCGAACCCGCGCGGGGCAAGACGGGCCCGCGGCGCGCGCTAGACGTAGACGCGGTTCTTGATCTTCTCGAGGATGATCTTCTCCGGCATCACCGGGTCCTTCGGCGACACCGAGAAGAAGCTCTGCTGCTCGCAGCGGCGCTTGTTCTTCAGGAGCCAGTGCAAGATCTTGGCTAACCCCTTGTTCCGGGAATCCCTGAAGAAGGGGTCGTTCTTGAGCGCGTCGGAGGCCTTCTTGAGCGCGCGCGCCTCCTGCGGATCGCTCTCCTTCACCGCGTAATCCGGAAGGTCGTACTTTTCGATGTCCTCAGGCAGCACGCCCAGGAACTTCACGTCGGGCGCGGAGTAGTCGGAGTTGCGGATCAGCGAGGCCGCGGAGCCCGCCTTCAGCGTGCGGTAGATGTTCTGGAGCGTGTAGGCGTCGAGATCGCCGAAGAAGTACATCGGGATCGCCAGTTGATCCTGGATGCGTTTCGCCCAGCCGCGCACCGCGTTCGAAGGTACCCCCTGGGCGCCCAGCAGGATGCACTTGTTGCGCTTCGTGAAGCCGTTGGCCACGAGCGTGTTCGCCGTGCCCTCCGACTCCACGATCAGGGCGAAATCCACCTTGCCCTTGGTGCGAAGCTTGAGATTCTGGGGCCGGTTCTTGGGCTGAAAGGGCGAAGTTCCGAGCTGCGAGAGCTCGATCGTGGCCTTGGTGCCGTCGGGCAGAGTCTCCTCCACCACGAGCTGCTGCGAGTAGGTTTGCCCCCCGCGGTCGTTGGCGTAGCAGTTCATGTCCTCGCGGTAGCATTCGAGCATCTCGGTGATGAAGTCGATGGTCTCGTCGCTCTCGTCCTGCTCCTCGAAGTCGAGCGGCTTCAGGCGGGGCGAGTGCTTGATCTCGCCTTTGCTGATGTAATAGAGCTCGCGCTTGGTGTTCACGGCGCCCGAGTCGATGTTCCGGAGCAGCACCTCGAGCATGAAGACGGCCCTGGACATCTTCTTCACCGAGCTCACGTTGAGCTCGGTCCGGACCATTTTCCCGCCGGGCGTGAGGTACCCTACCTTGTGGTTGTAGAGCGTGTTGTCGAGCGCGCACTTCGTGGCCTCGAGCACGGGGCGTTTGGCCTTTTCGAGGTCGCCCAGCATCATGTCGCACAGGCGCTTGCTCAGCTTGATGATCGCTTCTTCGGTCCTTGCCATCGCCTCAGCCCTCCATCCCCGGCGAACCCTCGCCCGGTTCTTCCATCGCGGGGCTCTCGGATCCGAAAATTTCGACGCCATCGGCACGAAGAGCGCGCTCGCGCCCTTTTGCCTTGGCCTTGCCCTTGGCGGGCGGCGGCGCCTTTTTGCCGCCGGACTTCTTCAGGACCTTCGCCTTCTCGGGCGGGGCCTCCACGATCTCCTCGGGCGCCTCGCCGCCGCCCTCGTCGTCATCGGCTTCGCCCCGGCGGGCGCGCGAGGCCTTCAGGTGCTCCTCGAGCTTCTCGTTCGCCTCGGTGACGGCGGCCTGCGCCTCTTTGGCGTCACGCCCCAGGATCTTCCTGAGCCCCTCCTCGGCCTTCGCCTTCCGGCTGGCCGAGGCGCCCGTGATGCGCACGAGCCCCTCCACGAGGATCGGCCCGAACTGCTCGATGTGCTGGATCCGGCGCTCGAGGTCCGCGGCCCGAGCCTCGCTCTTGATGTGGCGCGAAAGCCTCTGCCCGGCCATCATCAGGGCGCGGCGGATCTCTTCCACGAGCTCGTCCGAGCTGTCGATCGTCTCCTTGGAGGCGTTCTTGAACTTGATGAAGGGCGAAACCACGCTCACGGCCATCACGTAGGGACCGATCGGGAGAGAGGCCTTGGGCTGAGCCAGGCCATAGGTGCGCCAGTTCACCGTGGTCAAGGCGCCCACGATCGCGCAGGCCGCCTTGTCGAACTGCAGGGGCACCCGGTTCGCGAAACGCAGCACCTGCGCCGGCTCGTCGGCGTCCGTGCCCGCGGCCCGGTTCTTCTGCCGGGCGATCGCCACCTCGACCTGCACGGGCTTGAAGTCGCAGATCGCCGGCCGGCGGGTCACGACTGAGAAGAAGTCCACGTCGCCCAGCCGCTGGATGCTCTTCTCCAGGGCGTGCTCTCCGATCGAAAGCACGCTCTGGGTGGAGGGGGCCATGAGCTCCACGTTCTGGAGGGCCGCGTAAAGCTCCTTGAAATCGGCGTCGCCCGCCTGATCCACGTTCTTTTCGAGGAGCGCCTTCTTGATCCCTTGGGTCTTTTTCATCGCCTCGATCACCGAGGGAGTGACGCGCGAGAACCCCTTTCGGAGCCAGGCCTCCACCTTCACGCGCCCGAAGAGGTGCGAGTGCGCGATGAATTCCCCAAGCTTCATCGTGTGGGGATGCGGCTCCACGGAATCGGGAATCTTCGGGATCTCGTTCGTCACCCGCTCCACCGTCACCCAATCGGCGTCCTGGAGCTTGTAGTGCAGGGTCATGTGCGGGTTCACGAGCACGTTCCCGAGCAGGTAGTTCGTAAGCCCGGCCTCGCCGTTGAGCTGAATTCGCCCGTCGAGCTCGAACTCGACGGAGGTGCCGTGGGGCCGATCCCAGTCGATGGTGTCTTTCTCCTTGAGAGTGCCCTTGTTGTTCTTGATGTCCACTTCGACGAGGCAGCTCAGGGCTTTGCGCTGGCCCGCGGTCTTCGAGATCACGCGGGCGCCCGTGGCCGTGGTGAGCTGAGCCCAGGTCGTGGCGGCCGAGATGCCGATCCCCTGCTGCCCGCGCGAGCAGCGGCCGCGGCCGAACTTCGAGGAGGCCAGGTATTCCCCGAACACCTTCGGGATGTCCTCGGGCGGAATGCCCGGCCCGTTGTCCTCCACCCGAACCCGGATTCGGTCCGAGTTCTTCAGCGTTCCCGCGCCCGACTTCTCCACGAGCACCCGCAGCTCGGGCAGGATCCCGTGGTCCTCGCAGGCGTCGAGTGAGTTATCGACGGCTTCCTTGAGCGTGGTAAGCACCGCCTTGGTTTGCGATGAGAATCCCACCTGCTGGAGGTTCTTGGAGAAGTACTCCGCCGTGCTGCTGGTCGTGATGCCTTTACGCGGGTTGGCAGACATGCCCCGGATTGAAACAGATCCGACTGGACACGTCAATCAAGCGGCGCGCGGATTCCGAGTGAGATTCACTCGTTGCGCGCCGCGAATGATCGGCTAAGCTGAAGCCATCACCGATGACTCACCGCCACGCGCCCCGAAGTTCCGTTGCTCTCGTCTTTGCGTTCCTTCTGCTCGGCCCTTCCTCGGCCCGGGCCGAGATCCCCTCGCGCATGGAGCCCGAATACTCGGAGGCCGTGCTGTCGTACAACGCCCAGAAATACGAGAGCGCGCTGAAGGCGCTCGACGGACTGATTCAGCAGTCGCCCGAGACGGTGGAATTCCTCGAGCTCAAGGCGCTCGCGCTCAAGGGCGCGAAGAAGACGGACGAGGCGGCAGGACTCTACGACCAGCTCATCCGATTGAAGGAGGGCAAGGCCGACCCCGAGGAGGTGGCCCCCTACCAGTTCGAGCTCGGGGTGATGCGTTTCCGCGAAGGCAAGGACGATGACGCCCGTAAACTGCTCCGGGCCGCCGCTGAAGCGCGCTTCAACGAGGGCCCCAGCCACTTCTTCCTCGGCATGCTGGAATACAAGGCCGGCCGCATGGCGCAGGCCGATTCCCATTTCGGCGCGGTGGCTTCCTCGAGCGCGGACGACCTCAAGCCGCCCGCTTATTTCTACCAGGCGCAGATCAACGCCAAGACGGGGCACCCCGCCGCCGCCACCTACTCGCTCGTGAAAGCCCGCAACTGGGCCGCCGATCTCAAGGACGACGAGGACTACGCGAAAGACACGCGCGACATCGCCGCGCGGATCCACGCCGAAGCCGAGAAGGCGCTGGGGCCTCTCGATCGATCGCGCTGGTTCGGGAACGTGGCCGTGATGGTGGCGCACGACTCCAACGTGCTGGCCCTTCCGGAAGGGGAGTTCTCCGACGAGTCCCTGGGCAGATCCACGCTCAAGACCCTCGCCCAGTACAGCCTCGGGTACATGACCTCGCCTCTGGGGCTCGTACAGCTCGTGCCGAACCTCCGAGGCTCGGCACCCTTCCATTTCTCCGAGCTGACTCGAAGCGGGGAATTCACGAACTCCCAGCTCACTCTTTACGCCACCTACAAACCGCTCGCACCCTTCCATTTCGGGATGAAAGTGGAGGGCGGCGTGACCTTCCAGAATTCCAAGCCGGACACCCGGTTCGGATACGCGCTCTTCGGGCTCAACTGGGGCGGGGGCCCCTATTTCAAGTATGAGCTCGCTCCGAAGATGGTGCTGGGTTTCGAGTTCCTCCACGACGAAACCAAGTACAAGACCGATGAAAGCCTGAGCGAGTCAGAGAAGGACCTCGGCCGATCGGGAGGTTCGGAGAAGTCCAAGCTCTTCTTCCGCAACGATCCCGGGCGCCGATTCTGGAACCCCACCTTTTCAGTGACCCGCGAAGAGCAGCACACGAGAGGCTGGCAATTCCAGAACCGAAGCTGGGTTCTGGGGCTCGACAACAGCATGATTCTCAGCGAGCTCTGGTCCGCGACCCAAAGCCTGAGCTTCGCCTTCACGAAATACGACAGCGGGCAACGCATCGACCGTACCTGGCAGTGGGGATTTGGCGCCGCGAGGAAGATTTCGCCGAAAGTCTCCCTGACCGGCGAATTCCGCGTCACCGATCAGGACTCCGACGATCCTACTTTCGAGTACGGACGCACCTTGATTTCAGCGGGCGCGAGTTTCGCGCTTTGAAGGGCCACAGGCGATGAGACTCAAGTTCCTACCGATGGCCTTTCCGCTCCTCTTGATTCTACTCGCATGGGATTCTTTCGAAGCTCCCGCCGCCGAGACGCCCCGGACCTGGAACTGCCGCGTGCTGCGAGAGCCTGGCGAGATCCCCAGGATCGAGGGCGCGGACCGCGCCTCGCTCGCGGCCTGCTGGGGTTGGGTGCATGGGCGCGAGCGTGCGTTCCAGATGGACTATCTGCGGCGGGTATCGCAGGGCCGGCGGGCCGAGATCCTGGGCCCCTCCGAGCTGCGCGGCGACATGATGATGCGGCTGCTGGGGCTCGCAGAACGCGCGCAGGCCCTGTCGCGCGAGCTTCCGCCAGAGCTCAAGGAAGGCCTCGAGGCCTACTCCGCCGGAGTGACCCAGGGATTCCGCGACGCGCTTCTCGCGGCCGATCCCGAGCTTGAGCGCTTCGGCGTGGAGCCCGAAGCCTGGAAGCCGGAGGACTCCATCGCGCTGCTGCTTCTGCAGTCCTTCGATCAGACGCGGAAGACCTTCACGCAGGATCTCGCCGAGGCGGCCTGGGGCGAATCGCTCGGTGAAGAAGCTCCCGGGCTTACGACCTCCGATGGCCTTCCCTGGGACGACGCCATTCTCGATCCGGGCGAGCACCCGGCCTCGGAAACGGGAGGAAAGAGCGCGGCCGCGGCGCCTCGGAAGCGCGAGCGTGGCGCGAGCCTCGGTTCGCGCTTCCCCGGGCTTTCCGCCTGGGCGGCGACTCTGTTTCCCCCGCTGGGCGCGGGCAGCAACAACTGGGTGGTTGCGCCCTCGCGGTCGGCCACGGGGCGGGCCTGGCTCGCGAACGATCCGCATCTGGATCTCAAGCGCCCCTCGTTCTGGCATTGGGCCCATGTGAGCGTGGCTGGGAAATTCCAGGCCTTCGGCGCGGGCGTTCCTGGGGTGCCCGTGGTGGCGAGCGGAACCAACGGGCGCGTGGCCTGGGGCCTCACGAACGCCTACCTCGACGTGGCCGACGCTGTTTCCGTCCCGGAAAACGACCCCAACCTGCGACGCCAGACCACCCGGCTCCGGCCCTGGGTCTGGGTAAGGGTGCTGGGCCTCCGCCTCCCCTTCTTCTTCAAATCCTTCGAACGCGTCGGCCCCCAGAAGCTGCCGGTGCTCCCGCTCGAAGGCGCCGGCGCGGGCCGCAAGCTCGTGCTGCGCTGGACGGGCTTCGACCTAGCGCCCCATGATCTCGCGGGCCTTTGGAACGTCGTCGAGGCCCGGGACGCCCGCACGCTCGACGACGTCCTCAGCCAGGCACGGATCCCGAGCTGGAATTTCGTGTTCGCCGACGTTTCAGGCAACATCGGTTACCGCGCCGTGGGCCGCGTGCCGGTGCGGCGCGAATCCGCGCCCTACGGCGTGGAAACGCTGAGCGTGGAAGAGCTCCTCGCACCGCGAGAGACGCTTTCGCCCTCGCAGATGCCCCACGTCTTGAACCCGCGCAGGGGCTGGATCGCCACCGCCAACCAACGCCAGTGGCGCGCGGGATCGAGCCTGCACCCAGGGCGGGGGCACAGCGCGGGCTTCCGAGGCCACAGGATCCGCGGCCTATTGAGCAGCAGCCGCAAGCACTCGCTCGAGTCGATGAAGGCCACGATCTGCGACACCCGCGCCGTGGATGCTCCGTTTTTCGTCCCGCTGCTCATCGAAGCGCTGCCCGCCGCGGATGCGAAGGCCCACGCCGATGCGCTCACGATCCTCCGGGACTGGGATTTTTCCACCGGCCCGGACTGCCGCGCCTGCGGCATCTACCGACGCTGGATGGACCAGCTCCTGGACAAGTCGGGCTGGCCCGAGCCAGCGGTGTACCGCATGCTCCAGAGCGAGCCCCGGAGCCTGCCCGTGGCTGCTGCGCTCGAACACGCGCTGGCCGACCTGAAGGGCGCCGAGCCCTTTCCCACCTGGGACCGCTTGCACCGGGCGGCCTTTCCCCACATCGCGGGCGAGTCCTATTTTCGCGCTGCCCCGATCTTCGCCCCCGGCGACAAACACAGCGTGAACCCGGGCACCGCGAACTGGGTGCCGGGGCGCGGCTATGCGGTGAGCTCCGGCGCTTCCCAGCGCGTGGTGATCGAGCTCACGAACCCGCCCCGGGTTCACGCGCTGCTCGCGGGTTCGAACTCAGGTCCGGCCCGCGCATCGATCGATTCCGAAAAGGGCCCCTGGCGCCGCTGGGCCGAGTGCAAGTTCGACCGGATCCCCTTTCCCGCCGCCGTATCCGACGAGGCCTGGACGGAGCTCAGCTTCAGGGAATGAGCCCACGGCTCGACATGTCGGGGTCGCCGCGCTGCCCGCGCAGGAGCGCGCTTGCCTCGAAGACCCGGCTGAACCGGTCCGCGGCGCCCGCGAGCGCGGCCTGCCTGTCGAGCTCCTTGCAGTTCAGGCAACCCTTCGCCACGCGGTTCAGGTAAACGCCTTCCACGGCGTAGGCCCCCCAGGGGATCGCGTCGCAGGCGGGCATTCCAGCGAAAGCGTGCCCCTCGGGGCAAGGCGCGTGCAGGTTCCCGCACTGCTCGTTGCGCGGAGGCTGGTCCTCTTTCACGCGCCTCAAATCCTCGCGGCTCAGGCCGCCCACGCAATCCGAGTGCCGCGCCTCGTGGATGAGCGTGGCCATGCGGTCCATGCGGTACATCCGGTCGGAGTAGCCAGCTCCCAGCTGGATGATTCCGTCGCGGCTGGCTCGCACCGCTAAGACGCGGCCACGCCCCAGATCGAGGTAGAGCCGGTCGCGCTTCTCGGCCCAGAGCAGCTCGGCGGTCCACCAGAGGTTCACGCCGGCGTTGACGGCCATGAGCAGGGCGGGCTCCCGCATCTTTCCGGGAACGTGGATTCGGGCGGGCCGGTTCGCCACGCGAAGCAGGTCCGAGACGTCGCCATCGCCCGGAAGAACCACCCGCAAGCGCTCCCGCAGGTAGCGCATGACGTCCGCCGAGCGGTCGCCGCCGAAGATCGGGTTGAACCAGCGGTCCGCCAGGCCGCCCGTTTCGTCGGCCTCGATCCTGAGCTTCGAGACACGGAGCAGATCCTGGGCGACGAGCTTGCGCTCGCGCGTGCCCTCCAGTGCTTCCGCGAATTGCAGGCCCTGAGCCCGCACGATGGCTTCTTCTTGGGGCGTGAGCTCGGTTTCCGTGTCGGAGGAGGGTCCGCAGCCGGCCAGGAGCTGGAGCGCGAGAATGCAGGAGGAGACGAACCCGAGGCGGCGGCTCATGCTTTCACTCCACGATCTCATCCAGGCCCATGGCCTTGACCATGGATGCCACCGTCGGCGCCGAGGCCACGAGATTCTCGAAGCGCTCCTTGAATCGGCCGCCGTACTTGCGGGAAAGCCGGCCCGCGTTCGTGTAGCAAACCACCTGCACCTGGATCGTGACGCGCTCGGTGGGGGACCTCACGCAGTCCTCGAGCTCGGCGAAGAGGCGGTCGGCCTCGTCGCCGGTCTGCATCGCGGCCTCCATCCGATCCGCCATGCGCTGGGCATACAGAAGAAGAGAGGGTGGCGTACCGTGAGGATTTCTGGCCACCTCCTCGCGGAGAGACTCCACCGAGGGCGATTCCAATGCTCCCGTGAAGCGAGGAGCGTCATCCACCGGGGGCGGATCCTGGTTCGGCAGATCCGACCAGGCGGTCTGAGGCATCCCGAGCGCGTCGGGCGCCGGCACCGGCGCTTCGCCGGCGGGGGGCTCGGGTTTCGGCGTCACGGCTCCGGCCGACTCCGGGGCTTCCGAAGGTGCCTGAGCGGCCTCCGGTTCAGGGCTGGGGCCGGAGGGCTGCCCGCGAAGCCAGAGCGCGGCTCCGATCACGAAAACCAGGAATAGGATGACAAGAAGCTTCTTCATGGTGTGTTGCCAGCGACGTATTCGTTGGGAAGGGTTCCGCGGTCAGATGCTGCTCATGTCGGGCCAGCCGAAATCGCCCCGGAGCAGGCTGATCCCGTTCTCGACCCTCATCAGGGTGTCGGCGAATTCGGTCAAAGCCTCCGCCCGCTGGCGTTCCGTCAGTCCACGTCCGTCTAACGCGAGGTGCTTCAGGTACGCCAATTGGACTCCGTAGGAACCCCAAGGAATCCGGTCGCAGGCTCCCTCGACGCCCGCGGCGCTGTTGGGCACGATGGTCCCGTCCGGGAGCGAGATCGTGGCCGGGCAGGTGCCATGCGGGTAGCCGCAATCGGGCCTCGGCTGCGTTTCGCCGCGGAAAACGGCTTCCGCCTCAGCGGCGGTCACGCCCACGCGGCAGTCGGAGTGACGGGCCTCATGAACCAGGGTGGACGAGCGCCGTACCCAGGTGTGGGCCAGGAGAGCAGTGCGACCGTCTTCGGTGCGCACGGGGAACCTTGTCTCCATTCCAAAGCCCACGCCCAGCTCCACGAGTCCCACGCGGGGGCTCGTGATCTCGATCTGGTCCTCGCGGCTCCCCGCGCGGATGCGGATCACCGGATTCATGCCTCGAGCGCGCGCGATCACGGATTGAAGATAAATGGGCACGCCTACGTTCGTGGCGCCCACCACCATCCCGCCTCCCAGGCTCTGGTCGGCGGCGCTTGCGCCAGTCACCAATCCCTGAGGGAGGATGTATTTGATCCGGTCGTTCAGGAAGAGCGCGACGTTGCTCATGCTCGTCCCGCCGAATACCCGGCGAAACGATTCCACGTTCGCGCCAGGACGGGCCGGGGCCACGTTCACGAGCATCATGTCCGCCATCGTCTCCACGAGGTGGAGGCGCGGGCGGCCCTGGAGGGCAGGGTGCACCTTAGCCCGGATGTGCTCGTTCAGCGCCTCAAGCACATCTTCGCGCGGCGGCGGAGTGCCAGCGTCGTCCCGGCAGGCGCTCGTGAGCACGGTCATCGCCAGAGAGATCGCGATGCCGGCCACGGAAAAGGCGGCCCGCCCAAGGTTCCATTTCGCCACGAAGTTCCGAGAGTTCAATCTGTGCTCCTTTTTTGGGCGATTCGTACGCGGGGAGGTTATCGCACATGTAACGCAATGCGTCAATTTTGTTGCTTTAATCGCAATATTGCGTAGTTAGAGCGGGTTTGACAGGCACTTCCTGAGCCAGTACTGCTGCACCGCACCGTTTTCATTGCGCACCATATATAAGGAGGTGGGGATCGATGTCTCGACTTTGGCTTTCGGCGCCCGCCGCGATCGCGTTCCCGCTCATCCTTTTGTTCATTGCCCTGGGATCCGTCACGGCCCAAGGGGCGCCTGAGCCCGTCGGGGCGAAGGCTGAGAAAAAGAAGCCCATCGTCGTCGCCGCTACGGCCGAGCCGGCCGAGCTCTTCGAGTCCCTCACGTATCCCGCCCGGGTCGACGCTCGCATCCAGGCCGCGGTCTTCGCCGACATCGACGGCCGCGTGGACCGCGTGGCCGTGGAATTGGGCACCCCCGTGAAACGCGGGCAGGTGCTGGCCGAGCTCAGGCACACGGACCCGGTGTTCGATTACGCCCCCCTTCGCGTGCGCGCGCCCGTGAGCGGGATCGTGAGCGCCCTTCCCGCGGCCACCGGCACCCATGTGCGCCGGGGCGAGCTGCTGATCAAAGTCGTCGACCCCACGAGCCTCCGCCTCTGGGCCGAGATCACGGCGCCCGATCTCCCGCTCGTCGCGGCCGGGCTCGAGGGCACGGCCGAGCTGCCAGGTGGCGCCGAGTTCAGGGTGCGCATGGCGGGCGTGAGCCCCGCGGCGGATCCCGCCACGGGCACCGCCACGGCTGAGCTCGTTCCACTGCCCGATGCCCAGGGCAAGCCGCCCCGGCTCGTCGCGGGCCAGCTCGCCCGCGTGAAGTTCCGCGCGGACGTCCGCCAGGGGCTCGCCATCGCCGAGGAGGCTCTCTACTACTCGGGTGAGCAGGCCTACGTGAAGCTCATCGACTCGGGCAAGGCCCGCAAGATGAACGTCAGGACGGGCCGCCGGCAGAACGGCCGCGTGGAGATCCTCGAAGGCCTCTCGGCCGGGCAGAGCTACATCGAGCGAGCGAGCGGGTTCGTGGGCGACGGCCAGGACATCGAGGTTCAGGCGCCGCCGAAAAAAGAAGAAGCCTCCGCCCCGACCCAGAAGAGCTGAGCCCGGAGCACGCCCATGGAACGTTGGTACGCCTCCCCTCTCCGCGTCTACCTGCTGCTAGGCCTGCTCGCCGTGGCGGGGCTCTGGGCGGGCTTCGGCCTCCCCACCTCTCTTTTCCCCAACAGCTCCAAGCCCCAAATCGGGGTCTGGGTTCCCTATGGCAGCGCCACCGCCCAGGAATTCCTCGCTTCCTACGGCGAGACGCTCGAATCGCAGCTCCAGGGCCTGTCGGAGGGTTCCGTTGAAACCGACGAGGTCACGGCCGACTACGGGGCCGCCGAGGCCTACTTCAAGGTGAGCTTCAAGTGGGGAGCACCCGCGAAGGAGGCCGAGCGCGAGGTGCGGCGCCTCGTCGACTCCATCGGCGCGCGCATGCCCGAGGAGGTCCGCAATCGCATCGGCGTCTGGGCGCATCGGAGCTCCCAGGGCTTCATGGCCGTGAGCTTCTACAGCCGCTCGCGTGGGATCGACGAGCTCTACCGCGCGCTCGAGCCCGTCCTGGCCCCCGGCCTGGGCCGCATCCCCGACGCCTCCGAAGCCGTGCTCTGGAACCCGGAGCGCCAGGAGGTGGGCGTGATCCTGAAGCCCGAGGCCATGGCCCGGCTCCAGGTCATGCCCTCTGACATCTCTGCCGCTCTGACGGCGGCTCTCTCCTCGAGCTCGGGCGGCTCCGTGCAACTGGGAGGGCGCGACCTTCCCGTGATCGTGCCCCGCGCGGCCTCCGACCTCGAATCCCTCAGATCCTCGCTCGTGGCCACGCCCGGGGGCGGGGCGGTGCACCTGGGCGACGTGGCCGACGTGGGCGTGCGCCCGCGCACGGGCGACCGCCAGAGCTTCAAGACGAGCGGCGCAGCGAGCCTCATTCTCTTCGCCTCGCCCCGCGCGGGCGGCAACGTGCGCCGCATGGGCGAGGACGTGCTCGCGGCGATCGAGGCCGCGAAGCCGGGCTTCCCGACCGACGTGGAATTCCGCGTGCTCGTCGACCCCTCCGAGTTCATCCGCGCGGCCGTGAACAACGTCCTGCACGAGGTGGCGCTCGGAGCCTTCCTGGCCGTCTGCGTGCTGTTCATATTCATCGGCAGCTTCCGCAACGTGGCCACGGCCGCGCTCGAGATCCCGCTCAGCATGATCCTGGCGTTCATCCTCATGCGCCTGAGCGGGATGAACCTGAATATCGTATCGCTGGGTGGGCTTGCGCTCTCGGCGGGCATGAACGTCGACGCCTCCGTCGTGGTGATGGAGAACATCTTCCGGCGGTTCGGGCTCCTCGGCGCCTCGGAGCGCGCGGCGCTCACCCCCGCCTTGAGGCTCAAAGTGATCGGCGAAGCCGTGCGCGAAGTGCGTTTCCCGGTGGTGGCCTCCACTATCGCGTCGCTCGTGGTGTTCCTGCCGCTCGCGTTCACCTCCGACCTCACCTACGCCGTGCTGGGCGACCTGGCCAAGACCGTGGTCTACTCCCACGGGCTCTCTGCCATCGTGGCTTTGCTGCTCGTGCCCACCGTGCGTCTGCAGCTCATGAACCGGTTCGGCGACGAGACCGCGCATTCGTTCTTCGAGAGGCCCCTGAAGCGGCTCGAGAACCTCTATGGTCGCGCGCTTGGAGGTTTCCTGGAGAGAGTCACCTTGCGGCGCGCGGCCTACGCGGGCCTGGGCGCCGCGCTGGGGCTGCTCATGGCCGGGGTGCTCCCCCGCCTTCCACGCGAGCTCATCGGCATGCCGGATACCGACTGGATCGTCGTGTCGATCAATACGCAGGGAAACAGCCTCCTGCGGCAGATGGAGTCGCGCGCCGAGGAGATCGAGGACGAGCTTCTGGGGAAATTCGGCGCCGAGGTCTCCTACACCTTCAACCAGATCCAGAACCCCAACCGCGCCACGCTCATGGCTCGCCTCAAGGACAAGCGCCGCATGACGGAGGTCTGGAAGTCCATGGAGGCGTATTTCACGAACACGCCCTTCACCCGCTTCTGGGTGGGCCCCTGGAACCCGGCCGAGATGCCGATCCCGGACCCTCCCGATCTTCGCGTGCTCGTGAGAGGCGGCTCCACCCGTGACCGCGCCGCGGTGACGGAGCTTCTCGTGGAGCGGCTTCAGACCGAAGAACCCCTGCCCCGCATCTGGTCGGAGCCCTTCGCGGGACGCCAGGAACGCGTCACCCTCACGCCTCTGCCGGAGCGCCTGCACCGGCTCCGCGCGGAGGGCGGCCCTTCCATCACTCCTGCGGAACTCGCCGATCTGGCCCGCGTGGCCACGACGAGCCGCTGGGTGGGGCGGGTGCCGATCGATGAAAAGCTCACGGACGTCGTGCTCGCGTTCCCCGAAGGGATCGCCCAGTCGCCTGAGGAGCTGGGCGCGCTTCCCGTGGGCGTGTCGGGGCGCGTACTCCCGCTCAAGGCCCTGGCCGACCTCCGGGTGGCGGCTGCCGACCCCGATCTCTACCGCGAGAATCAGCGCGAGGCCTTCGTGATCTTGGGCAGGAAGAACAAGGGTGATTCGCGCGCGCTCACCGAGAAAGGCGTGAGACGCGCCGAGGAAATCGTGCGTGAGTTCGGGAAAGGGGGCGAGACCGCCAAACGGGACGTATCCCTCGTGATCGAGGACGCGCAAAAGGAGCTGAGCCTGGCGCTTCGGCAGCTTGGCGCGGCGGTGGGTCTTTCCATTCTCCTGATCTTCGTCACCATGGTGCTTCAGTTCGGAGGCGTGGCCAACGCGCTGCTGGTCCTGGCGGCCGTGCCGCTGGGGCTGATCGGCGTGCTGCTCTCACTCTGGGTTTTCGGGAGCACACTCTCGCTCAACTCGGTGCTGGGCGTGATCCTCCTGAACGGGCTCGTGGTGGCGAACAGCATCCTGCTCGTCGATTTCATGAAGCGGCGGGTGGAAGAGGGGCTCGCCCCGCGCGTGGCGGCGGTACAGGCTGGGCGCGAGCGCCTTCGGCCCATCCTCATCACGTCGCTCACGACGCTTCTGGGCATGCTCCCCATCGCGCTCGGAATGGGCGAAGGAGGCCGGATCCTCCAGCCGCTCGGGATCGCCGTGGCGGGCGGGCTTTGGGTGTCGATGGCGCTGACTCTGTTTGTCGTGCCCTCTCTCCAGGTGGCCTACCTGGAGCGGACCCAGAGAAGAAGGAGCGGTGCTCGCGCAGCAGAAGGCGTCGAAAGCCGCTCAGCGGGAAATCTCGCCCGGGCCCTGGCTCTGGGTGGCGTGTTGATGGGAGCAGGAGCCGTGGCTCGGGCAGCCGCTCCCGCTCCGCTCGGCTTCGACGCAGCTCTTTCCAGGATCGTGGAGCGGCACGTCGATCGGCAACAGGCTGTGGCGAAGGTGGACGCGGCCCGCTCGGCAGCCCGGGCCGCGGGATGGCACTGGCTTCCCAGCCTGGACGCCTCGGCCTCGCATGGCATTCGGGGCTCGGATGGAAGCTCCCCCACCCTCTCAGCCACCCGGTTCGGCTTGAGCGCCGAATGGACGCTGTTCCGCTTCGGCGCCGATGAACGCGAGGCTGCGGCGGCGCGTTTGGACCTCGAGGCCGCCGAGGCCCGGCTCGCAGCCCAAACGCTCGGCGCTGAGGAAGAGGCAGCCGAGGCTCTCTTGGCCTGGATCGCCTTGGACCGCCAGGCGCTCATCCAAGAGCGGCTCGTCGAGGCCAGGCGCCGCACGCTCATTGCGGCGCGCGAGCGGTTCGAGCGCGGGCTGATCCCCCGCGAGGAGGCGGATACCGTGGCCGTGGACGTTTCCAACACCGAGGCCCGCGCGGCGGCGGCCCGAGTGGCCGCGGGCGAGGCGGCGGCGCGCCTTCATTCGCTCGCGGGCGAAGAAGGCGTGGCGGCCGAATGGCCCTGGAAGGCGCGGCTCGCCGCCGGCCAAGACCTCGCCGCCGCGGCGCCTGCCCCCTGGCGAAGCGAGGACCGTCCCACTTGGAGGGCCGCCCGCGCCGCCCGTGAGGCGGCCGAGGCCCGGGCCTCGGGGGCGAATCGCGCGCACTTCCCGGCGCTCGGGGCGGAGCTCAGCCACTCCTGGCTCCAGGCGCAGCCGGAGTGGACCGGCACTTTGGCCCTCACCCTTCCTCTTTTCAGCCGGGGCGCGATCACGGCCGCGGCCGATGCGCGGGGATCCGAGCTCCGCGTGGCCGAGCTCGAGCTGGACCGGATCCAGCGCGAGGCCCCGCCCGAGTGGCGGCAGGCGGGCGCGGCCTGGGCAATCGCCCGCGCGAGCGCGATCGCGCGCGAGTCCAACCGCGAGCTCGCAGGCCGCGTGGCGCTCTCAGCGGATAGGCGCTTCCGCTCCGGCCGCGCCGACGCGAACGATCTCACGGTCGACGTGTCGCGCGCCGTTGAGGCCGAGCTGCTCGCGGAGGAGGCATGGCACGAAGCCCACCGAGGGTTTCTACGGCTCTGCCACGCGCGGGGGCGAAGCCTCCTGACCTGCACAAGCCCGTGACAGCGTCAGCCCCGTGAGAAGTGTCCGGGCCGACACATGTCCGGCCCGACCCTCCCCCCATCGACCAGGAAACGGACAGGGTCGTGCGCCCCGCACGTCAACCTTCTAACAGGGCTCGCCGATAAGAGAGCGAAGACAACCGGCTTTGGGGGGAACTCCGTCCACGCCGGTCGTCCACGGAATGCACAGGGGCAACCCTGACACCCGGAGGGGGTTTTCGGGCCAACTGGCCGAAAACACGCATGTTTTTTGCACCCCTAGTGGGAAGTCAGGCGCTCCCGACTGCGGACCGTGAGGAGAAAACGCGTGAGGCCCTGTTTGATGGCTAGTGTTGGTTCATCGCTTGCGCGCGCGGCGCGCGGGGGCTTCGTGTGCCTTTTGGCTTTGTCCGCTCTCGGCGGCTGCAAGAGCTCCGATCCCGAGGGCGCCTCCAAAGGCGGATCCGCGAGCGAGGGCACCATCAGCTCCCTCGGCGCCGGCGCCAACGCGCTGGGTGAATACGCCGGCGGGCTCAAGGGCGTGAAGATCATCATGAAGGCCAACGGCACGGACGGGAGTTTCAATCCGCCCGCCACGGGATACACCGGCACCGACAGCGCGGCGGGCGAAGGCTATCCCGTCACCCGCATCTTCACCTCGGGCGGCAACCTCGTCGCGTCGAACTCCGACCCCACCCAGTGGCCCGACTCCATCAAGTGGCTCACGAGCTTCGAGGTGGGGATCTCGGGCTCGGCCAATACGAACGCAACCGACGCCGACTGCGCGCGCTTCGCCACCTCGGAACCCGAGGACACCACGAACGCCATGTGCGACTGGGACGGCAACGTCAGCACTCCCGCGATGCCTTGCGGCGCCCCGATCGGCATGTACCGCGTAAGCGAGACCAACTGCAATGCGGCAGGCGCCGGTACCGGCGGCCAGACTGACCCCATCTTCATCCGCTTCGGGTTGAACCGCGCCACCACTCGGCTCGGGACGGCGGAAAACCTCCTCGTGATCGTGGAGTACGCGGCCTCCTCTTACTGGCCAGCGCCGGCGGACCCCACCTTCTGCTACAACACGGCATTGGGCATCTTCGATCCCACGCACACCAACTGCTCGGACATGAGCTGGCAGCTCTTCCTCAAACACTCGGCCGGCGACAGCGTGATCCCCTTCCTCACCCTGATCCCTCCCTCCTTCGGGCACCGGGATGGAGCGGGCAATCACGGCGGATCCGGAGTGTCCACGAAGCAGCTTTTTATCCCGATCGCGGGAGATCCGGCCCTCACACTGGTGCAGCTCTCGCGCATCCGCTCGAAGACCACGGCAACCAACTGCCCGGACAACTCACCTCTGTGCTTCGGAACCCTCTATTACTCGGTGACCATCCTGAGGATCTGAGACCGGATGCGCAGCCTAACTCCATCACTTTCGCCAACCACGCTCAAGCGGCTCGAGACGCTGGCTCTGGCTTGCGGCTTCGTGCTGGGATCGCTCGCGGGCGGCTGTACGGGCGAGTTCGACCTCCCCGAGGGAAACGGGTCGATCGGAGAGGGTTTCGACGAGTTCCTCGGCGGCCAGGAGTCGGCCACCACGATCGGCGCGCACCTCTATTTCCGCCAGGACTACTTCTACTCGCTGCTCGAGCCGAACGACGAGGGTTGCCCGGGCGACGCCAGGATCTTTCACGAGATCTATCCGATAGCCTCGGACGGAACGGTCACTCCCTCCTATCACGGCGGCCAGTCACTGAATTTCCCGGTGCCCTTCGCGCCCTCCACCGTGTCGAACCTCAAGACCCGCAAGCCTGATTTCCTGAAGAACGTCTCCGTGGACCTCACGGATGCGAACACCGAGGATGACAAGAACCTCGCCTTCGACAACTGCTCGCTCCAAAACAACTTAGGTGCTCCTCCACCCTCCGCCTGCGCCCGGTTCGACCTCCGAGTTTCCGACCTGAGCGAACCGAGCCTTTCCACCCGCGATCCGATTTCGCAGCTCTTCTCGAGCTACGAACCTGAGGTGCTCGCGAGTTTCCAGCGTGAGAGATACTGGGGCCTGCTTTCCGGCGCTCCTGATCTCGTCAAAGGAGGCGATTTCGTGGACGAGGACGGCGGCGGCAGCGGAACGCAGTTC
>JADZFF010000188.1 GCA_020850015.1 Bdellovibrionales bacterium | reverse complement strand
TCCGACGCGCTCGACATCGTGGCGCACGAGTACGCGCACTCGGTGATCAACGCCACCGCTGATTTCGCCGGCAGCGGCGAAGCGGGCGCGCTGAACGAGGGCCTCGCGGACGTCTTCGGCAAAGCCGTCGAAGGCCTCACCTCGGAGAATACGGTGATGGGCGCCTCGGCCGGACACCCCCTGCGCGACCTGATGTTGCCTTCAGCCTTCGGCGACCCCGAAACCTATTCCGAGTTCGTGATCACCAGCGCCGACCGCGGGGGCGTGCACCACAACTCCACGATCGTGAGCCGGGCGCTCGCGCTCACGATCCTGGGCTGGCCCGGCCGCGCGGGCGCGGGCGCGGTGCCGGTGACGCGCCTGATCCTGGATTCCATGCGGCACGGAGCCCATTCGCCGGGCAGCACGCTCGAGGCCTTCGCGGCTCAGCTCTCGGATGCCTGCCGCGCTCGGGCGCTGGGTTTCTGCGACACGCTCGAGGCGGCCTTCACGGAGACCGAACTGCTCGCGTCCTACTGAGATCGGGGGCCACTAGCTGAAAAGGGCCACCCATAGGGCCAGAAGCAGCCCCCCCAGCGTCACGGGCAGACCCAGAAAAAGGAAGGAGACCAGCCAGAAGGGCAAACCTGGCCCTTCGGCGCGCGCGGCGGAGGTCCGCGACAGCGTCTCGCGGCGCAGGGCGGGCTCGGCGGCCTGAAGGTTTCCTGGGGTTTCCATCACTCCCGGGAGCAGAGCAAGACGCAGGCCACGGAGATTGGCGCCATGCGTTACATCTGGGGCTGATATCTATTTGAAATTACTACGTCTTTTTTTGTAGGCGCTCTCTCGTTTCGGCGCCCCCCTCGGAGCCCTTTGGCGCCAGGGCCAAGCTGCCCCGAGGTCGTTCCTTGACGGAAGCCCCCCCGCTGGGGATGGCTGCCCCTGTGAATCAGCTTCGGATCCTCGCTCAAACCAACCGCTGGGTGGCCATCGACAAGCCCGCGGGCTTCCAGGCCCACTCACCCGAGGATCCGCGCCACCGGGTCTCGCCCCGGCGAAACTGCGTGGTGCTCCTTCGCGCGCAGCTCGGGCGCCCGGTGCATCTGGTGCACCGCCTGGACCGTGCCACCTCGGGCGTGATGCTGGCGGCCCTGGACCCGGAGGCCGCCAAGCGCCTGGGCGCGCTTTTCCAGGAACGCACGATCGAGAAGTCCTACGTCTGCGTGGCGCGCGGCTGGATGGCCCAGGACGAGGGCCGGATCGACCGGCCCCTGAAGGACCCGGAGCCCAAGGAGCACCTGGAACCCAAAGAAGCCCGCACGCGCTACGCCGTAATCGCGCGCGTGGAGCTCCCCTACCCCGTATCGAAGTACCCGGCCGCCCGCTACACGCTTGCTCGCGTGTGGATCGAGACTGGAAGGCGCCACCAGATCAGGCGTCATTTCGCGGGCGAAACGCACCCGCTCGTGGGCGACAGCACCTACGGCGTGGGCGAGCACAACCGGCTCTGGCGCGAGAAGCTCGGCGTGGACGGGCTTCTGCTCAAGGCGCACGCGCTGGAGTTCCGCGACCCATTCACGGGCGAGGAACGACGACTGATCTCACGCTGGGGGGCGCGCTGGGACCGCGTGTTCAGAACACTTGGGGTCTGCGCGCGCTAGAAAAGCGAAAGGGCCGGCCCCCTACCCAGGAAACCGGCCCCATCGAATCGCTGAACCAACGAACGAATCAGAAGTAGAACGTCGCGCCGAACATCAGCTGGGGCGCGCCCTGGCAGCCCGAGCCGAAGGCCTCGCACTGAGCCTGATAGCGGCCCATCACGAAGAGCTCGATGAACTTCGCGATCGTGAAGCGCACGGCCGCGTAGGCGCCCATGTCGCTCTGGATGGCGAAGCCGTTGTTCGCGCCGAAGTTCACGTCGGCGTTGGCGCCGATCTCGAGGCGGACATTGAAGTTGTCGCTGATCTCGAAGTTCGCGCCCACCGCGCCGCTCAGGCCAAGGAGGTGGAAGCCGTGGAAGGTGCCGGCGGTCGCGGCCACGTGGTCGACGACCTTGTAACCGAGCGCGTCCGCGGCCACCTGGGCGAACAGGGTCACGTTCCCGAGGGCGGTCACGTCATCCCAATGGGCCAGGTCCTTGCGGAACTGCACGCCGATCACGGAAACCTGCACGACCACGTTCTGATCGAGGGCCACGTTGCGGCCGATCTCGATCGGAACGAGCTCGAGGGTGCCCGAGAGCATCAGGCCGTCTTCGCTGTTGCCGACGGTGACGGTGTCTTCCCAGGGCACGAACCGGATGTCCATGTAGGGCACCACGGTCTGGCCGTTGCCGGACACGTTGAAGGAGACGTCGCCCGACATGTGGGCCCACATCTGCTGCTCGGAGATGACCAGGATATCGTCCGGATCGCCTTCCTCGACGGTGCGGCGCACGCCGACGTTCACGTGCAGAAGCACGTTCACGCCATTGCCTTGCGTCTCGCCGCCCGCGCCCACTTCAATCATGGGGCTGAGGGGGTTGGAGGGGTACTCGCCGTCAGCGAAAGCTTGGGCGCCGGTTGCCAGAGCCACCACGGCCATCAAGGGCGCGGCGAAGGATTTCATGTTCATCTTCTTCTACCTCGAGTCAGGTTTTGGGGACGGCCCCGCACCGCGGGAACCACATTCATCTTTGGGCCCGGCGTTGATATCGCAAGCTGACGCAGTGCGCAATCTTTAAATCCGACCTTTTTGATCCAAATACAACTCGCTTAATTTACAGCGTTTTTTAGACGCCCTTTCTCTTATGACGCAACGTGTTATTCTTATCCAACAGATCCGCTGGGCCCCTGGGGACCCTCGCGGTTTCAGACATCTATATTCATAGGGAGAGGGACTCTTGATGCGCCAACCCCGTCGGAACCGCGGCCTCGGCAACGGACTCTGGATCGGAACCGGACTCACTGGATTGATCCTCTCGCTCAGCGTAGGCGTCGCCCCCGGGCTCCCCTTCCTGACGACCGCCTCCGCCGACCCCGATCCGCCCGCTCCGAGCGAGGAGTTTTGCCGCTCCCAGGGCCATGAGACGGGCCGCCGCGAAGGACGAAACGACGGCTACCGCGGCACAGGAGCCGTGCTCGGCGAAGGCGGCGCTACGGACATCGACGCCCTTCGCCGCGCGCTCGACCGCGCGAACCTGCTCAGCGTGGAGGCCGTGAGCCGCCGGCGCTGCGAGGAGTCGGGCCACCGGCAGACCTGGGAAGCGGGCTTCCGCGAAGGCTACGGGGAAGGGTTCCAGATCGGCATGCGCGAGAGAGACCCTGTCACGCCGATGATCACCGACGGCCTGGGCAACCCGCGCACGATGGAAGTGGCGCCCGGCGAAGGCAAGGGCGAGCCCATCAACGCCGCCGGCAACCTCCGCTGAGCGCGCCACCCCTAGATCATCAGTTTCAGGCGTTTGAGGCGCTGCACGCGATCGCGCAGATCCGCCGCGCGCTCGAAGTCGAGGTCCGTCGCGGCGGACTTCATCCGCGCCCCCATCTTCTGGATGGTTTGATCCAGGTGCTCGAAATCCGTGAAATCCTCCGCGGCCAGGCCACGGATCTCCTCCAGAACCTGCTCGCGGTCCATGCGGTCGAGCTCGGACATGGCCTGGGCGGCTTCAGCCGCGCTCCAGAGCCCCTGGCCATGGCCTGAACCGCGGCCCGTGCCGAGCACCCGCTTGGCCATGGCGGCGCGGTCTTCGGGGCCGCCCCCGTCGATGCTTTCCGCAGGAGCGATCAGGTCGCGCACGGCCTTCACGATCGAGCGTGGCGTGATGCCATGCTCGAGGTTGTATTCTTCCTGGGTCTTGCGCCGGCGCGCGGTTTCGTCGATGGCGAGCCTCATGCTGTCAGTGATCCGGTCGGCGTAAAGAATGGCCGTTCCGGAGGAATTCCGGGCAGCGCGGCCGATGGTCTGAATCAGCGAGCGCTGACTGCGCAGGAAGCCTTCCTTGTCGGCGTCGAGGATCGCCACGAGCGACACTTCCGGCAGGTCGAGGCCCTCCCGAAGGAGGTTGATGCCCACGAGCACGTCGAAGGTGCCCAGGCGCAGGTCGCGCAGGATCTCCACGCGCTCCAAAGTCTCGATGTCCGAGTGGAGGTACTTCACCTTTACCCCCTGCTGCACGTAGTGACGCGAAAGGTCCTCAGCGAGCTTCTTGGTGAGCGTGGTGACGAGCACTCGTTCGCCCTTCTCCACTCGCTTGCGGATCTCGCCGAGCAAATCGTCCACCTGACTCGCGGCGGGTCGCACCTCCACCACGGGGTCGAGCAACCCCGTGGGCCGGATGAGCTGTTCCACCACCTCGCCCTTCACCCGCGCGAGCTCCCACTCTCCCGGCGTGGCGGACACGAACACCGCCTGATGCAGGAT
>JADZFF010000187.1 GCA_020850015.1 Bdellovibrionales bacterium | reverse complement strand
CGGCCACCACGTCCTTCACGTAGATCTGGTCGCGCGCCTGCTCTCCCCACTTGAAGAGCTTGGGTCGACGGCCCTCCTTCATCTGGAGCGCCAGATGGTAGATCATCGAGGCGGGCCGCCCCTTGCCGGCCTCGCGCGGACCGAAGACATTGAAGTAACGCAGACCCACGACGGGGTGGGAGACGCCCGCCTCGGCACCGAGCTCGTCCATGCGCAGTTTCGAGCGGCCGTAGGCCGTGAGGAGCTGTTTAGGCTGATCCTCCTGCATCGGCACCGGGCCGTTGCCGTAAAGGCCCGCAGTGGAGGCGTACACGAACTGCGAACCCTGCTCAGCCGCGAGCGCGAGCACCTCCTGGAACCCCTTCACGTTGCGCTCCAGAACCTCAGCGTCGTTCGGCCAACGGGGATCGGTGATGTCGCCCTGATGAAATACCGCGTCGAAGGGCTGGCCACCCCGAAGCTCCTGCCGCAGCGCGGAACGCAGCTCCAACGAGCTCGCATCGATGAACTGGCCCTGAAAACCTTCGAGGTTCTCGCGATGCCCGGTCAGGAGATTGTCGACGACGACGACGTCCCAACCCAGGGCTTCCAGCTCCAGCGCGAGATTCGAACCGACGAACCCGGCTCCACCCGTGACGAGCGCTCTCGACATGTGCGCGAAGCTAGCACGCCCCATTTGCCCTTTCCAGCCACTGGGTCATCGACAGGCTCTTGAATGCTGGTGCAGAATGAAAGCGATTCCATCACCTCGGAGGTAGATCATGTCGGGCGGTCAGCTTCAACGCACCTTGGGTCCGGTAATGCTTTGGGGCCTGGGCGTGGGATACGTGATTTCCGGCGAGTACTTCGGCTGGAACCTCGGCCTGCCGGAGGGCGGCCCGCTGGGCCTGATGATCGCGGCGCTCATCGTCTCGGTGATGGCCATCTGCTTCGTGTTCAGCTACGCCGAGCTCGCCTGCGCGATCCCTCGCGCCGGCGGCGCCTTCGTCTACACCTCGCGGGCCCTGGGGCCGGGCTGGGGCTTCCTGGGCGGTGCCTCCCAGATCGTGGAGTTCGTCTTCGCGCCCCCGGCGATCGCCGCCGCGATCGGCGCCTACTTCGTGACCTATTTTCCGGGCGTGGACTCCAAGGTCTTCGCCGTGGCCGCCTACGGCATCTTCACGCTCCTCAACATCTGGGGCGTGCGCCAAAGCGCCATCTTCGAGCTCTGCATCACCATCCTCGCGGTGCTCGAGCTCCTGATCTTCGCGGGTGTGACGCTGCCGCACTTCCAGTGGGCCAACGTCACTCGCGACGCGCTCCCCAACGGCTGGGGCGGCGTCTTCGCGGCGCTCCCTTTCGCCATCTGGTTCTACCTGGCGATCGAAGGCGTTGCGAACGTGGCCGAGGAGGCTAAGAACCCCCAGCGCGACGTGCTCTGGGGCTTCGGCACGGCGATCCTAACGCTCGTATTCCTGGCGCTGCTCACCTTCTTCGCCGCCGTCGGCGTGGACGGCTGGGAATCCGTGGTCTACAAGCCGGGCAACCCGAACCCGCTCGACACCCCCCTCCCCTTGGCCTTCGGCAAGGTCGTGGGAGAAAACCACGCGCTCTTCCACGTCTTGGTCACGGTCGGCCTCTTCGGGCTCGTGGCGAGCTTCAATGGGATCGTGCTGGTGGCGGGCCGAGCCATCCTGGAGTTCGGCCGCGTGGGCTACGCGCCGAAGTGGGTGGGGCACATCCTGCCCGGCCGCAAGACGCCGGCCGCCGCCCTGGGCATCAACTTCGTGGCGGGGATCATCGCCCTGATGACGGGCCGGACCGGTGAAATCATCACTCTCTCGGTCTTTGGCGCCATGACTCTATACGCCATCTCCATGGTGGCCTTCTTCGTGCTCCGCAAGAACGAGCCGAAGCTGGCCCGCCCCTTCCGCACGCCGGGGCACCCCTGGGTGCCCGGCACCGCGCTGGTGCTCTCAGTCGTGTGCCTGGCGTCGATGATCTACTATAATCGGGGAATCTTCCTGATCTACCTGGGTTTGATCGTGCTGGGGTACCTCTGGTACTTCTTCTTCGTGCCGGCCGATCGCAAGAAGGCGCGGATCTGAGGGATCAGGACCACCGGAAGGCAAACACACGATGAGCCAGCAGACCGCACCGAACACCGCGCAGATCCTGGATGCCGTGAAGAAGAGCGAGCACCAGAAGGTGCGCGTGGCGGTGGCCGACATCGACGGCGTGCTGCGCGGAAAGTACCTCCACAAGGAGAAATTCCTGGGCGCGGCGGAGGGCGGATTCGGCTTCTGCGACGTCGTCTTCGGATGGGACTGCGGCGACGTGGCCTACGACAACAACAGCTTCACGGGCTGGCACTCCGGCTACCCGGACGCGATGGCGAGGCTCGATCTCTCCACCTTCCGGCGCGTGCCCTGGAACCAGGACCTGCCCTTCTTCCTCGGTGAGTTCGTCGACGCGAAGGGCGCGGCTCTTCACGTTTGCCCCCGGCAGCTGCTCCGCAAGACCATCGCCAAGTCGCACTCCCTGGGTCTCGACCCGAAGTTCGGCATGGAGTTCGAGTGGTTCAACTTCAAGGAGACGCCGCAGAGCTGGGCTGCCAAGCACTACATCAACCCCGAGCCCCTCACGCCGGGCATGTTCGGCTACTCGCTCCTGCGCCAGACGCAGAATCAGGACTTCTTCAATGCCCTGATGGACGAGACCCGGAAGTTCGACATCCCCGTGGAGGGCTTGCACACCGAGACGGGCCCCGGCGTCTATGAGGCCGCGATCCTCTACTCGGGCGCGCTTGAGGCCGGCGACCGCGCCGTGCTCTTCAAGGCGAGCGCAAAGGAGATCGGCGCGCGGTTCGGGATCATGCCGAGCTTCATGGCCAAGTGGAACATGAGCCTCCCCGGCTGCAGCGGGCACCTGCACCAGAGCCTCACGGACATGGAAGGCAAGAAGAGCGAAAAGGGCTCGAACCGTTTCTTCGATGAGAAGCACCCGCACAAGATGAGCGCGGAGTTCCGCTCCTACGTGGCGGGGCAGCTGGAGTGTCTCCCGGAGATCCTCCCCTTCTTCGCTCCCACCATCAACAGCTACAAACGGCTCGTAGAAGGCTACTGGGCACCGACGCGCGTCACCTGGGGTGTGGACAACCGCACCGTGGCGCTCCGGGTGATCCCGGGCAGCTCGAAATCCACGCGCCTCGAGACGCGCGTGCCGGGTTCCGACGTGAACCCCTATCTGGCGATCTCGGCCGCGCTCGCGAGCGGACTCTACGGCATGGAACGGAAGCTCGAGCTGAAGCTCGCGCCCGTGCAGGGCAACGGCTACGCCCAGAAGGACGCTACCCGCCTGCCGTCGAACCTCCAGGAAGCGGCCGACCGCATGGGCAACTCCAAGATCGCGAAAGAGATCCTCGGCGAAGCCTTCGTGCGGCACTTCGCCGAGACCCGGTTCTGGGAATGGAAGAAGTACCAGGAGTCCGTCTCGAACTGGGAACTCCAGCGCTACTTCGAGATCATCTAGACCACATCAGGAGACACCACTCATGGCCAAGGCAAAACCCGTCACGCAACCCGGCGCCGTCCATCAGTACAACTATCCCACCCGTGTGCGCTTCGGCGCGGGCATTCGAAAAGAGCTCCCCCAGGCGCTGCTCTCCCGGGGCCTGCGCAAGGCCCTCGTCGTGACCGACAAAGGCTTTGCCGGACTTCCGCCCTTCCTGGAGTACGTGGAGGAGCTGAAGCGTGGCGGGATCGAAGTCACCGTGTTCAGCGGCATCACCGGGAATCCGGTGAAGTCGCAAGTTTCGGACGGCGTACGCGTGGCCAAGGGCGCGGGCGCCCAGGCCGTAGTCTGCATCGGCGGAGGCGCCGCGCTCGACGTGGGCAAGGTGATCGCGCTCATGATGTACCACCCCGGGGATCTCTTCGATTACGAGGACGGCAAGCCGGGTGCGCGGCCCGTCGACCAGCAGATGCCCTTCATCGCGTGCATCCCCACTACTGCAGGCACGGGAAGCGAAGTGGGCCGCTCCAGCGTGGT
>JADZFF010000186.1 GCA_020850015.1 Bdellovibrionales bacterium | reverse complement strand
GAGCTCGGCGCACCCGTGCTCTACGTGAACCAGTGGGGCTCCATTGACGAGATCCTCTTCGACGGGGCCTCGTTCGGCGTGGATGCCTCAGGGGCGCTCGCCGGGAGTCTGCCGGTTTTCGCGGATGGGTTCGCCATCGCGGAGGTCGACGGCAAGTCTCTCAAGGGTTGGAAAAACCTCGAAGGCGGAGCCTCTCCCGTTTCGGAGGCGTCGGACATCGAGACGCTGACGCTTGGTTTGATGACCGGAATTCGCGACTATTTCGCGCGGACTCGCTTCCGCACCGCGGTGATCGGCCTTTCGGGGGGGATCGATTCGGCGGTTGTGGCCACCCTGGCTGCGAAGGCGCTCGGTCCGCGGAACGTCTTGGGCGTCGCGATGCCCAGCCAATACTCCTCGAGCCACGCCCTGGCAGATGCTGAAGCGCTGGCGAAGAACCTGGGTCTGAGATTCGAGGTCCGGCCCATCAAGTTCATGTTTTCCACCGTCAACCGCGAGCTCGGCGAGGCCCGTGGGGGGCTCATTCCCCTGGCCCAGGAAAATCTTCAGTCCCGCCTGCGGGGCCTCGTGCTCATGACCTTCGCCAACCACTATGGCGCCCTTACCCTCACCACGGGGAATAAGTCCGAGCTCGCCATGGGGTACTGCACCCAGTACGGCGACATGGCCGGGGCCCTGGCTCCGATCGGCGATCTTTACAAGACCCGAGTATATGAGCTGGCCCGGCATCTGAATCAGGCCTGGGGGGCTCCGATTCCGGAAAGCTCCATCACCAAGCCCCCGTCGGCCGAGCTCGCTCCTGGGCAGAAAGACGAGGATACTCTTCCTCCCTATCCGGTGCTGGACGCCCTGCTGGAGGACTACCTGGAGCGGCGCCTTCCGGTGGCGGAGCTCCAGGCCCGCCACGAGACGAAATACCCCGCGCGGCCGGGGTCCAAGACGGGTTCCTGGGTGAGGGACACGCTTCGGGCCCTCGAGATCAACGAATTCAAGCGCCGCCAGGCGGCCCCCGTGCTGAAGGTCAGCCCGAAGGCCTTTGGGATCGGCCGCCGGATCCCGCTCGCGAAAATCTGGGACCAGTGAGCTCGGAGCGGGGGCAGGCACGCGTTGCGACGCTCCGTGCCTCATGTTAGCGTGGCTGCTCAAATGGCGGAGGGGTAGGCGTGAAACTGAACCAGAAGGTGAATCAAAAGGTGAATCAAATGAAGATGAAACTCGATTCTGAAGTGAAGAAAGTCGTGAAGCGGGTCCAGAAGGCCCAGAAGGACTTCGAAACCGTGGTGCGCTCGCAGCTGAAACAGGCGCAGTCCCAGGGCAAGGAGCTCAAGAAGCTTATCAAGTCCGACGTGCTCAAGGCTGAGAAGCTCTTCAAGTCCGAGCTCAAGCGCGCCGAGGGCCTCAAGGCCCAGGCCGAGCGCGAAGCCCACAAGATCGCCAAGGCTTTCCAGGCCCAGCTCAAGGAATTCCAGTCCCTGGTGAAAGGCAAGAAAGCCGCTGCCTCGGGCAAGCCGGCTGCTCCGAAGAAGAAGAAGGCCTCGGCCAAGAAGCGCCCGGCCGCGAAGAAGATGGCCGCGGCTCCGGCCCCCGTCGCTCCGGTGATGCAGCCGGCGCCCACCAACACCGGCGCCCCTACGGTCTGAGAGAGTAGCTTCGATGGCGAAGAAGAAAGCGAAGAAGGCTCCGGCCAAGAAGGCCACGAAGAAACCCGCCAAGAAGGCCGCTAAGAAGCCGGCTTCCAAGGCGAAGGCCAGGAAGCCCGCAGCGAAGAAGAGCGCGTCCAAGAAGGCCGCTCCGAAGGGCGCCGACAGCGGGTTTCACCCTACGCATTCGCACCTCAAGGAGGGCTCCGCAGCTCCTTCATTCACTCTCATGACCGATGAAGGCAAGATGGTGAGCCTTTCGGACTTCGTCGGGAAGAACGTGGTCCTGTATTTCTACCCGAAGGACATGACTCCGGGCTGCACCATCGAGGCCTGCGACTTCCGCGATGCGCGCGAGAGCTTCGAGCGGTTCAACACCGTCGTCCTGGGCGTGAGCAAGGACTCGGTGGAATCGCACCGGAAATTCAAGGAGAAGTACCACCTGAATTTCCCGCTGCTTTCCGATGAGGACGGCAAGGTCTGCGAGGCCTACGGCGTTTGGCAGCAGAAGCAGTTCATGGGCCGCGAGTTCATGGGCATCGTGCGCACGACCTTCATCATCGGACCAAACGGCAAGATCAAGCGCGTCTATCCGGAGGTGCACGTGAACGGGCACTCCGCTCAAGTGGCTCAGGACCTCGCCGCCTAAGTTGAAACTCGATCAATGATTCATCGGCCCCGGCGGCGAGAGCTTCCGGGGCCGGTTTTTTTTTGGGGGGGAGGGCGGTAGGGGTGCGCGCCGAGCCGGTCAGCGGTCGCCGCCCGGTTCCAAACGTCCGCGAGGTAATGCCCGCCCTACTCGTGCCCCTGCTTCACGATCGCGCGAGCCTCGTCCACCGTAGCCACCTTCTGCCCACGGGAGCGCACCTTCTTCACGGCCACCTCCACGAGCTCAGCGTTGCTCTTGGCCATGGCGCCATCGGGCGTATAGAAGTTGTCCTCGAGGCCCACGCGGATGTGGCCGCCCATCTCGAGCGAGAGGTCCACGAGCGGCCACTGCTCGCGCGAGATCCCGATGAGCTGCCAGTGCGCGTTCTCGGGGAGGAGGTCCACCATGGAGCGCAGAGTCGCGGGCGTGGCCTTGATGCCGCCGGTGACCCCGAGGATCAGCGAGTAGTGCAGGGGTTCCTTGAGGAGGCCCGACTCCAGGAAAGGCTCCGCGTTGCAGACGTGCCCGGCGTCGAAGCACTCCATCTCGGGGACGATGCCGAGGTCGTTCATCTGGCCGAGGAGCCACTCGATCTCCTGGAAAGGGTTCAGGAACACCCCCGACATCAGGAACTTCTTCTGGCGCGAGCTCCAGAGCGCGTAGTTCATCGAGCCCATGTTGAGCGCCGCCATGTCCGGGCGGGTCTTGGGGAGGTTCGCGGTGCGCTCCTGGATGGTCTGGCCGGTGCCGCCGGTGGAAAAGTTGAGTAGCACGGGGCAGCGTGAGCGCGTGAGCGCGGCCACCTCCTCGAAGAGCTCAGGCCGCCAGGAAGGGGTACCGTCATCCTCGCGCACGTGCACGTGCACCATTGCCGCCCCGGCCTCGTAGGATCGCACGGCCTCGTCGGCGATCTCCTTCGGAGTGTAGGGCAGGTGGGGGCACTGTTTGCGCGTGGTGAGCGAGCCCGTGAGGGCCGCCGTGATCATCACCTTGGGCTGGGGCGTGAGTTTTTGCATGGTTCCGCGATCATAGCCGGGCGGAAGGCGGACCGGCAACTCTACCGCGCGATGCGCGAGGCCGTGCCGCGGCCGGCGTCCTGGAAAGCGCCCGGAGGCGCGATCCAGTTGCGACTCAGCGCCTCGTCGTTGGCGCGGACGAAGTCGCGGAAAAACTCTGTCATCGACTCGTCCTCGGGCAGGGGCGTCGTCAACCGGTCGTAGAGCGGATCCAGCCCTTTGCGCGCGAGAGAGAAGCACTCCGGCCTCTCTCTGCCCGGCGCCGTGTAGCAGGCGCGCCGCGAGGTTCGGTAATGGATGCGTTCGCCCGCTTGGTAGAGCCAGGGCCGGCCCTCCGCCGAGGTCAGCCCCGTGCCCAGCCAGCTCACCTCACCCGCAATGCCCGCGATCGTCGCCACTGTCGGCGCGACGTCAACCTGGTGCACCGGACCCAGATGAAGCGACGGACGGATCAGGTCACGCGAGAGGAGCGCGAGCGGGATTCGAAAGTGAATCTCCGTCTCCTGCTCGTGGGGGATTTCCAGGTGCGTGGGGATCCCCGTGGCGTGATCCGCCATGAGCACCACCAGGGTATCCTTCGATGCCGGGCTCGCGAAAAAGGCGCGAAAGAAATCGCCCACGCTCTGATCCGCGTACCTGAGCCGGGAAAGGTAGGCCAGATACTCGGGCCGCGCGGCGGCGAGGGTTGCCAGGGGTTCCGGTACCCGGCCCTCCTCCACGACGGAATGGGGGTGATGGGTGCTCAGCGTGAGAGCGTGCGCGAACCAGGGTTTGGGAAGCTGCTCGAGGAGCTTCACGGACTCCTGCAGCACGGGCCCGTCGGCCAGCCCCCAGTCTCCGATCTCGTGCCTGACCCCGCGCGCGACGAAATAGTCCCGGTCGAAGAACATCTGCGTGCCGTGAAGCGACTCAAACAGACCCTTGTTGTGGAACGTGGTGAGAAATCCATTGATCCAGGCGGTGGTGTAACCTTGGTTGCGGAAGAGGTTTTGCAGGCATTGGATCCGAAGGGTGTAGTGCGAGATGTAGGTGGCGGGCCCGATCACGGCATCCACGTTGGAGCAGAGAGTGGTGAACTGCCCGCGCACGGTCTGTCCTGCGATGAAGCCCGAGGTGTAGGCCTGCCGGAACTCCATCGAACGCTCCGCCAGGATCCTCCGGATCTCGGGAAAGATCAGGGGCCCGATCTGGGGATGCCCGATCTCGAAATACCGCACGCTCTCCAGGAACAAGAAAAGGACGTTGACGGGCCCCTCGGGCTTCAAGCCGAGCTCAGCGCGAAGACGCGCGCCCTCCGCGGCATCGGGCTCAAAGCGGCGCAGGAGCGGCCACTCCGTGCCCTGGGTCAGCCGTGGCTGAGCGGGCCGCACTCCCTGGTCCGAGAAATCGCGGTACTTCACCAGTAGCTCGGAAGCCTGCCCGCGCGCCGCGCGGTCGGACACGTTGTCGGCCGTGCCCGAAGGACGCAGCTCCTCTGTTGCCTGTGCCCACCACTGCACCAGCACGTTGTTCGTGAGGACGTTTCCGCGGTGCCTTTCGCCCACGTATATCCAGCCGAACCACACGGGGCTCTGGCGGAGCAGGAGCGCGGAGACGAGCACGGCGAGCGCGCCCGCGGTCTGCCAGGCCGGCAGCGGCACTCGGCTCAGCGCCCCCCGGAGGCCGGCGAGCGACCTCACGCTCCGCGCCGGACCGTAGGTCCGCGCGGCGAGCGCAATGCTGCCCGCAGCAGCAACTGCCGCCAGTGCGAGCGGCCAGGTCCGCCAGAGCGAGCCGGCCGAGCCACCGAGCATGGAGAGATCGGTCCAGTGGTCGCGGATCACCCAGAGCGCGAGCGAGGTCTGGAAAAAACGGAAGTGGAGGACGTTCGCGGCCAGCGGGATCCAAAGCACGACCGTAACCACGGCGTAGGCCCAGCGCAGGGGGAGCCGGGCCAGGCCGGCGAGGAGGAGCCCGAGGGAGAGCGGGAGGAGGGCCACGGCGAGGTCGGACATCCAGCCCACGTAGAGCCCGGACTTCCAAGCCTGCCCCACGGAGAGATGGAGATCCACGGTCATCTGGTGCCGCAGGAGGAGAAGGGAAAGAGCGAGCAGGAGTGGAGGGGCAAAAGGGGTCGGAGACCTTTCTGCGTAACGGCGCATCATCGCTAAGACGCGTGACACGCCGTTACGCAGAAAGGTCTCCGACCCCTTTTTAGACCGGCGTGACACTGCGTTTTTTCTCGGGAGTCGTCACCCGCTTGTTACGGGTGGAGGCCAGGGCGTGCGCGAGCACGCGCCGGGTCTCGCGCGGGTCGATCACGTCGTCGAGATGCCCCTGCGAGGCGCTGAGCTGACCGCCGATGAGGCTGCGGTACTGATCCACGCGGGCCGCGCGCGCGGCCTCGGGATCCGGCGCGGCCGAGATCTCCTTGCGGAAGATGATGTTCACGGCGCCCTCGGGCGACATCAGGCTCACCTCGGAGGTGGGCCAGGCCACGAGAAGGTCCGGGTCGTAGCCGCGGCCGCACATCACGTAATAGCCCGCGCCGTATGAGCGGCGTACGATCACGCTGAACTTCGGCACCGATGCCTCGCTCACCGCGAAAAGCATCTTCGCGCCGTGCCGGATGATGCCCAACTTCTCCATGCGCGAGCCCACCATGAAGCCGGGGGTGTCGTGCAGGAAGAGCAGCGGGATGTTGAAGGCGTCGCAGAGGTTGATGAAACGCGCAGCCTTGTCGGCGGCGTCGACGTCGATCGCGCCTCCCATGAACTCGGGCTGGTTGGCCACGATGCCCACGCTCCAGCCGTTGATGCGGGAGAGGCCCGTAATGAGGTTTCGGGCGAACTCGGGTTTGATCTCCATGAAAACGGGAACCGGGCCGCGGGCGCCGGGGTCCTGGTCCACGATCTCGCGGATCACCTTGCGCATGTCGTAACCCTTGCGGGGGTCCTCCGGCAGGGCTTCGAGCACCGCATCCGACATCGCAAGCGTATCGGCCGCCGAGCCCTCGGCTTCCCGCGCTTTCCCCGCGAACTTGCTCTTGCGCGCGCCGGGCGCATCGGGCCACTCCGGGTAACCCAGGCTGCGCGGCGGGGCTTCGCCGCTGTGCGAGGGGAAGAAGCTCAGGTAGCGTTTGATCGCCGAGATGCACTCCCGGTCGTCGGCCACTTCGAGGTCGGCGCAGCCGCTCACGCGGCAGTGCACCTTGGAGCCTCCGAGGTCCTCCACGGTGACGTCCTCGTTGATCGCGGCTTTCACGAGCGGAGGCCCCGCGAGCGCCATGGACGAGGTGTTGGCCACCATGGGGACGAAGTCAGTCAAAGCGGGGATGTAGGCTGTGCCGGCTGCGGTGGGGCCCATCACGGCGCCCACCTGGGGCACCACGCCCGACATCATCACCTGATCCAGGAACAGGCTGCCGCTGCCGGCGAACTGGGCACCCGCGGCCTCCTGGATGCGAGCGCCCGAGGAGTCGAGCAGCCACACCATGGGGATGCGCTCGCGCATCGAGAGCTCGCGCATGCGCTTCACCTTGCGTTCGCCCACCTCGCCCATGGAGCCGGCCATGACGGTGAAGTCGTAGGCGGCCACGCAGCAGGGGCGTCCGTCCACCCGGCCCACGCCGGTGATCACGCCGTCCGCGGGCGTGACCTTGCCCTGCATGTCGGGCATGGCGCTCTGGTGCGTGGCGAGGATCCCGTACTCCACGAAGGAGCCGGGATCGAACAGGAGCTCGATGCGTTCGCGCGCGGTGAGCTTTCCGCTCTCGTGCTGCTTCTGCACCGCCTCTTCCCCGCCCATCTGGCGGGTGCGTTCGCGGTAGGCCAGGAGGCGGTCGGTGGAGGTCTTCAGCGTTTCCATGCTTGATGTTCTCCCTGCAGGGCCCGGCGACTCAGGCCCGGGCTTCCATCAGGCCCTTGATGGTCTGTTTGGCGATGATCATTTTCTGGATCTCGGAAGTGCCTCCGCCGATCTCGAAGAGCTTGGCGTCGCGCAGGCAGCGCTCTACCTGGTACTCGCGCATGTAGCCGTAGCCGCCCAGGCACTGCACGGCGTCGCTCGCCACCTCCATGCAGTACTTCGCGCCCAGGTACTTGGCCACGGCCGCCTCCTTGTTCACGGAGCGGCCGTCGGCGATGGAGCGGATCACGGAATAGAGATAGGAGCGCGTGATGTCGAGCTTGGAGCTCATGTCCGCGATTTTCTCCTGGATCATCTGGTGCTCGAGGAGCGACACGCCGAACTGCTTTCTCTGGGACGCGTATTTCACCACGGCGTGCAGGCAGAATTCCATGACGCCCACGCCCAGGCCGCCGAAGATGGCGCGCTCGACGTCGAGCGAGGTTTTCATGCCGAGGAAAGCCGCCCCGGGCTGACCCAGCACCTGGGTCATCGGCACCTTCACGTTGTCCAGGAATACCTCGCCAGTGGGCGAGCTCAGGTGCCCGAGCTTGTGGAAGGGCTGGCCGGTACGGAGACCCGCGGCGCCTTTCTCCACGATCAGGGTGGTTCCGCCTGCGAAACCGTTCGCGTCGCCTCCGAGCGGTTTGCCGTCGCGGTCGAACTCGCGCGCGAGGATCATGAAGTAGTCGGCGATGGGCGCGTTCGTGATGAAGGTCTTCGAGCCGCTGACGACGTAATGGCCGCCCTCGCGAACGCACCGCGTCTTAATTGAAACCGCATCACTGCCGGCCGACGGTTCCGTCAGCGCCCAGCAGCCGATCTTCTCGCCCGAGGCGATGCCCGGCAGGTAACGCTCTTTTTGGTCCGGGGTACCCTGGCGGTCCACGTTGCTCCCGAAGAGGCAGACGCTCGCGAGCTCGGAGAGGCCGAAGCCGCTGCAGACGTAACCCATCTCTTCGGCCACCACGACCTGGGCCATCAGGTCGCCCATGCCATAGGGTTCAGAGAGCATCGGGGCAGCAAGCCCCAGCTTCCCCATGGTCTTCAGCGCCGCGTGATCGAGCTCGCCCGATTCCTCCTGTGCCTCGACCCGGGGCGCAAGTTCCTTTCGAAGGAGCTTGCGCAGGTTCTGTCTGAGCTCGTTGATCGAGGGATCCCGGATGTCGCTCGCGTTCGCCATGCCTTTATTCTTACGCCAAGTTTTGTGGTATTTCCAAAGCACTATGCAGAACTTGAGCGTCGATGATCCGGCCACCCTCCACTCGCTCTCCCTCCTGGACGAGAGGCAGCGCATCGAGGGTCGACGCGTACCTGGCGTACGCACCGTGTTGGTGGTTCTTTCCGCTCGCGCGATGGTCTACGACGTCGAGGCTCTTCGGCATCGGGTTCTGATGGCCTATCCGGACTCGGCAGTGTTCTTCCGTTCCACCTCCGGCAGGCCCCTGGGGGTGACTTCGCCGCAGAGCGTAGATCTGCTAATCGATTTCACAGGGCCCGGGCAGCGCCAGGGCTGGTTCTATTCCCGGAAGCTCCGGCGCATGGCACGGTTCGCCGTGGGCCGTAACGCGGGGCTGTTCCGCAAGGGTCAGTACGACCGCGTGTTCGACGAGAAGGCGCCCGGCGCGAACATCCCGAGGGACCTGCTGGAGCGCGAGGCGCGGGCGCAAAGCGAGGTGCTCTCTCTCGCGGGCGTGGCCGTCGTGCCCGCGGCGGGCGTGACCGAAGACCGAAGCAAGACCATCGCCTTGGACCTTCCGCCGCTGGCGCAGGAGTGAGATTCCGGTGGGAGCGCTGAGGGTTCTCTTCCGAGTCTTCAAGTCCCTCCAGCTCGCCGTCGGAGTGATCGTGATGCTCGCGGCTTCGCTGGCCGCGGGGACGTTTCTGGAGAGCTACTACGACACTCCCACGGCGAAGTTCCTGGTCTACGACTCCTGGTGGTTCAGCCTGATCAGCGGCCTGCTCGCCGCGAACATCGCCGTCGTTGCGCTGAGCCGCTGGCCGTGGAAAAGGCATCACACGGCCTTTCTGCTCGCCCACGCCGGCATCCTGCTCATGATCGGAGGCTCGGCGCTCACCACGTACTTCGGCATCGACGGCACGATGGTCGTCTCCGAGGGCGAGGTCTCGAACGCCGTCGAGTTCCAGGACTCCGTGCTCTACCTCGCGGAAAACGAGCGGGTGGATCGGGTGAGGATCCCCTGGCTTCCGCCGAACCGGCGGTTCTCGGCCATCGAGGTTCCGGGGTATTCGCTCCTGATTTCGAAATACCTCAGCCATGCCTCCCCCGACGTCCGCTTCACGCCTGCCTCGGGCAAGGGGGCTCCGGCGGTGCGCCTCCTACTGAAGGGCGGCCCGATGCAGCTCCGGCAGGAGATCTGGCTATGGGCGGGCGAACCGTCATGGGCCGTCACGGATTTCGGTCCGGCCTCGTTTTCCCTGCTTTACTCCTCCCCACCCGCGCTGAAAAAGGGATCTGGGGGCCCCAAAGGCAAGGCCTCCATGAGGCTTTACGTTTCGCCGGACGGCACTCTTCATTACCGGACCCGGTCGATGCGAGGCGAAGCCTCGGGCGGAAGCGTGTCCCGGGGCAAGGAGTCGATGCACGAGATCGACCCGGGCTGGCGCGGGCTTACGGTGAAGATCCTGGAGTTCTTGCCCCGGGCGGAGAACGCCACGGGCTACGTTCCCGCACGGATCCAATACGGTCCGCAGGCACCTGGCCCGGCGATCTACGTGACCGTTCCTGGCGGCGGCCCTGGGATGTGGCTCGGGCTGGGGGATCGGGGAACGCTCGCGCTTCCCGGGCGCGACGTGCTGATGAGCTTCGGTCCGAGGCGAGTGATCCTTCCCTTTGGCATTCAGCTCAACCAGTTCACGATCGAGCATTACGAGGGCACCCGCAACCCCTCGTCGTACGCCTCGAAGGTTCAGCTCGCCGAGGAAGGCAAGGAGTCCGACCCCTTCATGATCTCGATGAACGAGCCGCTGACCCACGGCGGGTTCACCTTTTACCAGGCCAGCTACGTGCCGGCCGAGCCCCGCCCCGTGACTTCGGTGTTCTCAGTGAACCGGGACCCGGGCCGATGGGTGAAATACCTGGGGGCGATCCTGATCGTGCTCGGCTCCATTCTTCTCTTTCACCGCAGGATCCAGCAGACCCGGAAGACGCGGGGTGCTAAGTCGGCATCCGTCACCGAGGAGAGACCCCTATGAGGCACGTTGATCGATTTGCGCTCCTGTTGGCCCTCGGCCTGGCCGCCGTCGCGGGGGTCTCGCGGGCTGAAGACGCCGCTCCCGCTACCCGCCCCGAGCCTCGCGAGGGCTGGGATTTCTCGGAAGCGGAACGCATTCCCTTGCAGGCGGGTGGGCGCCTGAAGCCGATGGACTCCTTCGGTCTGGAAACGATTCTCTTTCTGACGGGCCGCTCGTCGTTCGGCTCCTGGAATTCCACGGAGCTTCTCCTCTCGCTGCTTTCCAGGCCCGAGGCCTGGCAGAAGGAGAGAATCATCCGGGTGGATCATCCCGAGGCGCGCCGCCAGCTCCTGCTCGAGGAGAGCCGGGCACTCTTCGCTCCTGAGGAGCTCTTTCACAGCCCCGTGTTGATGCAGTACGCGCAGTCCATCGAGGGGGGCGGAGCCACGCTCATGGATCCGCGCGGCGCCGTGGGGCAGGAGAGCGCGCGGGAGCGCGAGCTCAAGAAGCTCCTGAATCGCCTGGGCCTCTTCCGCTCGCTTGTTTCGGGCGAGGCCTGGACGGTGATCCCCGTTGGGCCCGGCGAGGCTTGGAAGAGCCTGGCGGCGGAAGGCGCGCCTGGGCCGCTGCGCGAGAACTTCGCGAATATGGTGCGCGCCTATCATCGCGGGGATCGGGCGAGCTTCGAAGCGGGCGCCCTGTCCGTCCGGGCCGCCATCGAATCGGCCGCGCCGGGCTGGACCTCCTCCGTGCGCCGACTCCTGGGCGTGGAGGTGGTGTATCATCGGCTCCAGCCTTTCCGTTGGGCCTTTCTGTTTTACCTCGCCTCCTGCGGGCTTTGGATCTGGGGAATGTACAGGTCGGGCCGCGGGGCGACTTTCGCCATGGGCGCCGCCCTCGCAGGGTTGCTGTTCCACGTCGCCGGTTTCACGATGCGGATCTGGATCTCCGGCCGCGCGCCTGTGAGCAACATGTACGAGAGCGTGATCTGGGTGAGTTTCGGAGCGATTCTCTTCTCCCTCATCATCTACTTCGTTCAGAAACAGAAGCAGGCCGTGCTGATGGCCACGTCCACCGCGGTGTCAGGTATCATCCTCCTTGCGGCGGATGCGTCGCCCGCCGTGATGGATCCCACGATCCAGCCGCTCGTGCCGGTGCTGCGGAGCAACTTCTGGCTCATGGTTCACGTGCTCACCATCACTCTCGGCTATGCGGCTTTCGCGCTGACGTTCGGCCTCGGAAACGTCACGCTCGCGCATTTTCTCCGTTACAAGGGGCCTGGGAAGCCCGCGGGGCTCGACAAGAAGATCAACTCGGTGAACCAGCTCAGCTACCGCGCCATGCAGATCGGCGTGGTGCTTCTCGCCGCTGGCACGATTCTGGGGGGGGTCTGGGCCGACTACTCCTGGGGCCGGTTCTGGGGATGGGATCCCAAGGAAACCTGGGCGCTGATCGCTCTGCTCGCTTACCTGGCCGTGCTGCATGCTCGCTTCACGGGCTGGGTTGGCCCTTTCGGGTACGCGGCCTGGAGCGTGGTGTGCTTCCTCACAGTGATGATGGCCTGGTACGGCGTGAACTACGTACTCGGGGTGGGGCTCCACTCCTACGGATTCTCCACGGGCGGCGTGGGCGCGGTCGCGGGATTCTGTCTCGCGCAGATGGTGTTCGTGCTGGGAGTCACCGTGCTCGTGACCCGCCGGTCGGGCGAGCTCTCAGGCAGGAAGAGATAACCCGCCTCTCAGGGCGGTCCGAAGCCGATTCCGAGGAACACCGTATTCATCGTCGTCGCGACCTCGGAGGGCAGAGAGCCCCGGTCGTCGAACGAAGGGTACATCTTGCGGAACTCCGCACGGACGTGAAGGCCGGGCTCGCGTTTTCCGCTCAGATGCACCACGGCGCCGATCCGGAGCTCCGGTCCGCTGAACTCGGCTTCCGTGCCGGTCGAGAACGACCAGTTGCCCCAGCCGAACCCGCCGTAGGTGTCCACGGGCAGGAAAGGGAGAGACCAGCCCGCGTTGAGCTGCCCCAACCCTGCGTAGGAGACGTCGTCCGCGGTGTTCCGGTCATTGAAATCGAGCTTCTGGACGAAAAACCAGTAAGGCGCCCATTCGATGAAGATCGAGTTCGCCCGCAGGCCGAGCGCGAACTGAATCCCGAGGGCCGGGCTGATGTCGAGCTCCGCATTCTGACCGAAGCCCTCCTGCTTGAGGGTGCCCCACCAGATGCCAAGGTCGAACGAGGCGCGGCCGTCGATCTCGGCCAAGGCTGTCGAAGGGGAGAGCGCCGAGATGCTCATGGCCAGCGCAGCGACTGAAAGTCCAAGTCCTGACCGCTTCACTGGGCCCCCGTTTCGTCAAGCCACACATCCACGGCCGATTTCGTGGGCCAGACGTCATTGCTGTCCTCGGCGTTTTCCTCCGCCGGACCCAGCTGATGTTCCCGGTAGGCGGTGTGGCTGCCGGGGCCCAAGTCGTGGCGCCCGTTGCCTTCGCCCGCGTCGTAGACGCCGTTTCCGTTCTCGTCCTGATAGGCTCGGATCGCGAAATCCACCTCCGACTCCGCGCAAAGAGAGTAGGGAATGGAGAGCAAGCCCTGCTGATTGTCGAGGGGGGAGGTCTTGGTGACCGAGGTGAACGCGTTCTCAGAGTACTCCACGACGATGTTCTTGCCGCGGTCCACTTCCACGTCGCGCGTGAAGTAGATGCGGCCTTCGACGTTGTCGCCGTAGATCTCGCAGTTCAGTGCGTTTCCGCAGCCGGACAGCACAGGGAGCGCAAACACCACCCAGAGTCGATAGTTGAAGAACATGGGGGAAGAGTAGCACCGGCCCTCGAACCTTGTCAGCCTCCGAGCTTGCCGCGGATGGAGGCGAGGAAACCCGTGACGCGGGCCTCGTGTTTCTCGCGGACCTCCTTTGAGGAGAGATCGGGCTCAGCGCTTCGATCATCCTTTTCGAGCAGCTCGGCCGGGATCTCCGGGAGGAAACGGCTAGGGTGGCGCGGCACGGGTTTACCGTAGCGGATGCGCGTCCGCGCGCGGGTCAGGACCAGCTGATCCTTGGCCCGCGTGATGCCCACATAGCAAAGGCGCCGCTCTTCGGAGAGGTCGCCCGAAGGGTCCTCGATCACGCGGCGGTGGGGAAGCAATCCGTCCTCGAGCCCGACCAGAAACACGACCGGAAACTCCAGCCCCTTGGCGCCGTGAAGCGTCAGGAGGGTCACCTCGTCCCGGTGCTTTCCGTCCTCGCTGTCTTCCTCTTCCTCTTGGGCCTGAAGCAGAAGGCGGGTCAGGTACTCGCGCAAGAGCGCCAGCGCATCACGAGGGGCCTCCGCTCCATCCTCGGCGAACGAGGCCGGATTGAGCTGCCCCAGAGCCTGGACCATCTCCTCGAGATTTTCCATGCGCTGCGCCGCCTGAGCCGGGTCGTCGTAGTCCTCGGCCAGGCCACGGGCCGCGTCGATGCGCTCGAGCGAGCGTTTGCCCCAGACGGAAAGCGCCTGCGGCGTGGCCGGCAACGACTGCAGTTCCGCGCGGAGGCCCCGAGCGAGCCTCACGAACTCCTGGAGTCCCGCGCGAGCCTTCGCGCTCACGGACTCGTCGGCCACGGCGGCGTCCATCAGCGGAAAGCCAGAGCTCATCGCGCGCGTGGAGATCGTCTCGAGCGCGTTCCGGCTCACGCCGCGCGTGGGCCAGTTCGCCACGCGGCGGAAACTCGCGTCGTCGCGCGGGTTCACGGCCAGGCGCCAGTAAGACAGCAGATCCTTGATCTCTTTTCGGTCGAGGAAGGACATCGACCCCACAATCTTGTAGGGGATCTGGCGCATGCGAAGCGCTTCCTCGAATACGCGCGACTGCGGGTTGGAACGATAAAGCACCGCGACGTCGCTCCAGGGGCGCGCTTGGCGAATCGTACCGGCCTCGCGAACGCGGCAGAGCTGGTCGATCTCCTCGGCCACGGCCTCCGCCTCGGCGCGGTCGTCCTCAAGCACCCACTCACGGATCGATGCGCCGCGCTCGCGGTCGGACCACAGGGTTTTCGCGTGGCGCTGCCGGTTATTCTGGATGACCGCGTTCGCGGCCTCCAGGATCACGCCCGTGCTTCTGTAGTTTTGGTCGAGCGTGATCACGCGCGCGCCGGGGTAGTGCTCGCCGAATTCCAGGATGTGCGTCGGATCGGCGCCCCTCCACGCGTAAATGGACTGGTCGTCATCGCCCACCACGCAGACGTTCTGTGAATGCTGGGTCAGAGCGCGGAGGAGCCGAAATTGCGAGGGGTTCGTATCCTGGTACTCGTCCACGAGAACGTGGCGGAAGCGGCGATTGAAAAAATCCCGAGCCTCGGCGTCGGTCTCAAGCAGCTTCACCGCATTGTAAAGCAAGTCGTCGAAATCCATCGCCTGCAGCGAGCGAAGCTGCTCCTGGTAGCGGGGGTAAACCGAGGTGGCCACGGCCGCGTACTCGTCTGAGGCTTTTGTGGGCCAGCTGAGGCTCTCCAGGTGCGCAATGGTTTCTACGGGAGAGAGAAAACGATTCTTGGCCTGGCCGATCTGGAAGAGGATCCAGCTCGCGTCGAATTTGCGCTCGTCCACCTGGATGTTCCTGAGGATCTGGCGAACGATGTCCTGCTGATCGGAGTCCGAGGCGATGGTGAACTCGGGCGGAACGCCGATGGCCTTGCCGTGACTTCGGAGCAGCCGCACGCACAAGGAGTGGAAAGTGGAGAGGGTAAGGCCCTTCGCCGCCTGCGCCCCAGAAACCTGGGTGACAAGCTTCGTGACCCGAGCTTTCAGCTCCTTCGCGGCCTTGTTCGTAAAACTGAGTCCCAGAACGTTCTCGGCTCGCACACCCCGGGCCGAGACCAGATGCGCAATGCGATACGCCATCGTAGTGGTCTTGCCGCTCCCCGCGCCCGCGAGCATCAGGAGTGGCCCCTCACCGTGGAGTACCGCCTCGCGCTGAGGCGCATTGAGGCGGCGAAGGTCCGGCCCGGCGCGTCTGGGCGCGGACGATGGGGCGGGACGGGGCAGTCGGGGCTCAGTGGTGGACATGCTGGGGTGTGTGACCTCGATCGGCGAGAAAATTACCACCCACGGGACGTGGACGGAAGCGGGCAGTTCGACTACGCTGAGATTCCGATGCGCGCTTATCTCGATCTGATGCGGCACGTGTTGGAGAAGGGAACCCGGAAGGCCGATCGCACGGGCACCGGTACCCTGAGTGTCTTCGGTTACCAACTCCGGCACGATCTGGGCGAGGGTTTCCCCCTCCTCACCACCAAGAAGGTTCATCTCAAGTCCGTGATTCATGAGCTGCTCTGGTTCATTCGCGGTGAGACGAATACGAAGTACCTTCGGGAAAACGGGGTGAGCATCTGGGATGAATGGGCCGACGCCGAGGGAAACCTCGGGCCGGTCTACGGCGCTCAGTGGCGCTCCTGGCGAGCGCGCGATGGGCGCGCGATCGACCAGCTCAGCGAGGTCATTGCCCAGATCCGGAAGAACCCAGACTCACGCCGACTGATCGTGAGCGCCTGGAACGTCGGCGAGCTGCCCGAGATGAAGCTCGCGCCCTGCCACGCCTTCTTCCAGTTCTACGTGGCCGACGGGAAGCTTTCCTGCCAGCTCTACCAGCGAAGTGCGGACGTGTTCCTGGGAGTGCCCTTCAACATCGCGAGCTACGCACTCCTGACGCTCATGGTGGCCCAGGTCACGGGCCTGAAACCCGGGGAGTTCGTGCACACCTTCGGGGACGCGCACCTCTACCTCAATCATCTGGACCAGGCGAGGCTTCAGCTCTCGCGCGAACCGAAACCGCTTCCACGCATGCGCCTCAATCCCGGCGTGAAGGCCGTCACCGAGTTTCGCTTCGAGGACTTCACGCTCGAAGATTACGATCCGCACCCACGGATCGCGGCGCCGGTGGCGATCTAGCCTAGAACCTGAATACGAGGCCGGCCTCGGAAACGAAGAACGGGTCCCCGTAGAACTCGATAGAGCTGTTCAGGTCTTCGTGGCCGCCAAAGCCCCTGCCGTGGGTGAGCGTCCACACGAAATCCCCCAGAAACCCATCCGAGAGGCGAATCCAAAGCCCCGCGCCGAAGCCTAAGGCTGAGCTCTGGAGGTCGAGGCCGTCGGGGCCCACCGTGGGTCCATTGATCGACGTCGACCGCAGGGAAACCAGAGGTTCCAGTTCCAGCCAGGAAAGGATCGGAAGGCGATACCCGATGCCGACCTGAAACACGGATGCGTGGCGGCCCTCGGCTAGTCCCGCCGACGCGAGCGTCGCGTGAACCTGAAGAGAGCTTCCGCCCTCGAAGCGGTATCGCGGCATCCAGCCCAGCGAAAAACCGAATCCCAAGGCCTGCCCGACCAGCGCTTCCTCTTTCACGGCCCACGCCACCATGCTCGCCCCAGCCATGAAGCGCAGAAGGTCCAGGCCTGATTTTCCGCCCGTTCGCCCCGCGCGGCCCGTCGGGATCTGGCCGGCCACCTGCGCGGCCAGGGTGGGTTGACTCGAGGCCAGGTTCGCCAGAAAGGCCGCGCGATCAAAGGTCTGCACCGGGCTGAACCCGCGCGGCGTCGCGCTGAGCTCCTGATTCTCGGCCACAGGCACGCCGCGCCCGGCATCCAGGCCCGCGTCGTTCGCACCCACCTCCACCTTGCCCTCCAGCGTATGAACGGAGCTCTTTTCCGAGGTCGCGTCGAAGGACATGAGGAAGTCGGTGCCGCGCACCCCCAGTACTGCGGATCGCGTGCGGATGCGATAGCGCATGGGTGGAGGTTTTCCGCCCGCCGCGGGCGCGGCCACGGGAACCTGCCCTCGCAGGCTGCCCTTGCGGATCAGGATTCGGGCGCTCGAGGCGTCGCTCGGGAGAATGCCCACCTCGGAGTCGACCCCGACTCCAAGCTTTCCCCCGTCCTCGTATTCGATCACGGCCCCGTCGCCCTCGTCCGTGCGGATCCGATCGCCGGGCTTCACGAGATCTCCCTCGCCGAGCGGCCGGGGCTTCCCTTTGCGCGGAAGGAACTCCGGAGGTCCCGTGATCTGCATGACCTTGCCGATTCCCGGGAAGAGGGCCTCCTCCGCGCGGGAATCCCGAGCGATCAGGAGTGCCAGGAGCAGGGGCGCCGCTCTAAGGAAGAAGCCACTCCACCCAAAGCTCATAGCGCTCTCCTTTGACCTTCGCGGCCGTGCTGATGCGGTCGATCTCCTTGAGGTCAGCCGCCGCCCAGTGTCCATCCGGCCCGATCTTGAAGCCGCGGGCGCCGACCACTTTTCCCGGGGCCGGTACGACCCGAATCACCGGGTAGGGCATCAGGGCCGCCGGGCTCGGGGGCGCATCCGCGGCCGCCTTGCCGTTCTCGGCCTTCTTTTCCCGCGCGGAAAACACCAGGCGCCGCTTCTTTCCCCCCTTCTCGAGGCGCACGCTCCCGTCCTCCTCGTCCAGGTTAAGGTAGCGGCCCAGGGCCTTCGGATCCTTGAGCGTCGCCGACATGGCCCAGGCATAGGGTACTGATTCCCTGAGCCACTGCGTCCGCAGGTTCGACGCTCCAGAGCGCTTCAGCCGGTCGTGGATGATCGAGGTCCCGCCCTCGATCGAGCTTTTCCATTTTTTCTCGTCCTCGGCCCGCTCGGTGGCCTCCTTCGCCTGGGAAGAGACGCGATCGAGCAGGGTCACGACCTCGATCGTCCCGTCCGACGCGACGTAAAGGCTCGTGGTCTCGTCTTCGGCCACGCAGCCCGTCAGGAGGCATGCGGAGAGAAGGGCAACGAGCTTCAAACGCGAAGGAGAGAACATCGCCCTATCCTAAATGAGCTCATGGCTTTGTGGTAGAAGCTCCTTGATGCCGAAGATCGCGTTGGTCGCCGCCATGTCAGAAAACCGGGTGATCGGCCGCGACAACGCACTTCCGTGGCGCCTGCCGCAGGACCTCAGGCGCTTCAAGGAGCTCACGATCGGGCAGCCCGTCCTCCTGGGGCGCAAGACATTCGAGTCGATTGGCCGCCTGCTTCCAGGACGCGAGCACCTGATCATCTCCCGGCGGCCCGGCTACGTGGTTTCTGGAGCGAGCGTGCACACATCGCTGGAGAACGCGTTGGCGGCGGTGCCCGGGTCGAATCCCTGGGTGTATGTCATCGGCGGGGGAGAAGTGTACCGGCAGGCATTGCCGCTCGCGGATCGCATCCATCTGACCTTGGTGCACGCTAGGATCGAGGGCGACGCCTGGTTCCCGGAAATCCCCCCGGGCATGTTTCGCGAAACCGCTCGCGAGGCGCACTCCGGCGAGCCCGCCTTCACTTTTCTCACCTACGATCGAGCCTGAGCGTCGGCTTCGCCGGCCAGGATCCGCCGCGCGGAGCTCAGAAACCGCTTCTTCGCCGATTCCGGAGCCGAGGCGTACCGAGAAAGCAGGTCGCGAAGCTCGTCGTCTGAGCTCCTCAGCCTGACCAGCAGCTCGGCGGCGTGCACGGCCGGAGCGGTTTCCGCGGACTTTCCCTTCGAAACGAAGCCCTGGAAGTCCGCGCGGACCGAAAGATTGGCGGCCTGCAGTTCCTCCACGGGGAGCCCCAGGACGCGGGCGAGGCGAGGCGCTTTTTCCCAGGGGAGCGGCGCGCGCCCGTGCTCGATGTTCGAGATGAACTGCACCGAGCACTGACAGGCCTTCGCCACGTCCAGCAGGCCCAGCCCCCGCCTCAGGCGGGCCGAGCGGATGAGGTCCGCCAGGGGGCCGAAAGACCGATCGTCAGTGGAACGGCCCTTGGGGCGTCCGCGCTTCATCGAAAGTGGTGACTCCTTGACGGTTGTTCCCCAACCCAGCCGAGCATTGCGATCCAATAGATGCAGACTCGGCTTGCTGAATGGGGAAGTGGCTAAATATACTAATCTTATGGCGATGGATATTAAGATCTGGGGTGCCCGAGGCTCGTTGCCTTCGCCTCACACCCCGGATGCGATGCGCGCTCGGATGAAGGATGTGGTGACGCGCTTCGCTGAGTCCGGCATGGGAAAAAAGTCGGCGCTCTCGCTCGATCACGTCGAGCCTTTTCTCGCCTCGCTTCCTCAGCATCTCTACGGAGGATTCGGCGGCAATACGCCGTGCATCGAGGTGCGGGCGGCCCAGCAGCGGGCGATCATCGACGGCGGAAGCGGGATCCGCCCGCTCGGATATGAGCTGTTGAGGGGCCCTTGCGGCAAGGGTCAGGGGGAAGTCCACATACTGTTCACCCATTTCCATTGGGACCACTTGATAGGATTGCCGTTCTTCGTTCCGATCTTCATCCCCGGGAACAAGATCCATTTCTACGCCGTGCAGCCAGAGCTGGAAGAAGTCATCCGCACCATCTTCAAGAAGCCGTTCTTCCCGGTGCCCTTCGAGTACCTCGGGGCCGAGATCAGTTTCCACCGGCTGGAGCCGCGAAAGCCGAAGGCCTTCGGGGATCTGATGGCCACGCCCTATCAGCTCGACCATCCCGATCCCTGCTGGGGTTTCCGGTTCGAGCGGGAGGGGATGGCCTATGCGCATTGCGTGGATACGGAGGCGTCACGGGTCACGCCGGAGGAGCTCGGTCCCGATCTGCCTCTCTACCAGAACGTCGATCTCATGGTGTTCGATGCTCAGTACACCCTCATGGAGACGATCGAGAAGATCGACTGGGGCCACGCGGCGGCCTCGATCGGGCTCGACCTCGCGATGCGGGAGGGCGTGAAGCGCATGTTGTTCATGCACCACGACCCCGCTTCGTCCGACGAGAAGATCGCGGAGGCGGAAGCCGAGGCCCGACGCTACTACGACAGCCAGCTTCGCGCCGCCAAGCGCGCGGGAAAGAAGATCCACGAGGTGGAGTGGTCCTTCGCCACTGAAGGGATGGTTATCCCGCTCTGACGGTCTCCGGCGCGCTTTCCGCGCCGAGAGGGATCCGATCCACGCGGCGCGCCTCGAGCTCCCACCAGCAAAAGCCCTGATTCGCGCTGCTCTGGTAGGTGTGATGGTTGTTGTGCCAACCCTCGCCCATGGTGAGCAGGGCCAGCCAGAAATTGTTGCGGCTCTCGTCTGTGGTCCGGTACCGCTTCCGGCCGAAGACGTGCGAAAGGGAGTTGATGGTGAAGGTTCCGTGCCAGAGGACAACCGTGCTCAACACGAACCCGAAGTAGAACGCGCTCCAACCTCCGGCCGCGAGCAGCAGCAGAGCCAGGAAGATCGCGGGCGTCAGGTGCCAGCGCTTGGCTTCCGTGCTCCTGCCCATGATCCAGCCGATGTGCGAATACCAGAAACCGCTTTGCACGGGCGAGTGGATGTCCTCGGGCTGGTCCGAGAACTGGTGGTGGTGCCGGTGGTGCGCGACCCAGTGGATCACGCCCTTCTGAACCGCCGAGCTGCCCAACCCGGCCATCAGGAACTGAAACACCCGGCCCGTCTTGTAGGTGCGATGTGAGAAGTACCGGTGGTATCCCGCCGTGATCGCGAACATGCGGAGGTAGTAGAGACCCGCGCAGAGGGCAATCCCACCCCAGGTCCAGTCCACCAGGAATCCCCCCACGACCGCCGCGGCATGCAGAGCGAGGAACGGGATGGATTTGAACCAGTCGGTCTGCCGGACAAAGGATTTTGACATGCCCCCAGGGTCGCCCGCTGAGCCGGACTCAGAGGTAAAAGTCCTGTAAGTACAGGGTGAAAGGGAAGGCTTGATGCGACGCTTCTAGTCCATTAATAAGGAGGGCGTGGAATCGACCCCCTTCTTTCATCTAGACCCCTCCCATACCGATCCGGCACGGGTCCGCCGGGAACGAGACAAAGCCCGCGAGCTCAAGCGGTCTAATTGGTGGATTTCGCAAGTGAATCGGGGCATCTGCCACTACTGCGAGCAGAAGGTGGTTCCCGGAGAGCTGACCATGGACCACGTAGTGCCCGTGGCTCGGGGCGGGACAAGCACAAAGGGCAACCTGGTTCCTGCCTGCCGCCCCTGTAATCAGAAAAAGAAGCTCTCCACCCCCGCCGAAGACCTCCTTCGATCCCTCTGAGTCATGGGTTGCCAGAGTGGCCCAATCCGGCTATAACGCTATGCGTTAAAGCAAGGATCCAAAACCAGTGATCGGGAGTGTTCCGCCATGACGAGCAAGACCTGGGTACCGGAAATGCTGGCCGCCATCTACTTTGGCCTGCTCCTGGCCTCCGCTGGTTGCAGTCATGAGGACATCAGCCGGAACTGCCGAAGCCACTTCCCGCGTCCCGAGGAGAGCCGCGCTTGCATCGTGGGCGCCACCATCGCGGGCGAAAAGGGCAATCTGATCGACGCCGACAAGGCCTGCCGGGACTGCTACGTCGGCGGGAGTCACTGCCCGTACCTCGACGGCGGCGTGAGCCTGCCCGCGCCCGGAGCCTCGCTCGAGCAGTATGCCGAGCACGCGGCGACGAACTCCGATCAGTACGCCGCCTGCTACCAGGGCGCCGCCGCGCGCCTGGAATACGACCGCTAAGCTTTCATCGACAGTCCGTCCCGATTCGCTCATCCTGGGGGGATGAAAAGGAAACGTTTGTCGCGGGTGAAGGCACCGTCCCGCCGAAAATCGCGGAAATCCGTGCGAGCCACGCCGAACCTGAATCCGCGTTCGCGCGCCTTCGAGACGCTCAGGCTCATCGCGTTCGATACGGTCGCCGGCCTGGCGCGCGTGGCCCGGCGGCTCGAGCTCGTGGCCGCGGATGTGGGTGACGTGGCCGTACCCGATGCGCTTCGAACCCTCGGTCCGGGACGCGATGCGCCGATCCTTCTCGCGTCGCTTGAGCGTCTTTCCGCCACGCATTGTTTCGTGAAGACGCCGCGATGTTCGGAGTGCCCGGCAAGGGCGGCATGTCCGACCGGCGTCAGCGCCCAATAAAATCCGTTGAATGGACTGCAGGTGCGGGTTAAGACTTTAGGAATTCATCCAATCGAAACGTTCAACTGAGGAGACGTTCGATACTCTGCGCCCGATCTTCCGCGGGGAGGAAGCGAGGGCCGAGTTCTCCTAGGTTGCGGGCACCAGACGGGACATGCTTCATGCTGGGGAACTTCGGTCAGCTGTCGGTGGGTCAGAAAATCGCAGGCGCACTCGTGGCGTGCCTGGTGTTGACGCTTGTCGGCGCTGGCGTCGTGTATGTGTTTCCGACCGCTTCCAACCAGGGCTATGCCCCTGAGCAACCCATCCCATTCAGTCACAAGCTTCATGCGGGAACGCACAAGATCGACTGCCGGTACTGCCACGTCGGGGTGACCGAGTCGCGGCACGCCACCGTGCCCTCGGTGAGCGTCTGCATGAACTGCCATCGCGTGGTGAAGGCGGAGAGCCCCTGGATTCAGCAGATCAAGAAGCACTACGACGAGAAGAAACCGATCGAGTGGGTCAGGGTTCACCGTCTTCCGGATCATGCCCGCTTTAACCATCAGGCCCACGTCCGCAAGGGGCTGGACTGCAAGGCCTGTCATGGCGATGTCGGGCAGATGGAAAAGGTTCGGCAAGTGGGTGCGCTCTCGATGGGCTGGTGCCTCCAGTGCCATCGCGGAATGGACGTGAGCTCATCAGTGCTCTCCGCGGCGAAGCCGGGTGCGGATCCTGCGCACCCGGGCGAATTGGCGCCCTATCAGTGCAGCACCTGCCACTACTAAATTTCTTCTTCAGAGGGACGACCTTATGGATACGCAAACGAACCCTAATCCCCAAGCCTCGGCGGGTGGTGAGTTTTCCCGTCCGCGACACTGGGTGTCCCTGGACGAGCTGACTCCCGAGTATTGGGCGAGCTCCGCCGACCAGGAAGCCCGCGGTCAGGAGTTTCTCCACAAGCCCATCGAGACCCTAGCCGCGATGGAGAAGACGTCCTCATTCCCATTACAGCGCCGGGATTTCCTGACGCTCATGGGCGCCAGCATGGCGATGACGGGCTTCGCCTGCGCGCGCCGTCCCGTCGAAAAAATCATTCCTTATGTCGTGAAGCCGGAGGAGCTCACCCCCGGGGTCGCGAACCTATACGCCTCAACCGACCCTGGCGTTTATGGCGGCTTTGGCGTCCTCGTGAAAACCCGGGAAGGCCGTCCGATCAAACTGGAAGGAAACCCCGACCATCCCGTGAACGGAACGGCGCTTTCGGCGCGGGTCCAGGCTTCCATCCTGGATCTCTATGATCCCGACCGCCTGGCCGCGCCTGTTACCGTCGCGAGTGGCCGCCCTTCCCCGATCTCCTGGGCGGAAGCCGATGCCGCTATCGCCGAGCGATTGAAAAAGGCGGCTCGGGTGCGTGTATTGACCCCGGGAGTCTCGAGTCCCTCCACCCGAAAGCTCATCCAGGAGTTCCTCGCCTCTTTCGAGGACGGAAAACACGTTCAATGGGAGCCTAACCATTCCTCCGATCGCGTGGCGGCTCAGGAGGAATGTTACGGTGACGGAGGTCTGACGGCGTATCGCCTGGACCAGGCGGACCTCGTCGTTTCCTTCGGCTCGGACTTCCTTGGAGCGGATGCCCATGCGGAGGCCCACGCCCGCCAATGGTTCCGGAAACGCGATCTTCGCGGCCAGAAGCACTCGGACGCCCGGATGTCGCGGCTCGTCTCCTTTGAGTCGACCTTAACGCTGACGGGTTCAAACTCGGATGAGCGGCACGCGGTGAACGCGGGCGACGAGGTAAAGGTCGCGCTCGCAGTCGCGCACGAGATCATCGTCGCTTCTCAGCACTCCGCCCTCGCGGGCGACGCGCCCACGCGCGAGGCCCTCAGGGACTTCTCGGCGGCCAAGGTGGCCGTGGACGTGGGGATCGCCGAGGAGGCCATCAAGAAGGTGGCGCGTGAGCTCTGGGAAGCGCGCGGCCGCGGGCTCGTGGTGGGCGGCGACATGCATGCCGGCTCGGCAGACGCGTTCAAGCTCCATCTGGCGGTGAACCTCCTCAACTCCGCTCTCGAGAACGACGGCGCCACGGTGGATTACGCGGCTTTTGCCCCAAATGCGGGGCTCGCCTCGGGCTGGCGTGACTACTCCGCGCTGATCGCGGAAATGCAGGCGGGCCGGGTGGACGTGCTCTTGGTCCAGGGCCTGAACCCGGCGTACCTCTATGGCAGGGCCACGGGATTCGTCGATGCCCTTTCCAAGGTGAATACGGTGGTTCACGTCTCGGATCGCGTGGACGAAACGGGAATTCATGCCCATTTCGTTCTCCCGGAGCACCACTTTCTCGAAAACTGGGGAGACCATGAGCCACGTGCGGGAGTGCTGAGCCTTCAGCAGCCCACGGTGCACCCTCTGAATGCGACGCGGTCCTTTCAGGATATCCTTTTGGGCCTGATCCGGGCGGGCAAGCTTTCCGCGAGCGGTCTTGCGCTTCGAATGGCCGGCTCGGAGGGTGGCTGGCACGCCTACCTCAGGGAGAACTGGAAATCGTCGGTTTACCCTTCGCATGGACGGGGGCTGCCGTTCGAGGAGTTCTGGGTGGACGTCCTCCAGAAGGGGGTCCTGGTCACCGGCGGAGGGAGCCGTGAGCTTCCCCCGCGGCGGTTCAAGACCTACGCGCTCCGCTCCTTGCTGAAGGGCCGGGCGGCAAAAATGGATGAGATCCGGCTCGCGCTCTACCTGAAATCAACCCTCGGCGACGGCTCACAGGCCAACAACGGGTGGTTGCAGGAGATGCCGGATCCGGTTTCCACCGTCACCTGGGACAATCATCTCAACGTCGGCCCTTCCTTGGCCGCGCAGCTGAAGCTGAAGCAGAACGACATGGTTCGCGTGTCCGTCGGCGAAGCCTCGGTGGAGGTTCCCGTGCTTGTTCAGCCGGGGATGCCTGCCTCGACGGTCAGTTTGGCCGTGGGTTACGGGCGGAAGCACGCGGGGGCGATCGGGAACGGGGTGGGCGCTGACGCCTTCTCCCTCGTCACCCTGGACTCCGAGCGCCGGCCGGTGTTCGCGGGCAACCCCGTGAAGGTCGAGAAGCTAGGCTGGAAGTACGAGCTTGCGCTGACCCAGGGGCACCATCGCGCTCTCGGGCGTCCGATCGTGAACGATGTCACGCTGGACGAGTACCGGCGCGACCCGGCGGCGGAGATGCACACGAACCCGCACCTGCGGCCCAAATCCGTGCCGACCCTCTGGCCGGTTCATGAGTACAAGGGCTACCGATGGGGCATGGCCGTGGATCAAACCGCCTGCACGGGATGCGGCGCCTGCGTGATCGCTTGCCAGGCGGAGAACAACATCCCGATCGTGGGCCGGGACCGCGTGCGAATGAGCCGCGAGATGCACTGGATTCGCATCGACCGCTACTACTCGGGCTCGGAGGAGAATCCGGACGTCATTTTCCAGCCGATGATGTGCCAGCACTGCGAGAACGCTCCCTGCGAGACGGTTTGCCCGGTTCTGGCCACGACTCACAACGACGAAGGCCTGAACGACATGACCTACAACCGCTGCGTGGGCACGCGGTACTGTCAGAACAACTGCCCATACAAGGTGCGTCGCTTCAATTTCTTCGATCACTGGAAGGACTACCGCGGGAACCAGAACCTGCTTTGGAACCCCGAGGTGACCGTGCGGACTCGGGGGGTCATGGAGAAGTGCACCTTCTGCGTGCACAGGATCCAAGAGACGAAGAACCTCACCAAGACCGAGGGGCGCAAGCTCCGCGACGGCGAGCTCAAGACCGCTTGCCAGCAGACCTGCCCGACGGATGCGATCGCCTTCGGCGACATCAACGATCCCAACTCCCGCGTGTCCAGACTTCGCGCAGACGCGCGGGCGTTCCGCTCCCTCGAGGAACTGAACGCGAAACCGGCGATCTCTTACCTGACGAAGGTGAGGAACAAGGAAAAAGGGGCGACCAGCCATGGCGAGCACCACTGAGATCAGCTACCGTCCGGACGTCCTCGTCACGAGCGGCAAGACCTTTGCGGACGTCAACAATGACGTCAGCGCCCCACTGGAGCGTTGGCCTAACTGGAAATGGTGGGCATGCTTCGGCGTCGCGCTTTCCTTTCTCGGGATAGGAGTGCTTCTCTCTGCCGACATGTTCATGACCGGGCTGGGAGTCCTGGGCATCAACCAGCCCATTGGCTGGGGTACCTTCATCGTGAACTTCGTGTTCTGGGTCGGTATCGGTCACGCCGGTACGCTGATCTCGGCGATTCTCTTCCTCTTTCGCCAGAAGTGGCGCACGGGGATCAACCGCTCCGCCGAGGCGATGACGATCTTCGCGGTGATGACGGCCCTCCTGTTTCCGCTGATTCACACGGGACGTCCCTGGTACGCAGCGCTCTGGCTGTTGCCCTATCCCAACCAGCGGGAGCTCTGGGTGAACTTCCGTTCGCCGCTGCTCTGGGACGTGTTCGCGGTGAGCACCTACTTCACGATCTCCGCGCTGTTCTGGTACGTCGGCCTCATTCCCGATTTCGCCAGCGTGCGCGATCGGGCCAAGAACAAGTTCCGCAAGCTCGTGTACACGATTCTCTCAATGGGCTGGAGGGGCTCGAACCGCAACTGGTCGCATTACGAAGTGGCGTACATGCTGTTGGCGGGATTGAGCACGCCTCTGGTGCTCTCTGTGCACAGCGTCGTTTCCTTCGACTTAGCGGTGTCGAACGTGCCGGGCTGGCACACCACGATCTTCCCGCCGTATTTCGTCGCTGGCGCCATCTTCTCGGGATTCGCGATGGTCGTGACCCTGCTCGTGATCGTGCGGGAGGCCTTCGGCCTGAAGGATTACATCACGGTCAATCACCTTGAGAAGATGAACAAGATCATCATGGCCACGGGAATGATGGTCGGCTACGCGTACATCTGCGAGTTCTTCATCGCCTGGTACAGCGGCAATCCCTTCGAGACCTTCGCCTTCGTCAACCGCGCCTTCGGCCCGTATTGGTGGGCCTATTGGATCATGTTCTCGTGCAACGTCTTCATCCCCCAGATCTACTGGTGGAAGAAGATGCGCACGAACATCGGCGTGATGTTCGTGGTGAATCTTTTCGTGAACATCGGGATGTGGTTCGAGCGGTATGTGATCACGGTCACCTCCCTCCACCGCGACTTCCTGCCCTCCAGCTGGCACTACTACGTACCCACCTGGTACGACTGGGGTATCGCGCTGGGCAGCTTCGGGTTCTTCTTCACGTTTTTCCTTCTTTTCTGCCGGCTGTTCCCAGTGATCGCGATGGCGGAAGTGAAGGGCGTGATGGCCTCGGGCGAGCACGTCTCGAAGGAAAAAGGGGTGGCTTGATATGGCGGGCAAGAACACGGCCGGTATCGTCGGCTTCTTCAGTGATGAGAGGGCCTTGCTTCAGGCGGCCGCTAAGGTGAAGGATGCGCAGTATCTCTCCTTCGATGCCTTCAGTCCTTATCCAGTCCACGGGCTGGACCAGGCCATGGGCCTACGCCGGTCCTGGTTGCCTTATGTGACCTTTGGGGGGGGCCTTACGGGCGTTACTCTGGGGTACCTCCTTCAGTGGTGGACTTCCTCGCAGAGCTGGCCCGTGAACGTGGGAGGGAAACCCTTCAACTCGGTCCCGGCATGGGTGCCGGTGATCTTCGAGCTCACGATTCTTTTCGCGGGCGTGTCGACGGTCGTGGCGCTGATCCTGGGCTGCCGGCTGCCCAATGTTAAGAAACGGGCATTCGATCCCGCCATCACGCGCGACCGCTTCGCCGTGATGATCGAGGCCCCCTGCGGCGGCGCGGCTCCGGCGGGCGGCAAAAAATTCGACGAGTCGGAGATCACGAGCTTCCTGAAGAGCATCGGGGCTCAGGACGTCCGCGTGGTAGCCGAGGAAGGGTGGTTCTGATCATGAAACGTATTGCGTGGATTGGAACCGGAGCCGGGCTGCTGGCGGCGGCGGCTCTCGCGGGATGCAGCGAGCGGAGTTCGCCTACCTTCGAGTACATGCCGCAGATGGCCTATACTCCGGCCCACATGGCTCAAGAGGAAGGTTCGATGCGCACCCCCGTTGAGGGTACGGTGCCCCGCGGATTCAAGCCTTATCCTTACAAGGGCATGGTGGAACCCACGGGGGGAGGGTTGAAGAACCCGCTTTCCCGCACGAAGGCCGTGTTCGAGAAGGGGCGCGAGTATTTCAACATCTATTGCATGGTGTGCCACGGGCCCTACGGCGAGGGGAACGGAACGGTGGTTCCGAAGTATCCGCAGCCGCCCACACTCCAGAGCGACAAGGTCCGAAATTGGGCGGACGGCCGCATCTACCACGTGATTCACGAGGGGCAGAACCTCATGCCGAGCTACGCCTCTCAGATCCCGGAGCGTCACCGCTGGGAAATCATTCACTACATCCGGGTCCTGCAACGGGCCAAGAACCCCACGGCCGAGGACTTGAAACGCCTCGAGAAGTGGTGAGGGAGAACAGTCATGGCCGCCGCACACTCACACGCTCACGCTGAGATCAAGAACCCCGGAAACCTGAAGGTATCGGGGGGGGCCAAAGCGCTCTTTCTCGTCCTTATCGCCGTGGGATTGGGATGCTTCGGGTACCTGCTCGCCACCGCGCCCGCTCGAGCCTGGTCGACGTTCCTGGTGAACCATTTCTTCTTCATGAGCCTCGGCCTGAGCGGCGTGTTCTTCGCCGCGATTCATGCGGTGACGGGTTCCATGTGGAGCGCGCCCGTGCGCCGCGTGGCGGAGTCTTTCACAGGGTATCTTCCCATCGCGGCGCTCACCTTGATCGCGGTTTTCGTGGGCACGGCCACGGGCCAGATCTACGAGTGGACGCACGGAGACGTGGTGGCCGCCGATCAGATGCTGACGGCCAAGTCGGGATACCTCAACGTGCCCTTCTTCATCGTCAGGAACGCGCTTGTTTTCGGGGCCTTGTTCCTCTTCGCGAGGAAATTCGTGGCGAACTCCTTGAAGCAGGATCAGACGAAGAGCTTCGCTGAGTCCGCCCGAAACGCCGCTCTGGCTCCCGGTTTCCTGATCGTCTTCGCCCTGGGTTTCACGATGATGTCCTTCGATCAGATCATGTCGCTGGATCCGCACTGGTTCAGCACGATTTTCGGAGTCTATTGTTTCTCGGGGCTCTACTACTCCTTCTGGGCGCTCATGGCGCTATCCACGCACGGCTTGGAGAAACGTGGCCTGCTCAAGGGCGTAGTGAACGAGAACCACTTCCACGACATCGGCAAGTTCATGTTCGCCTTCACGGTGTTCTGGGCCTACATCGGTTTCTCGCAGTTCATGCTCATCTGGTACGCCAACCTTCCCGAGGAGACCCGCTTCTATCTGGCGCGCTTCGATACGAAGTGGCTAGGGCTCTCGATCTTCCTGGTCGTGAAGTTCGCGCTTCCCTTTTTCCTGCTCCTACCCCGGGCCGCGAAGCGGAATGCCCGGCACCTTCGCCGGGTGGCGGTATTCATGCTGGTGGCCCAGTGGATCGACATCCTCTGGCTGGTTCAGCCGAACTTCTTTCCCGAGGGGCCGAACCTGGACCTCTTCGACCTGGGCGTGGCTCTTGGGTTCGTGGGTGCTTTCGCCTGGGCCGTGACGCGCTTCCTTTCGAAGAACCCGGTGCTTGCCTACGGTGATCCGCGTTTGGCGGAGAGCGTTCATCATCACCATCAGTAGCGGTTCGCGTATTTCCTGAATTGACAGAGCGCGCCATCGGAATTCGTTGGCGCGCTCTGTCGCTTTTCGGTACCCGAGCCTCATGAAAAATCTCGAATGCCTGCGTTCGTTGTCGCTCTCCCTGGCCCTCGCTCTGAGCCTTTCCGCCGCCTCCTCGGCACGCGCCGATGACGAGAAGCCGGCCGGTCCGGTGGGGGGCGCGAGCAACTATGTGGTGGCGTTGGGTGGAACTGTGGTGGGCGCGGCTCGCGAGATTTCCGGAGGCATGCCCGTCGGCGGCGTAGTGACGCAGAACGCGGGCGGCGCGATCCCCGATAAGTTCATCGGGTCGGTTTCGATCCCGTCTACCGAGCTGCGAGTCGGGCATGGCGTATCTCCCGCCTTCATGACCTGGGTTCAGGAGAGCTTTCAGGGGTCTGGCTCTGGTGTCCAGAAAGACCTGGAGGCCTACACCTGCGACGTCAGCAACCGCATGATTCGCCGCAGATCCTGGCTGCAGTCTCGGGCCATCGCCCTGCGCTTTCCTGGCGCGAATGTTGTGGACCGGACGCCGGGCACCTTCGTCGTGGGAACCGTGGGGCAGGAGTTCAAGCTCGAGCCTCAGGGGTCGGGCAACTGTCCCCAGGTCCAGCCCTCGCAGGGCGATCGCCAGTGGATTCTCTCGAACTTCCGCGTGGATCTGAATGGCGCCACTCAGCGGGGCGTCGTGGCCATGGATCCTTTTGAGGTGACTCTTTCGGGAAGCGCCGGTTCGGGCTTCCAGGCCTCCGGGGTGAATATCTCGAACCTCAAGCTGACGGTTTCCGCCCGCGAAGCCCGCGAGTTCGAGAAATGGTACGAACAGGCGATCCTCGGCGAGCAGCAGAACGAATCCCAGGAGCGCACGCTCTCCTTAGCTTACCTGAATCCGAATCTTTCCAAGGAGCTCGTCCGCGTGGAATTCGATGGCGTGGGGATCGTCGGGCTCGAGTACGAAGACGCGGGGGCTGGCCCGGGCGCGGAGCGTACGGCGAAGGTGATCGTCACGCTTTACGCCGAGACCTTGAACTTCAAGATCAATCAGCCCTGAAGAAGTTCAAGCCGCCCTGGAGGAAGATCCGCCCGACCGTCGTGCCCCCCCGGGCTTTCCGGCGCTTTTCAGGCCTTTGGCTTTGAGACGGGCGACGGCGCGGTTCATGAGCGGCGGGATCTCGGTGAAGTAGTCGTCCTCTCGGAAATCGAGGGGCGGCGCCTCGCCGTGGTCGGCAAGCGCCTCGAGGTGGCGCTTCAGCCGCACGAGCGGGCCCGCCATCTTGTGGGAAACCATGAGCGTCACCACCCATGAGAACGCGAAGGCGAGCACGAGTGCCGCGCCCAGGTGCAGGTAAACGAGCTGCTCCTGGAAGTCGAGGAACCGCACGAACTCGTCGGCCGGAGCGAAGGCCTCGAGCGTGCCCCTGGCTCTCATGCGCGAGACTGAGAACGTGGTGAGGAGTCCCACCGCGGTGAAGGCGCAGGTCATGATCACGGTGTTCACGAAGAACAGCGCGAGCTGGAAGCCCGGGTAAACCAGCAGGCGCCTGCGGCGGACGGGTTGGGTTCTCATTTGGCGTTCCCCCCAATGGGTGGCGTTACGGGCTGCAAAGTGCATCGAACCTGGGCCTGAGCCTCGCCGAGGCGGTCCAGCTCCGCGCGGAGCACCCGCCATTCGGCCTTGTCCTTCTGAAGAGTTTCAAGGCTGGCGACCTCCGAGGGAGCGGCCACCAGGGCGAAGGTCATCTGCCAACGTGTGGGGCGGTTGAGCGCGATCAGGGCGTAACGCTCGCACGCGGAAAGGGTTCCGCCATCGGCGCCCTTTGCTTCCGAGAGCTGCGCCTGCGCCGGACGGCCGCTGTAGGGGTCCGTGCCCTGAACCACGAGCTCCTCGCGGCCGTTTCCCGATCGTTGGCGCTGCACGAACTCCACGCGGGCCACGGTCAGCGGCCCGGAAACCCGCTCCACGGCGTAGGTGATGGGCGGTGCCGCCCAGGCGGCCGCCGCCGCGGCTGCAATGGCTCGAACCAGGGCCAGGTGTCGGTATCGAGGCTGAGTCATAGATGCTTCTCCGAGGATGCAGTGGTCACGGTCCAGATCAGGTCCTCGTCCTCCTCCGCTTCGGCGAGGCACGCGGGCTCGGCGCAGGTGGCGTCCGACGCGTCGTCGGCGAAGCGGGCAGGGGCGAGTGGATCGGCGGAGCGAGTGCAGGACGCCGAGCTCGCGAGGAGCGCGAGCGCCGCTGCCCGGAGGCGGTCGGTCCAGAGCGTGGGCCGGCTCCGGGAAATCATGCGCTCTTCTTCTCCTTGCGTTCCGATTCGCCCATTGTCCGTGGCCCCGGCTTGCGGGAGGCATCGCTTTCCACGCGGTCGAAGGCTTCATTCACGAGGAATGGGACGTCCTGGAAGAAGTCATCCTCCCTGAACTCGAGCGGGGGCCTCTGCCCGGTCTCAGCTACGTGCCTGAGATAGGAGCGAAGCCTCACGATGGGGCCCGCGAGCCGGTGGGAATAGACCAGGGTGACGGCGAGGCTCAGTGCCCAGCCCACCATCGCTCCGATCAGAAGGTAAGAGGTGAGGTGGTTTTCCTGGAACTGGAGGAAGTGGAAGTAGGAGTGATCCGCGCTGAGCTCCGCGCGGAGGCCCTCCCTTCGGAGCTCGCCAAAGGCTCGAAAGGCTTGCGCCCCGACGGCGGAAAATGCGGCGAGGAGAACTCCGGTGTTCAGCGCCACCATCCCGAGCTGGAAGCCGGGGTAAACGAGGAAGCTTCGGCGCCACCGCTTGCGAGCGCGAGTTTCCGGAGCGGAGTCAGGTGGGCGAGTGGACATGGGATTCCCCCTGCAGAACGGATCGGGCATGACGCGTCAAAAGTTGAGCATTTTTATTAAGTATTTTGGCGAACCTGCCGAGGCGGGGAGGGTCGCCCTCGACGCAGGACTATCGAGTCAGAGGAATCCAGAGATAGATCGACCAGAGGTCAACGACCGCGGCGCCAAGAAAAACGAGCAGGCTGAAGTTCACCCAGAGAAAGAACGGGAGCCAGCCTTTGCCCTCGGGGTCCGGCGCGAAGCGGCGCAACTCCCAGAGAAGTTTCGCGCTCATGAGAACCGCCGAGGCGAGGTAGACGGGCCCGACGTCCAGAAACAGGGGGCCCGCCAGGGCGACCGCGACATAGGCAAGGCACCATAGTGAGATGTGCTTGAACGTGATCCGGCTTCCCAACGTGACCGGAAGGGTAGGAATCCGGCCCTCGCGGTAATCTTCCCGGTAGCGGAGCGCGAGCGACCAGAAGTGCGGCATCTGCCACATGAAGAGCAATCCGAAGAGGTACCAACCGCCGGGAGCGCCGATGTCGCCGTTCGCGGCCAGGTACCCCATCAGAATCGGGAGCGCGCCCGGGATCGCGCCAGGCACCGCCGCGAAGCTCCACCGCCGCTTCCACCATAGCGTGTACAGGCCGTTGTAGAGTACGACGGCGGCACCGCCGAGAAGGGCGAGCACGGGATCCAGGGCGAAAACGATTCCCATGCCCAGGAAGATCGAGACCCAGGAAAAAGCCAGGGCTGATCGTTCCGAAATGCGGCCGCTCGGGATCGGTCGCTTCGCGGTACGCGGCATGCGCGCGTCCATCTCACGGTCCTGGTACTGATTCAGCGCCGACGAGCCTGAGGACAGAAGCAGCACCCCAACCAGCGTGATCACGAGACGCAGCCCATCCAGCGGGCGATCAAAGGGGCGTCCCGCCAGGTATCCGGCGAATACGCTGATGAGCACCAACGCGACAATGCCGGACTTGGAGAGTTCTTTGAAGAGACCGAGCTTCGCGCGGAAGTATGTGGAACGGGAAACGGGGAGATTCGTGTCGGACTTCGCGGCCATGAAAGTGTGGCTCCGGATATCACTTCGCTCCGGGATTTCCAATTGACCCAGGCTGGGTTCAGAACTTATGAAATAGCATTCAGCGTAACGCTCGGTTTTTTGGGGTACTTCTGGCGATGCGACTTGGGTTTACAGCTCTCCGGAGAGGATACGGTCCGCGTGCGCGCGCATGGGGGGGCTTTTTTGTTGGCGCGGCGCTTCTTTTTTCTGGTTCTCATGCGCCTGCCTCCGGTCCTGTCGGCCCGAACGCGAAGGTTCCGGACGAGCTGAAGGGAGCTGGAATCACCGAACGCATTGGTGAGAAGCTGGATCTCCAGGGGATTCAGCTCGTGAACGAGGAGGGAAAGACGGTCCCGCTCTCGCGCTATTTCGAGTCCGGGAAGCCCGTGCTGCTCAGTATCGTCTATTACAATTGCCCCTCCCTCTGCGGTTTCGTTTTGAACGGTCTTCTGGCCACGCTCAAGAATCTCGAAGGGTGGACTCCGGGCGATCAGTTCGAGCTCGTGACGCTCAGTATGGACCATCGCGAGGGTCCCGAGCTTGCCCGGGAAAAGAAGGCCGCCTTCATCGGAGAGCTGGGCAATCCCGCGGTGGCTCAGGGTTGGCACTTTCTCACGGGTTCCGAGTCGCAGATCCGGAAACTCACGGACTCGGTGGGGTTCGGGTTCCGATGGGACGCCGTGCAGGAAGAGTACGCGCACCAGGCTGGGATCTTCGTTCTGACTCCGGAGGGCAAACTGTCGCGGGTCTTGTTTGGGATCGACTATCCGGTCCGCGATGTTCGGCTGGCGTTGGTCGAGGCCGGTGAAGGAAAAACAGGCACCTTCGTGGATCAGATGGTACTGTTTTGCTTCCGGTACGATCCAAGCCAGCGAGGGTATGCGTTGTATGCTTTTCGCTTGGTTCAGGTGGGCAGCGTGCTCATGACCCTGGCCGTTGGGGTCTACTTGGCGATCTTTTGGAGAAGGCAGAGACGGATGGCCGGGGAAGTCATCCGAGGGAGTGCGGCATAGATGTTGGTCGATATTCTTCGGAGCACCCTGCCCATGGCAGGATCGGACGTGGCGCGCGACTGGGATGCCTTCTACGCGTTCCTCACGTGGACGAGTACGATTTTCTTCGTCGGCGTGGTCGCTGCGATGGTCATCTTCACGATCAAGTATCGCCATCGCGCCGGCCACAAGGCCGATACGGAAGTGCACGGAAACGTCCCTCTGGAGATCGTCTGGACGGTGATCCCCACGATCCTGGTGATGGTCGTGTTCGTCTGGGGTTATGCCCTCTACCGCGACATGGTTACCGCACCCGGGGACTCGGTGGAGATCAAGGCCATCGGCAAGCAGTGGCTCTGGCAATTCCAGTACGACGACGGGCGCTCCTACACCAACAAGGTCTTCGTTCCCGTGAACAGACCGGTGAAGTTCATCATCACGTCCGAAGACGTGCTCCACTCCTTTTTTGTGCCCAACATGCGGGTGAAGAAGGACGCGGTGCCGGGCCGCTACACTACCGTCTGGTTCGAGGCCACCGCAGAAGGTGCGCACATCGTGTACTGCGCTGAATACTGCGGCACCCAGCACTCCGGCATGCTGGCGACGGTCTATGCCGTTTCGCCCGAGATTTGGCGGCGTTTCATCCAGGGCAGGGAGATCGACGAGAACAAGCTGGCCTCGGGCGCCGCGGACGAGGTGACCATGTCGGCGGCGGCGACTGAGTCGAAAGGCGGAGCCGAACGCCCGATCAGCCTGATCGATCAGGGCAGGGGGCTCGTGGCCTCGAAGGGCTGCGTAGCCTGCCACTCCGTCGATGGGAAACAGGGGATCGGCCCCTCACTCAAGGGCATTCACGGCGCGGGCGTGGACTTCGCCAACGGAGATCATCTCGAGGCGCGCGATCTGAACTACCTTCGGGAGGCGATCGAGTTTCCCAACGCCCGGCTGGTGAAGGGCTACGGACCGATGATGCCCACGTTCCGCGGCATGGTCTCCGAAACGGAGCTGACCGCGATGCTCGAGTACATCAAGAGCCTGAAATAGACCCGAGGACCTGAACACTCATGGCACACACCTCACACGACGGCGAAAACTACCTGAATCACGAGAAGGGCCTCTGGTCCTGGCTCAGCACGATCGATCACAAGCGGATCGGGGTGATGTACCTGTTCACGGTCCTGGTCTTCTTCTTCATCGGCGGCGTGGCCGCCATGCTCGTCCGCGCGGAGCTTTTTCGTCCTGGCCTGACCCTGATGACCGCCGATACCTACAACAAGATGTTCACCTATCACGGCACCATCATGGTGTTCATGGTGGTGATCCCCCTGATTCCCTCGGCGTTCGGCAACTTCGTCCTTCCGATGATGCTCGGCGCGAAGGACGTGGCCTTCCCGAAGCTGAACCTGGCCTCCTATTACGTGTGGCTCGCGGGCGCGCTGGTCGCCACCGCCTCGCTGGTGGTGAACCAGCTCGACACCGGCTGGACCTTCTACACCCCGTACTCCATTCGTACGAGCACGAGCGCTTCGTGGGTTCTTCTGGGCGCCTTCATCATGGGTTTCGGGGGAATCTTCACGAGCCTGAATTTCATCGCCACGATTCACAAGCTTCGTGCACCGGGGCTGACCTGGGGACGCCTGCCGCTCTTCGTTTGGGCCTCGTATGCCACCGCGATCGTCCAGCTGTTGGCCACGCCGGTGCTCGCGCTGACGCTCTTCCTCGTGGTGCTTGAGCGCTCCACCGGGATCGGGATCTTCGATCCCAAGCTCGGCGGCGATCCGGTCCTTTTCCAGCATTTCTTCTGGTTCTATTCCCACCCCGCCGTCTACATCATGGCGCTCCCTGCGATGGGCATCATCTCGGAGGTGATCCCTGTGCACGCGCGCAAGCAGGTGTTCGGGTATTGGGCCATCGCGCTGGCCACCTTCGGGATCGCCCTCGTGGCCTTCGTGGTTTGGGGCCACCACATGTTCGTTTCCGGCCAGAGTGAGCTCGCGAACTTCCTGTTCTCGCTGATCACGATGTTCGTCGCGGTGCCCACTGGCGTTAAGGTCTTCAGTTGGGTGGCCACGCTGTACAAGGGCGACCTGCACTTCCGGATGCCCCTGCTCTACGCGTTCGCGTTCATCTTCGTGTTCACGATCGGCGGCCTAACGGGGGTGTTCCTCGCCGCGCTCGGCTCGAACGTCCATCTCACCGACACCTACTTCGTGGTGGCTCACTTCCATTACGTGATGGTGGGCGGCACGATCATGGGGATGCTTGCCGGCCTGCACCATTGGTTCCCCAAGATGAGCGGGAGGATGTACAGCGAGGGTTGGGCCCGCGTGAGTTGGTTCCTCGTTTTCATGGGTTTCAACATCACCTTTTTCCCTCAGTTCATCGTCGGATCGCAGGGTATGCCGCGCCGGTACTACGATTACGTTCCGGAGTTCACGACGTTGAATCAGATTTCGTCCGTCGGGGCCTGGATCATCGGAGTGGGATTCGTCCTCATGGCCTTGTATCTGCTGCACGCCCTCTTCCGTGGAGCGAAGGCCCCACCGAACCCCTGGGGCGCTGCGACGCTGGAGTGGGCGCAGGATTCGCCCCCCCCTTTTCATAACTTCGACAAGGACCCGGTCGTGACCCACGGGCCCTACGATTACCGCACGAGCCACTGAGGAGATCTGGATGGCACACGCGCCCGCAATGGACGGCAATAGGCAATACGCGCACCACTTCCTGAGCGCCGACCATGAGTTCGAAACCAGCAAGCAGGGGATCTGGCTTTTCCTGCTTCAGGAGGTGCTGTTCTTCAGCCCGCTATTCGTGGCCTATTACGTTTTTCGCGGGCTACACCCCGCGGATTGGCACGCGGCCGCCCAGCTCCTGGACTGGAGGATGGGTGCGCTCAACACGGTTATTCTGATCTGCAGCTCGCTGACGATGGCTTTGGCCGTTCACGGCGCGCAGACGAGCAACAAGAAGAAGCTCGTCGTGAACCTGATTCTCACCTTGGGTCTCGCCTGCGGCTTCCTCGTGGTGAAATACTTCGAGTACACCCACAAGTTTCACATGGGGATCTACCCGGCCGGCGCCTTCACCTACGAGGGATTGGGGCAGTATCCCGCCGCGAAGCTCTATTTTTCCATCTATTACGCCATGACTGGACTGCACGGCATTCACGTCTTGGGGGGAATGGCGGTGATGCTCTGGGTGTTGAAGCGCGCGATGCGCGGCGAGTTCAATGCCCACTACTACACCCCGGTCGAGATGACCGGGCTCTACTGGCACTTTGTCGATCTGGTTTGGATCTATCTTTTCCCAATCCTTTATCTGCTCGGCTGAAGGGAGCGCGATATGGCTGAAAAACACGGCAATCACCACAAACATCACATCCTGGCACCCAAGATCATCTGGACGGTCTGGGCGCTGCTGCTCATTGGAACGGCTCTCACGGTGGGTGCCACCCACTTCCACTTCGGGGCCGTGAATTACGTGATCGGGATCCTGATCGCGACCATCAAGGCCGCTCTCGTAGTGACCTTCTTCATGGGCCTCAAGTACGACAGCAACGAGAACCGGGTGATTTTCCTCACCTCGTTCGTCTTCGTGGCCATCTTCTTCGTGCTTACGATGAGCGATCTGTTTTTCCGCGGGCCCGTGGAGTTCGACAACGGGCGGTTCCTGGCCGCTCAGGAGGCACACGCCGCGGCCCAGTCCAGCGATCCTTGGATCTCGACGCCGGAGCTCGTGGCCAAGGGCAAGGAGCTCTATGCCGCGCAATGCGTGGTCTGTCACGGCGTGAACGGCAAGGGTGACGGCCCGGCCGCGGGTGCCTTGAACCCGAAGCCGCGTAATTTCACGGCGCAAGCGGGATGGGTGAACGGCCGAAAGCCGAGCGAGATCTTCGGTTCCCTTACGAAGGGCTTGAACGCGATGCCCTCGTTCGCGACCTCTCCGGCGCCCGATCGCTGGGCCTTGGCCCACTACGTTTCGACGCTTGGGCCATCCGTCCTGAAGGACTCGCCCGAGGATTTGAAGAAGGTCGGGGCGGGAAACGCGAGCGGCGGTGGAGGAGGCGAGAAAACGCTCCCGATCGATCTCGCCATCGAAATCATGTCTTCCGAGGGCTGAGTCGGGTCGCCGAGAGCGCCGAGACCCCCGCGAGGATCAGGGCTGAGACCAGAAAGGGCGCGCCCGGCGCGACTCGGTCGAAAAGCAGCCCGGCGGGCAGGGGTCCCAGTACGCGGGCGAGGCTGCTGGCTGAGTGGAAGATCCCAAGGGTCAGGCCGCGTTGGTCGGCGCGGGCTCCGCGGGATGCCAGGCTCGAGAGCGAGGGATGAAGCATTCCCTGGCCCACGGCCATGACCCCCAGAGCCAGGCCCGACCAAAGAATCTGGTAGGAAAACCCGAAGCCCGCGAGCGCGAGCGCGCCCATGGCCGCCCCGAAGGGCACCAGGCGCTCTTCACCGAAGCGGCTGACCAGGCGTCCGATGAGTCCACCCTGCATGATCACCATGATCAGCCCGGTGCAGGCCAGGAGGAGGCCCGCTTCGTGCGCATCGAACCCAAAACGAGCTTTCAGGAAAAGGGCGTAGGCCACTTCCATCTGGACCACTGCGAAGGTCACGCCGAAGAACAGAACAACTGGCAGCCCTGATTTTCCCCGCCTCAGAAGCGTGACGGCCTCGGCGATGCCGGGACGCCGGGTCCGGTTTTTCGCCCGTTGGGCGGCCGAGAGGGGAGGCTCGGGAAGCTTCCAAAGCGCGAATAGCGTATTCAGGCCCGCGAGCGCCGCTCCCGCGAACATAGGTGCGTCGTAGCCGTAGCGTGAGAGGATCCCGCCGATCGCCGGACCAAAGATGAAACCCAGGCCAAATCCCGCCCCGACGATCCCCATGCCTTTGGCACGGTTGGCTTCGTCCGTGACGTCGGCCACATAGGCATAGGCCGTGGAAATGTTCGCGCCGAACATGCCCGCCGCCAGGCGCCCCACGAAGAGCCAGGCAAGGCTGGGGGCGAAACCCAACCCCAGCATGGCCAGGGCCGCGCCCGCGATGCTCAGGATGAGGACCGGCCGGCGCCCATGCCGATCGGAGAGGGCGCCCCAAAGGGGCGAAAACAGGAACTGCATGCCCGAGTAGCAGGCCATCAGGAGGCCCACCTCGAGCCCGGAGGCCCCATAGGCCTGCGCGTAATAGGGGAGGATCGGGATCACGATACCGAAGCCCAACAGGTCTACGAAGACGATGCCAAACAGTACGGCCAGGGGTCCCTTGCGCATGGGGGGAACCTACCTCAAGGCCTGCGGGTCGGGGAGGGCAGAAACTGGAGTCATCGCAATAAGTTACGCATGAAAGGAGTATTGTGCAATGCGTCATAAGCTGTGGTAAGAGAAGGCGACCTTAAACGGAGCTCTCGCGGAAGGAAGTACCCTTGGTCCGTCGCCCCGTACGCGTACTGGTCTGGTTGTTGGTGTGGAGTCTGCTCTTGCAGCCGCTCACGCAGGTTTCAACTCGTTCGGCCTACGCGCAGGATCCCACCGAAGAGGTAGCGGAGCCGGGAATGCTCCCGCTCAGCGAGATCGACGGCGCGCCCCTGGATCTGGGTCCTGAAGGGCTCATGGACCGCGGTGAAACCCTCGAGCGCGAGCTGGAGCTGCTGACCCGCCGCGCGAAACACCAGGGCACTCCCGGGACTCCCGTCGGGCGCCCCAGCGGAGCCGAGATCAACGCGGTCGAGGCGCGCCTCTTGGGCCTGCGCACGGAAATCGAGGCGGGCCTGGCGCTTCCGCACCTGCCGCCCGAGGACGGTAGCGCCTACTGGGCCGCCGATCTGAAGCTCTCCGCCACGATGCTCTACTTCAATCTGCTCAAGTCCATGGTGATGCTTCGCATGGTGATGGGCCTGGGACACGGCGCCTCCTGGCGCGCGCGTTTCAATCTGCGCATGACGAGCGACACCTACGCCCAGCTTCCCGGCTTCGGCGCCTCGTCCGATCCGCGAACGGGCGACCCCTTCTTTCCCCTGGTGAGCGAGCCCGGCCCGACTCCCAACCTGGTGGCCCTGAGGCTGAGCCGGAGCTTGATCCGGGGCATGGAGGTGGGCCGCCTGGCAGACGAGCCTACGGACGCCAACTACCTCACGATGATCCAGTACATGGCCGTGAGGCAGCTTCTGCAGAACCTCGCCGAGATCAAGTTCGTGCGCGCCGATCAATCCGTGGACTTCCCGAAGCTTCCTAACGAGTTCACCCGGAAGCTCGAGTCTTTGGGCGAGTTCGACGAGATCCAGCAGGAGCAGGAGCTCGCGATCCTGGAGCCCGCGTTCCGCTCGTTGCTCGTCTCACGGGTGAAGGCCTTCGCGAACGCGCTCCCCGCGATCGTCGGGATGGAGCTCTGCACGGAGCTCGCCCGCGGGATCTTGGGTTCCGCGGCGCAGGAGTCGGACGTCGCGGACCTGGCCGGCCTGCTTTCCGAGACCCTGGTGGAGGCCGAGCGCACCAGGATCGAGGAATATCTCGGAAAAGAGGTCGAAGCTACAAGCCAGCTGCTCAGCCATCAGGAAGGGAGCCAGCTCAACGCCTCGCTGAGGTTCATGCTTCTCAACGCGAAGGTGAACATCGTTCTGCGCAAGCTCCTTGAGCTTCAGGCCGAGGGTATTTTCCGCATCCCACTCTCGGAGCGGAGGCGGTTGATGGAGCGCCTCGAGGCGCGCCGCGCGGCTCTCTCTCGCTCCCTAACCGACGATCCTTCGCTCCTTGAGCGCTGGGGCGCGGCCGCCAACGCCGAGCTCACCCAGTTTGTCTACACCCAGCGGCGGGCGGAGTTCGTCGAGAACCTCTACGTCCAATCCCGATCGCTCGAGACCGTGTACCAGAATCGTGTCGCGGACGAGTACGTCAACGTCACGGCCCTGTCGGCCTCCTTCGCGGAAAAGATCGCCGTCCTTCAGCCGATCGAAGCCACGAGCCAGTGGATCGCCGAGATCTCCGGTTCGGGTGAATACGTCGCGGCCCGGGAGCGTTACGCGGAAATCGTGGCTGAGCAGACCCACGAGCGCGTGCTGCGGGAGGGCGTGGTCGACCCCGGGCTCGTGAAGCTCTACCTCGATGTCGCGGATCTCAGGCCGCGGCCGGAGGAGGGAACCGGAACGGCGCTCGACTGCACGGCTGAGCCTGGATCAGACTTCCTGGACTGCACGGCGGTCCCCGTGGCGAGCCTTGGGCCCGCACTGGACTCGGGTTTCGAATCCTTTCTCCTGGAGCGGGTGGCTTTCGCGAGGAAGAAGGGCGTGCGTGACCTCGTTCGCTACGGCGAATGGATGGGATTCCATCGCTGGGAGCCTCTGACGCGTCCCTTGGTGAGCGACATCATTCAGGACGAGGATGACCGAGAGAAGTACGAGGATAAGGTCAAGGACGGCTTCTTCAGTCAGTTTCCCATCCTCACCGCCGAGATCACGTTCCCGGCGAACCTGATCGACGCGGCTGCCTCCGGGGCGCGCACCATGCCCCTCCACCGCGCGCTCGCGGCGCTTTCGGAAGTGGATGTGATCTCGCAGGACATCCTGGAGCGAGCCGCCCCGATGGTGGACGAGGCCCTGGAAGTGGTCGAAGGGCGCATCAAGGGTCAGATCGACGAGGTGGCCACGGCTACGGACTTGCGCGAGATCGAGCGTGTGGTTACGAGCTCGCTGATGCTCCAGCTCGTGATGAGCGGGTTCGCTGAGTTCAGGCTGCAGCAGGAGGGGTTCATCGAAGACATCACGAACCCCTCGCTCGCGCACCAGATCATGCGAAGGCATGTGAGCTGGTACGTGGGATACGGGTTCGGCGCGCTGATCCTGATGCACGGCGTGGGATTTTTCGTCCGTAGGGCCCGCCCCTTCGTGAAAACGGTCCAGTTCACTCTCAAACCCTTCATCAATGGATTCATGACCACGGCCACGGCGTTGATCGTGGCTGAAACGGCCTATGAGCTGAATCACCTGCTCGACGTCCGCCGCAGGAACCGGCAGACCGACAACCTCTTCATGTCCTCCATCGAGGGCGGATCCTTCTACACCTATGGGGAGCGCCAGGCCTCGAACTCGGAGTACCAGTGGACCAAGTGGATGTTCATCGGCCGGCTGGCGGTGGATACCCTGTTCATGTACTTCCCGATGAGCCGGGGGCTGTTCACACGCTTCGGCGACCGGGTGGTGCTGCGCGAGTTCCTCGCGGATCTGCGCGCCTTCCGGGACCTCGGCCTCCAGCCGGGGCAGTGGACGCGGTTGGATCGCGGCCTTCGGCGGATCCGCGCGAACGAGAGCCGGCTCGGACGCGACTCGGTAGTCCGCGCCGAGGCCGCGCATCGCCGCCTGGCGGAAAAAGTCCGTGCCCGGAGGGACTGGGACCTGAACCAGATCCAGTCAGATGAGCCCATATCCGCGGTGGACCGCCGTATCCGCCGCATGATGATCCGATTGGGGAGAATTCCGCAATGACCGCCTTCATTCCGCGTTCGCTGACTTGGGTACTGGTCGCTTCGCTCCTGGTCCAGGCGGGAGCCCCGGCCGCTCTGGCGCAAGACCCAGGAGATTACAGCTCGGGTGGGAGCTACGACGATCTGAGCCAGATCTGCTGGTCGGACGGCGCTCCTGAAACGGGCACCGAATCGCCCAGCGCTCTCTATACCCGCCCCGTGACGAGCCTCTCGGACCTCGTGGATCACTATCTCCGCGCCCGCGCCGCGGGCCAGGATCTCGAGTCGATCCTGCTGATCGGGCGGATCAAAGAGCATCTTTTTTCGGAGGCCTTCACTCCCGATTACGAGGCCGGGCTGCGCTACATCGACTCCCGCCACTGGGAAGATCCGGCCTCCATCCACGAGTTGGCTAAGTCGCTCCAGATCTACTGGGAGATCCGTTACGCCAACGGGCTCGCTCAGCGGCGCAACCTGCGCGTGGACCACGGGATCAAGGGCGGATTCATCATGGGCGTCGTGGCCGTACTGGTGCTGGGCGCGGCCATGATGAGGCGCCCGGGAGCTGCCCCCAAGTACTTCAAAACCCTACGCGCGGTGCTGCCGCTGGCGGTTCCCGCTGCCGGTTCCGCCATCGGCGGAGGCGGTGCCTACCTTGCAGACCGCATGGGCCTACTGGACGGGGAGATCCCGCGGTCTCCGGCCCACGTCATGCGTCTGGGCGAGTCGGGCGACGAGATCGATCTCGGAAACGAAGAGCTCGTGAACACCATGATTTCCGCCGGGGCGGGCATGACCGCCGCCATGATCACGCTCCGGGTGCTTCGCGCGGTTCGCCTGATCAACGCGGCGGCCACACCGCTCAAGGCGCATCCGGCCGTCCTCATTGGAAGCCTTGTCGTGTTCCTGGTGGGGCTCGCGGTGGAGGAGGGCGTTTCAGCCTGGCTTGAGCACGCTCAGTGGCGGCGGATGGTGGACCCGGTGCACGCGGCCCGCAATCGCGTGGTTCGCGGCGCCCGCGCTGGGCAGGATCTCGAGGTTCTGCGGGGCGCGGACGCTCTCGTGCGCTCGGCGATCGATCTGGCTGTCTACATCAACCGCCCGATCATGACGGCGATCGAGGAATACGAGGCCGACATGGGCCAGACCATGGAAGCCAACCCCGACGGGGGGGCCTGGGTGGACGGAGTGCTCGTGGCCCGGACGCGCGCCCTCAGCGAACGCATCGAGACGATCATGCAGGACGCGGCCTATCCCTACCACGGCGATCATGAGGGCTACCTGGTCAGGGGCTTCCTGCGGTTCAGGGATTCCTCGGCGATTCAGGATCTGGGCGCGATGGCCCGCAGGCGGGCCCAGGGATACCTCGCTTACTTCGACCGCTGGCAGCGGGAAGAGGAAGAGCGGCTCCAGCAGAGCCTGGGCTCCCAGGACCGCGACTGGTACTTCGCGCGTTTCCTGGACGCGATCGATCACGCGAAAGATACGGAGATCGCGAACGAATTCATCCAGTCGGGCGTCCGCGCCCAGGCGAATCACGTGCTGCTTCAGGCGGTGGCGCTGCTGCGCACGACCAAGAAGGCCTACGTGGTGCCTCAGGCCGATGAGCTCATGGCTCAGATTTCACGCAACGAGCTCCTTCTGACCACTCTGGCCGGGGCGGGCGTGTTGGACGGGACCATGTGATGCGCAACCGAGGCGCTCTTTCCAGCAGGATCCTGAGTCTTGCGCTCGCGGTGAGCCTCTTGGGCTCCGCGCCGCTTCTTTCGGGCTGCGAGTCCGAGAGCAATCAATGGCACAATACGACGGTTTTCGATCCGAGCGTGATCGAGGGAGCAATCGTCGTGTATTACGGGGTATACGCGGGCCGCGACTCGCGCTTCGGAGTCCTGAGCGAGACCGATCGCACGGCGATGGTTCTCGGAGTGGCGGAGAAGATCGCGATCCTGGGTCCCGCGCAGTTCAACAGCATTCTGGCTCAGCTGGCAGGCGACTACCGGAACAACCCTGAACGCCGTCCCGCCATCGAGGCCCTGCTCGACGCGGTCTATCCGAACGTCGCTGCGGAGCTACAGGAAAACCGCGAGTTCAGCCTAATATCGACGCTGCTCGACGACGTGTTCATCGTCGCGGGCGCGGCCTACGTGCTTGGGTTCGGCCGCGGCGTTTGGGCCAGCAGGGGCTCGAGCCTTCGCGGCGTGACAAAATTCCGCAGGGTGATGCGTAACGTGGCGATCCGGCTCCCCCGGCGCCGCGTGGACAAGATGCGGATCATCGGCCTCGGTACGGCCGCGGCGATCATGCAGACTGCCTACCACCATCTCTCCACCCATAAGGTCGACCCGCGCCGCCTATTGACCCATATGCAGAACGACGGCTCCGATCGCAGCGTCGTGGATGCGATTCTCTTCGAGCTGGGCGAGGCGATGGCGCTTCGGAGGGATCAGCTCCGCGATCGCACCGTGGGCGACCTGATGCGGGAGCCTCTCTTCTGCCTCGACACGCAGGAACAGGGGATCTACCGGGACACGCATCACCCCTCCGCGGAGATCGACCCCGCCTACTGCCTGGGGCAGGTCCGCATGGAGATCGATTCCGTGAAGCGGCAGCTCGAGCACTTCTTCGACCGCTATCCGGAGACGCGGCCCCGCATGGAGCCCCTTGCCATGGATGTGCGGGACGCCTCCGCTTCGCTCGAGGAATTGCAGAGCGAGCTCGGGGTGCTGGGCTTGAGTGGGGAAGGCGATGATGGCGCGACTTCCTGGGATGACTTCGGAGGTGGTGACCCCGCTCCGATCCCTTCCGTGGAAGACTTCGACGATTCTACCGGAGGAGCGGGATTCTAAGGTCTAGCTCTTGCGCTTGAGCGAGACGGTAAGCGTGAAACGCGCTGCGGGCTCGTCGCCCAGGCTGTCGGGTGCGGTGGCAACGATGGTCACGGGAAGGTGAACGCGCTCGGTTCCCTCGGTGGCCTTTTTCACGAGCTCCGCGATCGCGGCGCCGTCCTCGGACGTGAAGTAGACGTCGCTCTCGGGGCGCTTCAAGAACTCTGCGTTGAAGTCCTTGAAGACCAGGTTGACCTTGCCGCCTCCCGCCTGGATCAGGCGCATGGCGATCAGGCCGCCCGCGCAGTCTGCGCCGGCGGCGAGGGCACCGAAGTACATCGATCCCAGATGGTTCTTGGAGCGGCGGTTGAGCGGGATCCGAACCACGCAGCGCCGATCCGTGAGCTCCAGGACCTGGGGCCGCAGCCAGAACAGCAACGGGATCTTCAGGAATCCGAAGGCCAAAAGGCCCAAGGTCTCCTTCAGCATAGGGCGCGGACGACGGCGCGCGCCGGGAGCGGGCCCTGACTCCGGTGCGATGCTCATGCTCGGGAGCGGATCAGGCCTTGGCTTTGGCGTGGCGCTTGCGCCAGCCGACCTTGCGGGTCTCGGAAGCTTTCGCCTTGCGCTCGAACCAAGCCTTGCGGAACTCGGCGTCCTTCAGGATGCGCTCGGCGCGCTTCTCGCGGCCGACCTTGCGGAGGGTCTTGCGCGAATACTTGGGTTGGGCCGGCTGCTTGTTCGCGCCGCCCTTCTTGGGTTTCGCGGGTTTTTCGGTTTCGGTGGTCTGCGCGTCGGACATAAGTCTTCCTTCTTTAAAGAGAATCGGGCCCTCCCCTTCTAGCGGAAGGGCCCGATGAACGGAAGGCCTTTATCTGAGCGTATCAGAGCTCCTGGAACGTGCCGTCGCCACGCACGTAATAGGAGTACGAGCCCTGGCTATGTTTCACGGCGGTGTCGATAGACCACTGAACCAGCAGCTCGGCGGCCGCCAGAGGAGCCGTAGAGCTTCCCGCATTGGTCACGGAGGGGACGGTCCCGGAGGCGTTGAAGGTGTATCCCCAGGCCACCTCCAGATTCTGGGCCAGGGCCACGATCCGGGTCAGGTAGCGCCCCTTTCCCTCATAGGAGCCGCCCGGCGTATAGAGGATCCGGTAGGTGAAATCGATGACATCAATGCCAAAGAGATTTTCGTAGACCACCCGGTAGGCCACGGCCCGGGGGGCCTGCCAGCCCGTGAGGGTGTCCCAGCCCTGCAGCCCCGCAGGAACAGCGTCCGCCGGGGCCCAGCTCACGTTCACGACGGGCCGGTTCTCCTCGACGATGGCCCAAACCTTCCTGCCCATGTTGATGATCTTGTCCAGGATGAGATCCGCCTCGTCGAGGTCTTGGCCCAGGTCGCGGGACGTTTCCGCCGGCCCGGCGAGGTCCTCATCGGGCAAGCGCTCTACCCGAACCCGGGCGATCGTGAGGTAGGGAACGGCCCGATCCGGATCGGTCTTGAGCCAGGCTTCAGGCGTGATTGGTCCGAGGTCCGCGGCCTGCGCGCCCAGCGAACTCCAGATGAGAGCTACGGTACCTAGTGCGGCGAGAATCGGTGTTTGTCTTGCG
>JADZFF010000185.1 GCA_020850015.1 Bdellovibrionales bacterium | reverse complement strand
GAGCGCGATGGCCACCCAGCGGCTGGGGGTGACGTGCTCCTGGAGGAGCCCGAGCCCCGCGATGCCCGAAAGCGCGATGCCGCTGGAGCGCACGGCCACGACATAGGTCACGGGCGTATGGCGCATAGCCTCGAGCACAAGCGCGTAGGAGCAGATCAGAAGCGCCGTCGCGATGCCGATGCGCGAACCCGTGCGCTTCCACTCCGCCCGCGCGCGTCCGCTCGCGAGCATGGGCCAGGCCATGACCGCCGCGCAGCCCACCACCATCGCGCCCAGGAAGGGAAGCGTGGGCATGTGCTGCAGGCCGATCGTGTCGATCACCATATAGGCCGCGATGGAAATCCCGGTAAGCACCGTGAATGCCAGCCCCGCCCAGGCCTCCCGGCGCGCGCGCGTGCTCGCGTGCCGGAGCGAGGACAGAGGCTCGATCACAGTGCCTCCCAGCGTGAGGGCGACACCCACCGCGCCCAGAGCCGAGGGCCGATCGCCCAGAAGGAGCATGCCGCCCAGGGTGGCGCCGAGCGCGCCGATGGCGCGGCTGTAGGGGTACACGAGGCTCAGGTGGGCGTGGCCGTAGGCGCGGCCCAGCGTGAGGAAATAGAAGACATGCACCGCCACCGTGAGGCCAATCCAAAGCCAGGCCGCCTGGGGGGGCGCCGGCGTCGCGCTCGTTACCCAGACCACCGGAACACACACAGCCACGGGCGCAATCGCGAGCCAGAGGAAGGCCGACTTGTCTTGGGCATTCTTGAGCAAAAGATTCCATGCCAAGTGCATCACGGAGCCGACGAGAACGAGCGCGAGCGCGAGCTGTGCCACGCCTCAGAGCCTACCGCTCCCACTCACCAACTTCTAACATCTTTGACGTTGCGAGCCTCTTTAGCGGGCTTGCTAAGGTCCTGCTCCCAGCAAGGGAGGATCTCGAAATGAGACTCATCGGTATGGCCGCACTCGCCGCAATCGTGTTTTCAGGCTGCCGGGGCAACTCGGTCCTAATGCTCGTTCCAGACGGCAAGGGAGGCTGGGATCAGGAGAGGGTTCCTGCGCAGGAGTACGAGGCGAGGGTGAGCCAAGTCGGCGCCGTCGTCGAAGCCTCCTCACTCGAGACGATCGAGAAGGAAGCGCGTGAGCGCGACGGCTGGGCCGTGCGCACGGTGGCGATCGGAGTCGGCGCAACCGCCGAGATCGGTGTCGCCGACTGGAAGGTCGGCATCGCCCCCAAGACCCGCGTGTTCTTCACCAACAACGCTAAACCGCAGCTTCCCTGATCAGGAGTCGACGATGAAATTCTCTTACGCATGCATGACCTTGACGCTCCTCATGGCCGCCACCCGCGCCGGAGCGGCCGAGCTCCCGCGGGGCTGGGTGCTTTCGCCCTCGGGCGATGAACGCGCGGCCGAACCGCAGGCCGAACCTACGGACGAGCTGACCCGCGAAATCGAAGGAGCCTTAGGCGCCTCCGCGCGTTCCATGGACGCCGTGGGCTTCGCCTCGGCCGGACGCGTCTCTGCAAACCGTGCATCGGTGCCTTGGCACCTCGAAGCCTTCACGACGGAAATCGGCGTATCTGCCTCGGGCAAGATCGGCGTTCTGTCAGTGAAGGCCACGCCGGCCGTGCAGGTGTACTGGCGGAAGAAGCCGCAGACGACGGGCCGCGAGGAAGCGGAGCTCGTCGACGAAGCCGCAGCACCCGCCGACATCGACGCCTCGATCGACGGCGCCGTGGCGCTCGCGCGCGGAGAAGGGTTCCAGGGCGACGAGGGCGCGCTGCGGGCGCGGCTCCGCGAGTTCGCCTCGGAGGCCGAAAGCGGCCTTCGCGCCGCCGAAGCCGGATTGCCGGGAGGCTGGTGGGTTTCGGGTTTCAGGCTCGACCTCTCTGTCGACGCCTCAGGCGTGGTGAACGTGGTAACCGTCGGGGGCGACGTGCGCCTGCGGCTGGAGTGGAAACGCCTGGAGGCCTCGCGGCGTACGGGCGAAAGCATGGCAGCGCCCCGCTCGGCCTGGGCCCTTGGCCTGGCCGAGGTGTCGCGGGTGCTCGCCGAGGAGCTCGCGCGCGCCGAAGAGGAATCAGAAATTCCCACGGGACTTACGGCGACCTCGCTGCGCGTGGGCGTGGGCATGAACGCCAAGGGCTCGGTGGGCGTGGTGAAGGCGGGTGGGACTGCGCTCGCGCACCTGAACTTCTCTCGCGATCCTTCGCGGAGCGGAATCGGCAATGCGCCCGTCTCCGGGGCGGTGCTGAGCCTGCTGCTGAATCCGGCCATCCATCCGGACGCTATTCAGGTTCCGCGCGAGCGCTTCCGGAAGGGCCTGGCCAAAGCCTTCCGGATGTCGGGTTACTTCGCGGAGCGCGCGCTCCGCTCGGAGTCCACGCGCTGGGGCCTCTGGCAGGTGAAGACCGGGCTCGATCTCTCCGTGGGCGGCGACATCGGCGTCGTGGCCGCGTCTGGGCTTGTGAGCATGGAGATCGCGATGCAGAACCGCGCCTGGGGCAAGAAGCGCGAAGGCGAGGCGGTTGCTGCGCGCGCGGTGGAACCTCTCCGGGTTGAGCGCTCCGACGCGCTGGCGGCCTTCGTCTCCGAGGCGCTCTCGCGCGACTCCGTGATGGAGAGCGTGGCCTGCGATCGCGGGGCCGACGAGGACTGGCGTCTCCTGAGCCTGCTCCTGCGCCTGCGCGCGCAGGTGGGCTTCGAGGTGCCGGGCTTTGCGAAGCTCGTCATTCAGCCCGAGGCCGAGCTCGTGTGGCAGCGCCCGGCCCCGCAGGGCTGGGGAAGCTACCATCCGTAGCGTCCGAAAAAGTGAGGAAAAATGGAGCGGGCGAAGGGTCTCGAACCCTCGACCTCGAGCTTGGGAAGCTCGCGCTCTACCAACTGAGCTACACCCGCGTTCCAAAGAGAAAAGGACTCCTGAAGCTATAACCTAGCCAGGTTCCGCGAGCCAAGGGCTTTCAGGGGGCGCGTCGCGTCACTCGGCGAGGCGCGCCCCGCGGGAGTCTATGCGCTCACGGTTCGGGTCCAGGCGCACGCAGGACACGGCCGGGTGGCGCTCCGGGTAGTACACGATGCGTGACCAGCGTTGGTCGTTCGGGCTGAGCTCGCCGCCGTTGTTCCAATCGGGGGTGCAGTAGTTCATCACGGAACTGAGATCCCAGGTTCCGCCATGGAAGTCGCCGTCCTCGGAGTACTCCTCGGTGCAGTCGGAAGGGGTGTCGGAGCGGTCTTGCTCGTGCGTGAAACCCAGGGCATGGCCGAATTCGTGCACCGCGATCGTGCGCACGCAGCGGCCGCGGTTGAGCCTGCAGGTCTCGCTCCAGTTGTCGAACCGGAAGTTGAGCACCATGCCGTTGAGGCGGCCGGCGATCCACATGCCGATGTAGGCGTGCGGGCGCTCGTCGCTCACGCGGATGCGGATCGCATCGGCGAGCTGGGCGGTGGGCGTATTTCCGCAGCGGTCCCAGCCCACGAAGCGCACGCGCTCGGAGTCGGGAATGGGAACCTGGAAGTCGTCGGTGGAGAGCGTTTCCTCCCACTGCGCGGTCACGGCCTCACGCGTGATGTCGCGGTGCCTGTCGTAGTCGGGCCCTTCCCAGGTCTCGTCTTCCCAGCACACGGTGATCGTTCGCATGCCCGGGGGCCAGAGCAGCGAGCTTTCGACGGTGAGGGCCTCCACGCTCGTGCCCACGGCACCCGAGCTGATCTGCTCCGATCCCGACTCGGGGAACAGGGCGCCGTTTTCTTCCTCGCCGCAGTACCAGTCCGCGGGTTGATCCGGCGTTCCGCAGGCCGAGATCGCCGCAGCAAGCACGCCCACTCCCAGCCAGCCTTTTCGTGCAAACACGCTCATATGACTCATCCTTGGGGCCGTAGCATGCCGATGATAATGCGGCGAGTCAATCTATTCTTGACTAATTAAGTATAGATTTGATAGAGTCCCCGGTCGGAACGGTATGTATTCGAAAATGAAGACAAAACGGGAAAATGCGCCACTGCGGGGAATCCTGGCCCTGGCCCTCCCGCTGCTCCTGGGCGCGGCGCAAGTGGCCCTCTCCGGCTGTCATCCTGATCCCGACGCCCTGGATCCTCTTCGCCTGCGGTGGGAAGAGGATTCGGAGCGTGGGTTTCGCCACATCCAGGCCGTGAGCCGCGCGGAGGGGGGAATTTCCGTCCTCTGGTGGAACGTAGGCTGGGGCAACCTGAACGCCGACGGCAGCCTGGAGCACAACCTCGGCGAGCTCATCGATTCACGCGCCCGGCCCGATCTCATCGTTCTCGCCGAGTACAAGACCGACACCTTCGCGGGCCACTTTCGTGATCGGCTCGCGGTTGAGTACCCGGAATGGGCCTTCATTCCCTACACGCCGGCATCGGAGGTCGGGATCGCCGTATTCAGCCCCTACCCCATGACCCTCAGCGGAGTGCGCGAGCTGGACTGGGCGCCGAGGGAATTATCGGCAATGGAGCAGGCGTCGTACCGGTTCAAGTGGGCCACGCACGCTCCCAACGAAGTGAAGCACTGGAACCGCACGGTGGCCCGCATTCGATGGAATCTTCCGGGAGGCGCGGCGGTGAACCTCATTCCCGTACACCTGCTCTCGCCCTGGAAGGCTTTCCAGATCCGATACGGCGACGCGGTGACGCTCGCGACAGTCGCGGGAAACGCGAAGAATCCGCTCGGGAACCAGGTGCGCAACCTCCGCGCCGCGCTGGAGTCCGAGTTCGGGCCCGAGCTGGACTCAGAACCATTCCTACTGGTGGGGGATTTCAACATTCCCGACACCGTGTTCTTCTCGCCGCCGACCTACGAGCTGATCTCAGAGGGGCTCGAGCCGGTATTTTCGGGCCCGAGGAACACATACCCCTCCGTTTCCTCGCCTGAGCATGGGAAGGGAATTTTCGCGGCCGGCGCGGCCATGCTCGACCACGCGTTCCTCTCGAGGCAGCTCAAGCCATTGGCCCACGCTGCTCCTCCGCTCAAGGGCTCCGACCACTACCCGCTCTACTTCAAAGTGAATCGGCGCTGAGTACGCAGACGGAAACACGTGGGAGCGGCAAGCTTCGCACCACGATCCCTCCCGGACCGGTGTAGTCTTCCGCCTGCGAGTCGCTCCACGATGGCATCTCCACCCGAAGCTTTCCGCCGCGTAGCTCCGTGCGATCCCCGATGAGCGTGCCGTTCGAGGGGAGGTGGAAAAGGGCGCGCATCACGCCGTCGCCGCCCAGGAAATGGTCGATGAAAATGCCGTTACGCTCGTCGAGCACGAACCAGCCCTTGGAAGCGTCCTTGGGGCGCATCAAGTACGCGCGGCGATCCGCGGGCTTGCCGGGCATGCGCCAGACGATGGTCCAGGCCAGGGCGCCCGCCGGCGCCGGGTCCACGCCGATCCTAAGCTCCAGGCGGACATTCTGATACTGGTGCCCGATGCCCGAGTCCTCGCAGGGGCCGCTCCAAACGCCGCGCCATGAATCCAAGGGCGCCGCGAGGGCCCGGCCAGATCCCAGGATCAGAGCCGCGGCGGCGATCGTCTTGAGCAGGCGGTGGTGTCTCACCGGAACGTGCTCCCGTTCAAGCCGCCGAGCAGCGACAGCAGCTCCTTGCGAGTGGCGTCGTTCTCGCGGAACACTCCGAGCATGCAGCTCGTGATCGTGCGGGAGTTCAGCTTCTCCACGCCCCTCATCATCATGCACATGTGGGCAGCTTCGATTACCACCGCCACGCCCTGGGGTTTCAGCACGTTCATGAGCGCTTCGCCGATCTGGGTCGTGAGGCGTTCCTGAACCTGCAGTCTCCGCGCGAAATGGTTCACGATGCGAGGGATCTTCGAAAGCCCCACGATCTTTCCCTTCGGGATATAAGCGACATGCGCCCGCCCGTAAAACGGGAGCAGGTGGTGCTCGCAGAGGGAAAACAGTTCGACGTCCCTCACGAGCACGATCCCACCGTCCCCGTCGTCCTTGAAGAGAGCCGTGCCCACGATCTCCTTCAGCGTCGTGCGATAACCCGAGGTCAGGAACTGCATGGCCTTGGCGTAGCGGTAGGGCGTGCGAACCAGACCCTCGCGTTTGGGGTCTTCCCCGAGGAGCGTGAGCGTGGCGTGAAGGTTACTCTCGATTTTCCGACGTTTTTCATCGGTTTCCGTGCAGGGCTTTCGAGGATCGTAGGCGGCCGACATGGGGCCTGTGTTACACCCGTTGGCCAGGTTAAACTAGGGTTGGGATGCGGGGGAATCGGGGAATGTCTAGGTCGCTCAGGTTAGGCGCGAGTGCGCTTGTTTTCTGCGTTTTGTTTGGTTCTGGAACGGTGCAGGCGCTCGGAAAAAAACAAACCAACCCCGCCTTGCCCGGCGAGCCGCCCGCGGCCGAGCCTCCGGCCGAGCATGGTGAGATCCGGTTCCGCATGATGAGCTACAACATCGCGGGCATTCAGACCGCGAAGGATCACACCCGATACAAGGACATCGGGATCTACTTCAGAGGCCTGCGCAATCTGGGGCGGGCGCCCCACATCCTCGCCGTGCAGGAGGCCTTCGTCGAGCGTACGGAGGAGATGATCGAGGAGGCCGGCTACCCCTACGTTTACTACGGACCCCAGCGCAAGGGTGTGCGCATCGGATCGGGCCTCGTCATCCTGAGCGAGTATCCGATCTACGACGCGGGCCAGGAGATCTACAGGCTCTGCGGCGGAGTGGACTGCATGGCCCGCAAGGGGATGCTCCGCGTGAAGATCGCGGTGCCCGGGTTCCCCGCCCCGATTCATCTTTTCAACACGCACCTCAACGCCGATTATCCCAGCTATCCGCCCTTCACCTTCGAAGGAGACATCGTGCGGGTGCGCCAGGTGACTCAGCTTCGGGACTACTACCTGAGGAACTTCGACCCCGCGGCCATCACGATGTTCTTTGGGGATTTCAACTTCAAGCCGACGGAATACGCCTACGCGCTCTTCCAGCGGCGCCTCGACATGGTGAACGCCTCGGAGTGGTGCGGGCAGAGCGGCGGCTGCGGCGGATTCGACGACCCGCTTTCCCGCTGGCAGCGCGACATCGATCACCAGTTCTTCGTGGTGGGCTCACTGGCGAAGGGGCCCGCCGGGCATGATTTGAGCGTGACGCCCGAGTATTTCTTTCGCGAGGATCTGGGAGCCTCCCTGGGCCGCCCCCTGTCGGATCACCACACCCACGAAGTCCACTATCGGGTGGTTTGGTAGCCGAGGAGCCGCCCGTGAGCCTGGAGATCCACCCGGTACCCGCGCTCAAGGACAATTTCGCCTATGTGCTCGTGGACCTGCCCACGGGCGCGGTGGGCGTGGTCGACCCCTCAGAGTCGGCGCCGGTGGAGGCGATGCTCGAGCATCTGGGGCGCGATCGGCTGGACTGGATCCTTCTCACCCACCATCACTGGGACCACGTCGGCGGGGTGGCGGGGCTGCGCGAGCGCTACGGCGCGCGCCTGGCGGGCGCCGAGTCGGACCGGGAGCGACTGCCGTTTCTGGATCGCGGGCTCGCGGAGGGGGAGGCGTTCCACCTTGGGGAGTCGGAGGCGCGCCTGCTCGCCGTGCCTGGGCACACCAAAGGCGCGATGGCATGGTGGTTCAGGGGTGCGCATGGCGGGTCTGGAGCCGTATTCACGGGCGACACGCTTTTCGTTTTGGGCTGTGGCCGTCTGTTTGAAGGTACGCCCGAGCAGATGTGGGCCAGTCTGAAGCGGCTGCGCGGTCTCCCGCCCAGCACCCGGGTGTATTGCGGCCATGAGTACGCCGCGCAGAACGCCAGGTTCTCCCGCGAAGTGGATCCTGGGAACCCCGGGCTGCGGAAGCGCGCGTCGGAGCTTGAGCGGGCTCTTGCAGGCGGAGGGTGCTCCGTGCCTTCCCTGCTGAGGGACGAGGCGGCGACGAACCTGTTCCTCCGCGCCGACGATCCCGCCGTGGCCCGCGCGATGGGGCTCGAAGGCCAGTCCGCGGAACTCGTGTTCGCCGCCATCCGCCTCAGAAAGGACGGATGGGCGGGCTGAGGCTCAGTAGGGCAGGGGAAGCGCCTGAACCCGCTTGTTCCCGCTGTCCCCGATCCAGATGTATCCGTCGTCGAAAATCAGGCCTTTGGTCGTCGTCACGGTGCCCTCCGACGGGGGATCGTAAGGAGTGTTCGAGCTGAGGTCGGTCTGCCCGATCTGCGCGAACGCCGCCCCGCCCGTGCTGAGAGGCAGCGAGAAGAAGAGCACTCGGCTGTTGGAGTGGTCGCTCACGGCCATCACCTCATCGGAGCTGAAATTGAAGGAGTTCGGCCAGTGCAGCGTGCTCGCCGACACGCCTCCTCCCTGATTGATGGCGCAGGAGGTGAAGAGCGTCTGCCCGATCACTGTTTCCGCCGCTGGATTTCCCGATCCCGTGTCGGTGAACACCAGGATCCGGTGGTTTCCGCCGTCGGCGACGTAGAGTTTTCCGTCGTGGGTGCCAGACTCGTAAGGGGTGTTCAACTTGTTCGCGGTGCAACCCGATGATCCGGTGGTGAGGTCGGGCTGGCCAATGGCGTAGCTCGCGGCGGGTAGGTTCGAGCTGGGAACTGAGGAATAAACCAGCACCCTGTGGTTCCCCCGGTCCAGTACGAACAGCTTCCCGCCCATGCAGTGGGCCGCGTAGGGGTTTCGGAGGGCCGTGGCCGACGTTCCGGAAACGCCCGTGGTGAGATCCGCCTGCCCGATGACGAAATCGGCGGAAGCGCCGTTCGCGGTGGGTACCTGATTGAATCCCAGAACCCGGTGGTTGGCCTGGTCGGCGATGAACATCTTGCCGTCGGTGCATACTGATACAAAAACCGGCGAGTTCAGGCCGGCGCCGTTCACGGCTCCCAGCCCACCGTTCACTGTTCCCGTAGTCATGTCGGCCTGCCCCACCACCACGTCCGGCACCGCTGCGCCGCTGTTGGGGATGCTGTTGAAGATCAGCACTCGATGGTTGCCTCGGTCCACCGCGAAGAACTTGAGGTCGTAGCCGTCGTTGGGGTCCCGGTACGCTCCAATGGAGTATAGCGCGTTCACGCCGGCGGCCTGAACGCCGCCTCCGTCGCGGTTCACGAGCTTCGAAACCCAGTCCGACTGGAACAGGACAAACGAGGACCCAAGCCCGGTGTCCAGCTCCGCGCCGCTCCCGCCTCCGCCGTTTTGGGTGGCCGTCATCGCCTGGAGTTGAGCCTCTGTCGGCCCGCCGCCGCCGTCACCGCCGGAAACGCCCACCGTGACATTGATGTCCGCGCAGGCCGAAAGAGTCAGGCCGAGGACGGACAGCGACAGCAAATTGCAGAAATGGCTCCTACTTACCGACATACGCCCCTCCTGCTTACGTTCCACTGGGACGGGCAAGTCCCAAGTCTGATTATAGCCCGGACACGCGGAAAAATGAGTGTGT
>JADZFF010000184.1 GCA_020850015.1 Bdellovibrionales bacterium | reverse complement strand
CACGGTCACGCGCAGGTGAGGCGCGCGCCGCCCGAGAATGTTGAGCATGTCCTGGATCGCGGCTCCGCTCGGCGAGGTGACCACCGCGACGCGCATGGGGAAGGCGGGAAGCTTGCGCTTGCGTGCCGGATCGAAGAGCCCCTCGGCGGCGAGCCTGCCCTTCAGCTGCTCGAAGGCCGCCTGGAGGGCGCCGGCTCCGAGCGGCTCGATCTGATCGACGGTGAGTTGGTAGCTGCCGCGGGGAGGATAGACGCTCACGCGCCCCCGGACCAGGACCTCCATCCCATCCCGGAGATCGAACCGCGGCCCGGAGCTGCGGCGCATCCAGCCGAACGCGGCCGCGGCGATCGTGGAGCTCGCGTCCTTGAGCGAGAAGTAGACGTGGCCGGACGCGGCGGGACGGAAGTTGCTGATCTCGCCCTGCACCCAGACCTGCGTGAAAGCGGGCTCGATCACGCCGCGGATCGCGGCCGTGAGCTCCGTCACGGACCAGGTTTTCGGCTTGGCGGGGGAGGCCGCCGCGATGGGTTCCGAAGTCTGCGGTCGCGCGAAAAGCGGGAGGCCCTCAAGGTCCATCCCGCGGTTCTAGACAGTGACGTCGCGGACGGCAAGCTTCTTGAAGATTTCGTAGGACTTCAGGTAGTTGAGCGCCTGTTGCACCTGGAAGTCGGTGCGCGGATCGAGCTTGGCCGGGGCCATGTCGTCCTTCTTCCCCTCTTCGGCCCCCTTGCCTGACTCCAGGGCGTCGAGCTCCTGCGAGGAGTACTCGCCGCCCGGGGCTGGCGTTCCGTCGGACTCGGGCTGGATATGCCCCTCGAGATCGCGCTCACGCAGCGCGGGGCGCGTGAGCCGAGCCTTCACCAGGAGCTCGGGATCATACTCATCCAGGAGGACGTCGGGCGCGACGCCCTTCTCCTGGATGCTCCGGCCGTTGGGCGTGTAGTAGCGCGCGATGGTGAGCTTGATTCCCGCGTCCGGCCCGAGATCCATCACGCTTTGCACAGAGCCCTTGCCGAAGCTCGTCTGCCCCATGATCACGGCGCGTTTGTGGTCCTGCAGGGCCCCGGCGACGATCTCGGCCGCGGATGCCGTGCTGCTGTTCACCAGGATCACGAGCGGCAGGTCCTTCGCGATCGTGAGGTTCGGGCGCGCGTGCTTCACTTCCTTGCGGTCGCGGTCGCGGCCCACCGTAGACACGATGATGCCCTTGTCCAGGAAGAGCGAGCTCACCTCCACGGCCTGGTCGAGCAGGCCGCCCGGCGTGCCCCGCATGTCGAACACCAGCCCGCGGAGCTTGGCCTTCTTCCCGTGCTTCACGATCGCGGCCTTCATGTCGCGGCTCGCGTCCTCGTTGAAGCTCCTGAGACGTACATAGGCAAACCCGGGCTCGAGCTCCTCGGACTTGACGGCGCTGATCTTGATCACCTCGCGCTTGAGGGTCACGTCGCGGATCTTCTCGAAGCCTTTCCGGTAGACGGTGAGCACGACCTTCGAGCCCTCCTTGCCGCGCATCATGGCCACGGCTTCGTAGAGGTTCAGGCCCTTCGTGCTCTTGCCGTCGATCTTCACCACGCGGTCGCCCGCCTTGAGGCCGGCGTGCCAGGCGGGGGTCTCCTCGATGGGCGAGATGATCGTGAGCACGTTGTCTTTCATCCCGATCTCGATGCCCAGACCCCCGAACCTGCCGGAGGTATCGACCTTCATGTCGCGGTACACGTCGGGGGCAAGGAAGCTCGAGTGCGGGTCGAGGGTGTCCATCATGCCCTTGATCGCGCCGTATACGAGGTCTTCCTGCTTCACGACGTCCACGTAGCTCGATTCCACCATCTGCATGACCTTCTGGAGGATCTCCAGGTTCATGTAGCGCTTCTCCCGCGCTCCTCGGACGGGCGGAACATCGCCGAGCGCGGGAATCGCAAGGGCGGATCCGGCGAGGAAGCAGAGAACGACCAGATAAGGAGGGATCAGGCGGCGCAGGGCCATTAAAAAAGGCTAGCTCAGTTGGCCACCCACTGCAACGGATCGACGGCCACGTTGCGGGAACGGATCTCGAAATACAGGGGCGAACCGCTTTCGTCCGTGAGCCCGATGACGTCACCCTGGGCGATCCAGTCGCCCTTCCCGCGGTCCGCGCGGCCCAGGCGGCCGCAGAGCGAGTAATACCCCGCACCGTGATCCACGATCAGCACGTTTCCGTACTTCGGAAGCCGCCCGCTGAACACCACCTGCCCGGCAGAAATTGCCCGCACGCCCTGCGAGGCGCCGACGTCGAGGCTCAAACCCTTTCGGAAGACATGGAGCCCGGAGGCCGGATCGAAGGCGCGGCCGAAGGCCTCCACCACTTTCCCGCGCGCCGGAAACGGGAGCCGCCCCTTGAGCTGAGGGAAGGCGCCCTTGAGCACCTGGCTCGCCGCGCGGCGCTCGAGCTCCGCCGCCTTCTCGAATTCCACGCGCGCGTTGAACTGCCCCATGAGCTCGTCCACGCCCGCCTCCGCGTCTTTGAGCTTGCGGTAACTCTCCAGGTTCCCGGCCCGCTCGGAAAGCCGCTTCCGCATGTTGTCGGCCTGCAGCTGCCGATGAAATTTCAGAAGCTCCTCGTGCTCCTTCAGATCCTGGAGCAGGTACTCGAGCTGGTTCCGCTCCTCCGCGATCTTCAGCTCGAGGAAATCCGCGTCGGCCAGATCGGCGCGCATGGCCTCGATGTCCTTCAGGCTGCGGTCCACGAGCTCGGCCATCACGCGCCGCCGGGGCGCATCGAGCTCCTCTCCCTCGGGATAGGCCTCGCGCGCGGGCGCGGCCTCCGTGGATCTCTGCAGCTCGGCGAGCGTGAGACGCACGCGCTCCTGCTGGGCATCGAGCCGCTTGCGGAGCGCCCCGCGGCGGCTCTCCAACTCCTCCACGAGCTCTCGCAGCTCCGTGAGGCGGCGCTTTCCCAGCCCACCTTCCTTCTGGAGCAGCCCCGTAAGCTCGCGGAGCACGTCGAGCCGCTCGCGCTGACGCGCGGGATCGCGAAGCAGGACGAGCAGGCGATCCTCGGCGGAGCGGATCTTTTTCCGCGTGAAGGCGAGCTCGGCTCCGAGCACCCCGCCCCCGCTCGCCACCGGGGGCGCGGGGGCGGCCCGCGCGAACCCGGCCCCGAGCGCGGCCACGGCCACAAGGCTCAGGACCGCTCGGCGCGCGTCGATCTAACTGCGTCCGCTCATCACGCTAACGCCGACCCGTGCCACGCCCGCCGGACCAGGCGCCCAGCACCCCCGCCGCCGCGCCCGCGAAGCAGGCGAGCGCGAGGAGGAACCAGGGCGTACCCCAGGTCGGAGCCTTGATCCCGTTCAGAAGCGGCGAGAGCCCGCGGAGCTCCGTGCCCAGCCAGCCTCCGGCGGGAAACCAGATCGCCGCCGCGATCAGGCCGCCCAGCAGCCCGACGATCGCGCCCGAGAGGAAGCCCGGTGCCCTCGCGCTGAGCTCGCCGGCCCCCCAGAGACGAAGCAGGGAAACGGACTCGGAGATCAGCCCCGCGGTGGACCGCGCGAGCTGCGCGAGGGCCGCGAGGACTGACAGGAAAAGCGCGGCGGCGAGGATCCGCGAGAGCCAGTGGACCGCTCGGAACGCGGACAACAGGTGCCCCAGCTTTCCTTCCGAGCGCTGCACGCTCGCGACGCCCGCGATCGCGCGCAGGCTCCCGAGCGCGTCCTCGTTGAGCTGCCCGGAGATCGTCACGTACCTGGGCACCACCGCCTGCATCTCCGTGCCGAGCTCCAGAAGCTGGTCGGCCAGCTGCGGGTGCTCGCCCTTGAGCCCCCCCACGAACTCCTTCCGGTCCACGAGCCGGACCTCGGGCGCTGTTCCGACCGCAGAGCGGATCTCGGCCGCGACACGGGCCTCTTCGCCCGGAGCCACGCCGGGCGCGAGGTAGGCCGTCGCCACGGATTCGGTGCTCATGCGCTCCAGGGCAGGAGCGAGCCCCTGGTCCACCCATACGAGGAACCCCAGAAGGAACACCAGCACCGCCACTGCCGCCACCGTCAGGCCCTGCGCGAGCGGCGCCACCCTCCAGGGCCGCAGAGCGAGTTTCAGAACGTACACAGGCTTTCCTCCATGAATACTCTTCCCGCCTTCAGGAGCGCGCAGCGCTTGCGCACCCGGCGCACGATCTCGGGATCATGCGTCGCCACGACCGCCGTGGCGCCGTCGCGGTTCGCTCTCACGAGCGCGTCCATCAGCGACCATGTATTGGTCCGGTCCTGCGCGCCCGTGGGCTCGTCGGCCAGGATGAGCTCGGGCTTCCTCACCAGCGCGCGCGCGATGGCCACGCGCTGGGCCTCGCCCCCGCTCAGCCGGCCCGCCAGGGTCTCGTGCCTTCCCTGCAGCCCCAGCCGCTCGAGCGTGCCGAGCACGCGGGCCCGAAGCTCCGCGCTGATGAAGGGCTGGCCCGCGAGCTTCAGCGCCAGAGCCACGTTCTCGAACACCGTGAAATCGGGAAT
>JADZFF010000183.1 GCA_020850015.1 Bdellovibrionales bacterium | reverse complement strand
GCTCGACATCGTCGACGGCGCCGCGCGCGTGATCGACCCCATCTTCGCCGGCAACAACTCCGGCACCCACTCCTGGGGCAACTTCCTCAAGGACTACAAGCCCACGGCCTGGTGAGCCGGGAGGGGTCCGGTCAGCCAGTTGAAAATCTTCGGGATTCAGCCGTGGGCCAGCCGCTCGAGCTCCTGATCGAAGGCCAGGAGGGAGGAGAAGTGCCGAAGCCTCCGGCCCAGACGCACGCCCTGGGGGCCGTTCCCCCCGCCCACCCAGACCTCCACGGAGCGGGGAAGCCCTTCGTCGAGCTCGTGCAGGAACGCGGGGAGCCCCGCGCGGACCTGGCCCGACTGAGGGTGCTCGACGTCTTCCGTCGCTAGTCGGCGATCTCGGAAGGTGACTCCACCGGCCCGGGGCTGTCCACCGGGGGCACCTCGCGGTAATCGACCTCGTCGCCGGTGAAGCGCGAGCCATGCGGCAAGCACTGGTAGTCGTAGTCCGAGCCCTCGTCGGCCACGTGCAGAGGCTCCTCAATGGCGTTTTCCAGGGCCGCCCTCAGCCGTTCGATGGGATCCGGCTCCGGCCGGCCGTTGAGCACGAGCCTGCAGGCCCGCGTGGGGCCCGCGGAGCCCTCGGAGCAGCGCTCGGAGGCCTCCCGCCAGTAGTAGCGCGCCTCGCGGTTGTACTCGCGGCACTCCCAGAGCATGGCGAGTCGGTGGAACTCCTCCTCGTGGGTTTCCATCGGCCCGCCGGGCGCCATGAGTTCGCCGAGCGCCGTGTTGAGCTCGGTGAAAATCCGCGCGTTGGGACCGGCGGCATCGCCCGTCTCCATGCCGGCGCGGTCCGCGATGACGAGGCGGGCGTTATCCTCGGGAGAAACGCTGGTGTCCGTCGCTCCTTCAGGGCGAACGCACCCGGAGCCCGGCGGCGGGGCGTCGCCGTCGGGGAGCGGAGCGTCCGTGAAGGTGTAGGGGCAGCAGAATGCCACGCGGCTGTCCGGGTTCCGAAGGGTCACCGCGTTCATGCCGGGGCATTGGATCGTGGGATTGAGGCTCTCGTCGTGGTTGCTGAAGTGGGCGCGGAACTGTTCGAGCGCTAGGGTGTAGTCGGGAGAGGTTTCCTTCTCGATGCTGGTGCGCACGCGCTCGAGTTGCATGAGCAGATTGTCCACGGCCCTCAGGGACTGGTTCAGGTGGCTACGCCTCCTGACGTTGCCCGGACCATCCAGGTTGGGGTGCCGCGGACTCATGTTCACGAGCCTGCGAAGCCGCGTCTGAATGGCCACGAGCCGCGGCCGGACGCCACCGGTCGCCGTGGCCGCATCGCGCCACGCCCGCTTCTGGGGCGTCCAATAGGCCCGTTGAGCCGAGTCGCCCGCGGTGAAACGGGCTCGGTCGGTCACTACGCGGATATCGGGCATCGCCTCAAGAGGGTAGGGCGCCACGAGCATGCAGGCCTGAGGCTCCGTCACGCCCTGGCCGCCAATCCAGGTAGGCCGGAAGTTGGCCTGAATGAGATTGGGGTAGGTGCCCATGCTCATGAGCGCGCGTGCGTGCGAGTGTGGGGCCCGGCTCTGGCAGACCGGGCTGCAGATGCGCCCCACCCGGTCGAAGGCGGCGGGCGGGTCGTCCGGCGTGTCCGCGCAGGACACGACGTCGCCGAGCTCCGTGACCGGCGGGCGCGTGTCGCTCTCGCTCGTGGGCAGATACCGCGAGGGCTGGCAGCGCTGCAGATAGCGCGCCTCCCGCTGAAGGGCGCTGCGCACCAGGGTCCTCGCGCCCCGGCAACTCGCCTCCACCGGAACGTTCGAGAGTCCCGGGATGCCCCGGGGGACTTCCTCGCCGTCCGCAACACCCTCGGTAACGAAAACGGAACACACCACGAAGAGCAGGGCTGAGAAGCGCCTACGACGAATTGAAATCATGTGTGGTCCCCCGGACTTCCCATTCTAGCCTACGTTGGCACGGGCGCCACCGTGTCGCCGGCGACCCTGTTGGGAACTCCTTGCACCCGCCACCTTCTCAAAACCTTATGATGAAGGGGCAAGGTCAGAGGTTCGATCCAAACGCGGAACGTATGCTGAAGGGATCAAACGAAATATGGAAAAGTCGAGGTTCGGACAGCTCGTTAAATGCGTACAGGCCATATCTGTCGGCTTTGCGGTCGTGTCGGCGGGCTGCTCCGACGGCGGGGGAGGCGGCTCGAGCCGCTCGGCCCTTGGCACCTCCGGAGGCTCCACCGAGCCCACGGTTCCCGCCGCTGTAGACGACAACTACGTCGCCACGGAAGACGCTATCCTTTCTCGCAGCGCCGTGCAGGGGCTGATGGACAACGACGACCAGCCCTCCGGCTTCACGCTCACCGCGGCGGTCGTCACGCCCCCGAGCTCAGGCGATCTCACTTTGAACGCCGACGGATCCTTCGACTACGATCCGGACGCGGACTTCTTCGGCGTCGACAGCTTCACCTATGAGCTGAACGACGGCACCACCACCTATGGCCCGGCCACGGTGACCTTGAGCGTGGGCGCGGTAAACGACTCGCCGACGCTCTCGGCGATCGGCGACCCCGCCGCGATCGACGAGGACTCGGGCTCGATCTCCGGGATCGCCTATACGCTCGGCGAGGGAGGCGGGGCGCTGGAAGATTCGCAGTCCATCACCGTCACAGCCACGAGCAGCAACACCACGCTCGTGCCGAACGGGAACATCACCGTGAACTATACGCCGGAGGGCGCCGCCGATGCCGATCTCGCGGGCGGCACGCTCGACGTCACGCCGGCCTCCCACCAGAACGGTACCACCACGATCACCGTCACGGCCACCGACGACGGCACCGGAAACCTCACGGCCCAGCGCAGCTTTACGGCGACTGTGAACGCCCTGAACGACGCGCCCACGATCGCGGATATCGCGAACCAAACCACGGATGAGGACACCGACCTCTCGGGCCTGGCCTTCACGGTGGACGAAGGAGGCGCCCCGGACGAGGACGCGCAGGCATTGACGGTGACCGCCGTGAGCAGCAACCAAGGGCTCATCCCGGACGCCAACATCACGGTGAACTACACGCCGGACGCCGCGGCCGACGCCACGGGCGGCACCTTGGACTTGGAGCTTGTGGCGAACGCCTCGGGCACGGCCACGATCACGGTCACCGTGCAGGACGACGGCACCGGCGCTCCCACCGCCCAGGACACGTTCACCGTGACCGTCACGGCCGTGAACGACATCCCCGTTCTGACGGCACCGAGCAGCACGCTCGACTACATGGCAGGAAACTCGGCCATGCCGATCGAACCGGCGGGAACGGTCTCCGACATCGACTCGGCTGATTTCGACGCGGGCGAGCTTCGCGCCGAGATCACGGCGGCGGGGTCTGCGGACGACCGCCTGACGATCCTCAACGAGGGTTCCGGCGCGGGCCAGATCGGAGTCTCCGGCGCGACCATCTCCTACGGCGGCACGACGATCGGCACCGCCTCGGGTGGAACCAGCGGGTCATCTCCACTGGTGGTGGCCCTGAACTCCTCGGCCACGCCGGCCGCCGTGCAAGGCCTTCTCCGTCGAGTGGCTTTCAGCAACGTTGCGGCCGACCCCGACAATACGAACCGCACGGTAAGCTTTACCGCGCAGGACGGCGACGGCGGCACAAGCGCCGCCGTGACGAAGACGGTGCGCGTCTGGGACGCACCTTCCGACATCATCGGCTTTTACGAGTTCGAAGACGCTCCGAACACGTCGACCACGGCCGACAGCTCTGGCCTCGGCAACACGGGCACGCTCAACGGCTTCACGCTCGCCAACTGGATCACGCCCGGGTTCATCGGGCAGAGCCTGAATTTCGTGGCCGCGAGCTCGGCCTACATCCAGACCACCGCTTCCGTGGCCTCCGAGGACGAGTTCACGATCTCCGTTTGGGTGAAGCCGACGGCCGCGACCCTCACCGCGGCCCAGCATGTGGTTTGGCAGGGCGATACCACGGCCAACGGCTGGGGCAGCGGCACCACCTTCAACGCCGGGAACCACGAGATGCACCTCAGCCTGAACTACTTCAACGCCTGCTTCACGGGCGTGAACTTCTACTACGGCGGAACGGATGCCGTGGACGGGGCTTGCGCCGACCGCGTGGACAACGTGGTGGTGAACTCGGCGGCCGCGCTCTCGAGCACCGTCTGGAACCACATCGCCGTGACCGTCTCGGGCGCGAACGGTGCCACCGTGACGGCGAGCCTATACGTGAACGGCACCCTGAGTGGCACTGATTCGGGCACCGAGGTGGACCGCTCGCAATGGGATTCCGATCTCCGGATCGCCCGCCCGGGCGCGGCTTCGCGGTTCTACAACGGCGAAGTCGACCACATCCGCCTCTACAACCGGGCGCTCACGGGCGGCGAGATCTCGACTCTGGCCCTCGAAGGCCGCCCGTAATGGGTACGCGACGACCTAAAGGATTCCGAATACGGTGATCCCCATCTCCTGAAGCCGCATCGCTGCCGAGCGCGTGATTCCGCCCACGAAGTAGGAGCGCAGCTCCACGGGTCCGCCCAGGAACTCGCGCAGGATCTCGGAGGAGTTCACCAGATCGCGCGTGCGGACCGCTCTTTCCGCCTGCTGAAGCACGGCCTCCCACTGGTTGTCGCTCGAAGTCATGACACGTTCGAAATTCTTCACCTCGCCCCAGACGCGGCCGCCCTCGATGAAGACGTCAAACTCCTTGCCAATCACCTCGGGGTCCACCTGCGCGAGTCGGTCGAGCTCCTGGCGCGCGGCATGGGCGGCTGAGCCTCCGCCGAAAATCCGGCCCAGGGCTTTCACCCTCATGCCGGTTTCGGCCACGGCGCTCTCGCGCAGGGCCACGAGCAGCTCTCCCGTCTCGCCAGGCACGCTCGAAGGGTAGCCGCTCAGCCGGTTGATCGAAGGGCCACCTGTCTCATACGCGAAGCTGCGGAGATGTTCCTGCGCGCGGGCCCGGGCCCAGACCTGCGCCGTGGCGTCGATCCGTTCCGCCGCCCGCTTGAACAGTCTTGAGGTCAGAGGGTCCGCGCGGCCGTAGGCCTCGCCCAGAGTCTGAAGCTCAGCCGCGAGCACCTGGCGGCGCATGAGCACCTCGCGCACGATCTCGGCCTCGGTGGCGGGACGGCCCAAGCCGCTGCTGAGGGCGTCGGCCAGCCGATCGAGGTCGGTCGGCGCGATGTGGTCCCAGCTTCGAGTCACGGCCTGGTAGAGACGGCGCGAGGGCGACTCCCAGCTCCCGAACCGGGCTTCGAGCGAGTCCGCGGCGGCGGGCGGAAGCCGTCCGGCCGCCTCTCCCGCGGCCGGATCGAGAAATTCGAGCGTGGTTGACGAGGAGTGCGGAGCGGCAGTCGCGGAGAAAAGGGCGTCGTCCCGCATGAGGCGGCCGAGGAGAGCCAGCCGCTGCGAAGCTCCCATTCGCAGGGCGCCTTCGCCGAGGGCGCGCGATTCCAGTCGAGCCACTCGCCGGGCGAAGAGCCGGGCTTCCGGGCCGGCGTCGATCTTCGCGATCGCCCGCACGAGGTCCGACTCGCTCTGAACCCGGATTCCCGAAAGCCGCTCCAAGGCCCGGCGGCCCGGTGCGGTTTCCATCAGCGCGGCGCGGGGGATCGGCGACCGCAGGATCCAGTCGAGTCTCGCCCGGGCCCAAAGAGTGTCGGGCGAAATGAGGACCAGCAGCAGCACGGCCGCAAGTCCGACTCGGGCTGCTCTGATCGACTCGAATCGCATCCTTAAACTCCCGGGAGGTTACGCGTGATACACCGCGTCACAATAAGTTGCAAATGCGAAACCCAGCGGCCCAGATCCTTGAACGGGAGAACGCAGGGCCGGATACCGCCGCCGAAGGGGCGCAGTCATCGCCGCGGGCGAGGTGCTGAACATGGGATCGCGGCATGGGGCATTTCGTCTCAGAACGTACTGGATTTCCCGCGCCTGGCCACCTCATACTGAGGGCTGATTCCACAGTAACCACGATATTCCAACGTTACCGCCCAAGGAGGGTCCGCATGAAATCCGTGAATTGGAAATGGATGGGGATCGCGGCGTTCGCCGTGTTCTTCACGATCTTCGCCACCGACTTCGTCATCCACGGCTGGTGGATGAAGGAGAGCTACCAGAACACGGCTTCGCTCTGGCGGACGGAAGACGAGATGCAGGGCTACATGGGGTGGATGCTGATCGGCCAGTTCATGATCGGCGCGTTTCTCACCTGGATCTTCGCCAAGGGCTACGAGGGGAAGGGTTGGATCGAGGGCATTCGTTTTGGCGGCCTGATCGGCGCCTTCGCGGTGTCGCACTACTTCATCACCTACGCCGTGAGTCCCTATCCCTTCGACATCTTTGCGTCCTGGGTGGTCACCGGCTTCATGCAGGCGGTCCTCTGCGGCGTCGTCGCGGCCTGGGTCTACCACATGGGCTGGACCGGCAAAGTCGCCCGCGCCCGCCGCTAGCATCGATTTCGCTTCGGGGCCCCGCTTCCCAGGGGGGGGGGCGGGGCTTTTTTTTGTTTTGACGCCGGGTGAGTCACCGGGCGACACCCGAGCCATGGAAGAGATCAAACCCGCCTGGGGGCTCAGGCATCCCGTCAGCGCGGCTACCCACCTGTTGGGAGCCGGTGGAGCTTTGGCCGCCACTGCTTGGGGGCTTCCTCGGGCCATGGAGCGAGACCATTGGGCGGTGGCCGGCCTGCTCGGCTTCGGCCTGAGCATGGTCTTTCTTTTTCTCGCGAGCGGTTTCTACCATGGCCTGAATCTGCGCCCGCGAGCCATGGTTCGCCTGCGGCTTCTGGACCATTCGCTCATCTACGTGTTCATCGCCGGGAGCTACACGCCCTTCTGCCTGGTTCTCCTGCGAGAGAGCGTGGGGGTGCCTGTGGCCCTGGCGGTCTGGGCGGTCGCGCTTTTCTTCGTGGGCGTGAAGCTCTGGGTGCTCGAGAGCTCGCGCTGGGTTCGAGTCGCGCCCTATCTGGCGATGGGCGCGGCCGGGTTTGCCCTCGTGCCCTCCCTCGCTGAAGCGCTTCCCTTCGAGGCGATGTTCTGGCTCTTCGTGGGAGGCGGGTGGTACGGGCTTGGGGCTTTGGTTTACGCGCTGAAGCGGCCCGATCCCTGGCCCAAGGCCTTCGGCTTCCACGAGATCTGGCATGTCTGCGTGCTCGCGGCGACGGCCTGCCATTTCTTCGTGGTGCTGCGCTGGGTGGTCTAACGGTTCAGGAGCTGTTGGATCGCGGGCGCGACCTTCGGGTGCAGCGCGGAGGACCAGGAGTAGTTGCAGCCTCGGTAGGTGGCGCCCGCCACGCGCAGGTCCGACACCGGAATGCATTCGCCGTCGCCGCGTTCATCGGCGCGCGAGTCCACGAGGATCGGCCCACCTGAATCTCCGGGCGCGGTGAAGGGCCAGTCCTGGGCGAACTCCGCGTCGATGTAAACATCGCTCGGGTACACGGCTTCTCCTCCGCCGGTAAGAGTGCCTTCGGTCGTCGTGCCTCGTACGCGCACGGCGCCCCAGCGGCGGACGCCCGAGCGGGTCTGAGGCGTGAAGCAGGAGTCGGTGGAGCCGTACCCCACGGCGATCGCGATCTGCCCGTTGAGATCCCGAACGTTCCCGGTCGCCACCGGGATCGGCGCCACCTGGTACTCGGCCGTCACGTCGCGGTCCAGGCGCCAAAGCGCCAGGTCGGAGATCACGAAGTCGTTCTCGGCCAGCGGCTCCTCGCAGGTGTCGAGGTAATGCGTCAGCTGCTCGGCGGTCGCGTCCGGGCCCGGGTGCCGGCAGCAGCGTGCGGGCCCGCTGTCGCGGAACTCCCAGCACTCCACGGCCGTTGCGGCATGGAGCGGAATGTCGCGCGCTTCTGGGCCGAAATGCAGTGGAAGGGTCCCGTTCGGGCCCAGCCCTCCGAGGTGGAGCGCGGTGAGGATGTAATCGGGCGCGACCAATGTCGCGCTCCCGCAGGGGCTGTTCGTGCCGTCGGCTTGGGGCACCCCGCCCACGCACATCACCGCTTCGAATCGCTGGTCGGGATCCGTTTCCCCGTTGGCCAAGGCCTGAGTGATGACACCTACTCCCGATTCCGCGTCGACCGACGCGGCGTGAGCGGGGGGTGCGAGGTCCGTGGGCCGACAGATCTCGGCCTGAGGTTCGCCAACGCAGGCTGTCAGGGTGATCGCGCCCAAACACACAAGACGAAACGAAGTGCCCATGGGAGGCGACCCTACATATCTGTACTTATTTAGTCAACAATCCCGAAGCTCGCCCAAAACGGCAACAGCAGTCCACTTTCGTCGGGGGCAGCCTGCCCCCATTGAGGCAGAAAATCCTGTTTTGTTTCGTCGGATTAGACTCTTCGCGCAAAGGCTCGACGCTTCAACTCTTCGGAATTGCAGCAAACCCGCGCGGCAGAATACTCCTGGCACCCCGCAGCGTTTTTGTGCGATCCGTGCCCGGACCTTGCACTCCTCAGGCTCGACTCAAGGTGGGCAGGAATTGCCCCGAAGCCTAAGGGAAGGATGCCCGAATGAAGTCATCAGTTACTCCGAAGCTCGCCGCCCCTCGGTGGTGCCGCATCACGGAAGTGATCTGCGCGGCGCTCCTCGTGCCCCTGATCAGCAGCGCCTGCAAGAGCGGCGGGGGAGGCGGTGGGGGTGACGTCGACGCCCGCGTCTGGGTGAACGACGGCGGCGACAAGGTGATGCGCCACGAGAACCGGGCGAAGGGGGCTTCGGCCTCCACGATCAACTCCGTCTGGGACGGCACCCGCGTGCGTGTGTTCGGCGCGCGGAACGAGACGGTGTCGTTCAACGTCATCCTCGAGGCCGGAAGCGCCAACCGCACTGGAGTGAGCGTGTCTCAGAGCGAACTCTCCGGGCCGGGCAGCGCCGCGATCGGCACCGTGGCGCGCACGGGCGACGGCGTGTTCAACACCGTGGGCCGGAACATCGAGCTCTTCTTCGTTCGCTACCTGAGGATCGAAGGCCTCAGCGCGCTCTCCTACGGCACCTACGACGAGCGTCACGTCCCGAGCGTGATGCGAAGGCCCTTCACGGGGGCCGGGATCGCGAGCGGCGTCTGGGAAGACCGCGCCGGCGCCGACAAGGAGTTCCCCGAGATCGCCGTGCCCCTGGAGTGGGTGGGTGCCTTCGACGTGGCGAAGAACCAGAATCAGAGCATCTGGGTGGACGTCACGATCCCCAAGGGCACGCCGGCGGGAGTGTACAAGGGCACGTTCTCGATCCGCGTGGGAAGCGCGCTTTGGCGCGAGGTTCCCGTGGAGCTCACCGTACGTGGCTTCACTCTGCCCGATGTTCCCACCGCGAAAACCATGCTCTACGTGGGTTATCCCGACCTCTCGCGCCGCTACACGGGCGTGACCTGGCCGAACAACGGCACCGTGGAGGATCAGAAGGTGCGCCGCGTGCGCGACCGCCACTTCCAGATGGCGCATCGGCACCGCATCTCCGTCATCGACTCGGACGTCGGCGCCGCGGTCTCACCCGGCGACCGCCCGCGCGACGAGTGGCTCCCGCGCCTGAACGGCTCGCTCTACACGGCGGCGAGCGGCTACTCCGGCCCCGGCGAGAACACGGGCAACGGCGTGTACTCCATCGGCACCTACGGCCAGTGGGGTTGGAAGGCGGAAGGAGAGCCCGGCATGCGCGCGCACACGGACGCCTGGGCGAGCTGGTTTGCGGCCAATTCCCCCTCCACGGAAACCTTTCTCTACCTCATCGACGAGAGCACGAATTACGCGCAGACGGAGCAGTGGGCGCAGTGGGTGGCCAACAACCCGGGTCCGGGCTCCGCGCTCAAGACCTTCGCCACGATCCACCTGCCTCACGCGGACGACGACGTGCCCTCGCTCAACATCGCCGCGAGCTGGTTCGCCATCGCCGACCCCGCCGTTTGGGGCCCGGCCAAGGACAGTTTCGACGCCGACGCCTCGAAGCGTTTCATGGTCTACAACGGCAAACGCCCCGCCAACGGCTCCTTCGCCACCGAGGACGACGGCGTGGCGCTCCGGCAGGTGCCTTGGGCTCAGGAAAAGATGGGCGTGCACCGCTGGTTCTTCTGGGAATCCACCTACTACAACGACTATCAGGGCGGGCGCGGGCAGACGGACGTGTGGAACGTCGCTCAGACCTTCGGCGGCACCGCCCCGAAGAGCCCGATCCGAGGCAAGACCGGCTGGAACTACTCCAACGGCGACGGCGTGCTCTTCTATCCCGGCACTGACACGGACTTCCCAGGTTCTTCCTACGGGCGCGAGGGCCCGGCCGCGAGCCTGAGGCTCAAGCACTGGCGCCGCGGGATCCAGGATGTGGAGTACCTCGCGCTCGCTCGCGCGGCGGATGCCGTAACCACGCAGGAGATCCTCGAGCGCATGGTCCCGAAAGCGCTCTGGGAAAACGGCGTGGACGATCCCTCGGATCCCACCTGGAAACGCACGGATATCCCCTGGTCGATCGACCCCGACGACTGGGAGCAGGCCCGCGCCGAACTCGCCGACCTGATCGAATAGCAAAAAGGGGTCGGAGACCTTTCTGCGTAACGGCGCGTTAGCCCAAAGGCTATGCTACGCTCCCACGCATGGAAGCCGTCTGGGACCTGCTCGTCACTTTCTTCGTCTGGTTCTGGGACGTGTTCATGCAGCTCGACCAGCACCTCAACGAGTGGGCCACCTGGATGGGCCCATGGCTCTACGTACTGCTCTTCGCGATCGTATTCGCGGAAACAGGCTTCGTGGTCACGCCCTTCCTCCCCGGCGACTCGCTCCTCTTCGCGGTGGGTGCGCTCTCGGCGCTTCCAGGTTCGCCGATCCAGCTGACTCAGGTCATCGTGCTCCTGATCATCGCGGGGGTGCTCGGCGACGCCGTGAATTACAGCGTGGGCCGATACCTGGGCCCCAAGGTATTCACGCGCCCGGACTCCTGGTTCCTGAACAAGCAGCACCTGACCCGCGCGCAGCGGTTCTATGAGCGCCACGGCGGGAAAACCATCATCCTCGCGCGCTTCGTGCCGATCGTGCGCACCTTCGCCCCCTTCGTGGCCGGCGTGGGCGAGATGACCTACCGCCGGTTCGCGATGTTCAACGTCACGGGCGCGGTGGCCTGGGTGACGGGCTTCACCGTGCTCGGCTTCTTCTTCGGAAACCTTCCCGTCGTGAAGCGCAACTTCCAGTTCGTGATCCTTGGGATCATTTTCGTTTCCGTGATTCCCGTCGTGGTGGAGTTCCTGCGCACCCGGCGCGAGACCGTGTCCGGCGCGACACATTCCTGATTCCACTTAGGAAATACCGCTGATTCAGTCGCAAACCGTCACTCGGTTCCCGTCGCGGGATCGCTCATCCTGAGCACATCAGGAGAGCCCGCTATGACCGGATCCAGTCCCCTCGAAAAGAAGTCGTCTCATCTAGCGCTTCTGCTGTTCATCGTCGCAACCGCTGCCTCTCCCGCTTGGGCGGACGGTGACGACGAACCCGGACTGGCCCAGGGCGGACTGGCCGTCACGGTCGGCGTGGGTGCAGGCTCCGACGCGCGGCTGAGCCTCAGCGGCGGATTGGAGCTGGAGTTGGTGGGCATCCGGCCGAACCACGAGGAGGAGGACGTCGGGTTCGCAAGCGGCAACGTCGCTCTTCTCGATGCGCAGCTTCAGCTGGACGCCGGAGTCTACGACCCTGACGGGGACCGCAGCTACGAACCCTTCGTCGCCATCAACCTGGCCGGGCGCCTCTTTTACGGCTTCACGACCCAGGTGGGAGAAAACGCCTGCGGCTTCGTCTACGGAGGTCAGGCGAGGGGCGAAGTGGAGGGTGTGGCGGAGGCGGACGATGACCCCACGCTGGGCGTGCTGGCGCTCGAGCTGGGCACGGGCGTCGGTTGCACGGGAGATTCGGAGTTTGCCGTCATCGTGCTTGCCACGGGCGGGCTGGGATTCATGAGCATGAGCGGAAACGACCACCCGGGCGGAGTCGTCGGCGGGCGCGTGGATCTCATCAGTGGACCTCTTCGAATCAGCGGGAGCGGCTCTGCGATCGTGGGCGAGAACAACGCCTTAGGCATCCAGATGGGCGGGGCGGTGGAAATCGCCGTGACGGAGAATCTCAGCGCGGCCCTGGGCATGGATTGGGTCGAACTCGGCGGCGAGGGCGGATTCACCGGCACCGTCGGCGCGAGCTTCGCGCTCTGAGGCAGGCTCAGTCGAAATTCGGGTTCAGCTGGTCGAGGCGTTCCTTGATCTGCTTCTCGAGGCCCGCATCTTTCGGCCGGTAGAAGCGGCGGCCCAGCAGCATGTCCGGCAGGTGTCTCTGTTTCACGGCGGCCCCCGCGCGGTCGTGCGCGTACTGGTAGCCCGCTCCGTAGCCCTGGCCTTTCATGAGCGAGGTGACGCCGTTGCGAAGCTGCATGGGAATCGGGAGCGCGCCGGTTTTCCGCACCTCTTCCAAAGCCTCGTTGATGCCCACGTACGAGGCGTTGCTCTTCGGAGCCGAAGCGAGGTAGGTCACGGCCTGCGCGAGCGGGATGCGTCCCTCGGGCATGCCGATCAGATCCACCGCCTGCATCGTGCTCACGGCCACCTGGAGCGCTCGGGGGTCAGCGTTGCCCACGTCCTCCGAGGCCAAGATCACCAGGCGCCTCGCGACGAACATCGGATCCTCGCCGGCTTCGATCATGCGGGCCAGGTAGTAGAGCCCCGCGTGCGGATCGCTGTCGCGCAGGCTCTTGATGAAGGCCGAGATCACGTTGTAGTGCTCTTCGCCGTTCTTGTCGTAGGGGATGGGCTGGCGCTGCAGCAGCTCTTGCACCTGCGCGCAGGTGAGGGGGGCCGCGCCGGCCTCGGCGGATCCCTTGCCTTCGCCCGCGTAGAGCGCCAGGCTCTCGAGCGCGGTGAGCGCGCGGCGGGCGTCGCCCTCGGAGCTGCCGGCCAGCCAGTCGAGCGCTTCGGGCTCCAGCCTGAGCCAACCCCCCAAGCCCCGCCGCGGATCGGCCATGGCCTTTTCCAGGATTCCCCGCAGGGCCTGCGGCTCCAGCGGATCGAGCCGGATCACGCGCGTGCGCGAGAGCAGCGCGCGGTTGAGCTCGAAGGATGGGTTCTCGGTCGTCGCGCCGATCAGGGTCACCGTGCCGTCCTCCACATGGGGAAGAAGCGCATCCTGCTGGGACTTGTTGAAGCGGTGGATCTCGTCCACGAAGAGAATGGTTTTCCGATGGGCCTGGCGCCGCTGCATCTTGGCCGACTCCACGGCCTCCTTGATGTCCTTCACGCCGGAATGCACCGCGCTCAAAGTTACGAAATGCGACACCGTCTTGCGGGCCACGAGCCGCGCAAGCGTGGTCTTGCCGCAGCCGGGGGGGCCCCAGAAAACGAGCGAGGGCACGCGGTCCGTTTCGATCCAGGTCCGGAGCGCGGTGCCCGGGGCCAGCACGCGGTCGTGCCCAAGGAGATCCGGCCAGTCCTCCGGTCGCATCCGGTACGCCAGAGGCGCGGAGGACCCCGGCGCGGGCAATGCGCCCTCGGTGTCGCCTTCGGCGTCAACTGAAGCGGCGCGCTGCGCGAGGCTGAATAGGTCTTCGGTCGTCAATTTTCCCCCGAGATTCCGCTCGCCCGAATCGGCCCTTTTGGGCAAGCTGGCTTCTACCGCACTATGAGCAATCCCGGAACCCGGATCAAAAAAACGCTTCGCGTTAAACATGTCGGCTTCGTGGTGAAGAACCGCCACGAGGAGGCCCATTCACTCGCGGTGGAGCTGGCATCCTTTCTGCTGGATCGCCGCGTGTCGATCTGTTTCGCCGACGAGGCGCGCACGCTCGCGCGTCACGTGAAGAAGTCCTGCGAGATCCCGATGCGCTCGAAATCGGTGCGGGTGATGCGCAAGCCCGAGCTCGTTGAGCGGTGCGATCTGATCGTCGTGCTGGGCGGCGACGGGACTTTCCTGAGCATCGCCCGCCTGATGAAGAGCCGCTCGGTGCCCGTGATGGGCATCAACATGGGGCGCCTGGGTTTCCTCACGGAGACCACGAAGGAAGAGGCGCTAGACGGCCTTGCCCGCATTTTGGACAAGGGCTTCGTGGAGGTCAGCGAGCGGGCTCTGCTCGAGGTCACGCTCATGCGCAACCGCAAGGTCGTGTTCCGGGGGCCGGTCGTCAACGACGCCGTGATCTCCAAGGGCGCCATCGCCCGCATCATCGGTCTTCAGATCCGCGCCGACGGACGGCAGGTGAACGACGTGCGTGCGGACGGCATCATCGTCTCCACCCCCACGGGCTCCACTGCCTACTCGCTCGCGGCGGGCGGCCCGATCTTGGAGCCCTCCGTGCCGGCGCTGATCATCAACCCGATTTGCCCGCACAGCCTCACGCATCGCGCGCTGGTGCTTTCGGACTCCATGGAAATCCAGATCCGGCTTCAGGACCGGCCTGGGCACGTGCTTCTCACGCTCGACGGGCAGGACGCAGTGGACATGAAGGAGAACGACGTCGTCGTGATCCGCAGGTTCCGGCGGCATTCCCTGCAGCTCGTGGCCTCTCAGTCCCGCGATTATTTCAGTGTCATCCGCGAGAAGCTGAAGTTCGGCCTCTCGGAAAGCAGAGAGATCCGCGCGGGCTCCTGAGTTCCCGCAGAAAGGAGCCAAGCCCATGCTCGACAGACTCAAGATCAAGAACATCGCCGTGATCGACGAGACCGAGATCCCTTTCCGCAAGGGGCTCAACATCCTCTCGGGCGAGACTGGCGCCGGGAAGAGCATCGTCATTAACGCCATCGGGCTGATTCTCGGTGGGCGCGCCACGGCCGAGCTGATCCGCGAAGGCTGCGAGGAAGGCGTGGTCGAGGGCCTCTTCGACCTCAGCGATCTGCCCTGGATGCGCGAACGCCTGGAGCGCCTGGGTTTCTCGCCCGACGCCGACGAGCTTCTCGTGAAGCGGGTGGTGAGCGCGGCGGGCCGGCATCGCATCTACGTGAACGGCGAGCTTGCCACCGCGGCGATTCTGCACGAGCTTTGCGAGGGACTCGTGGACCTCTGCGGACAGCACGAGCATCAGAGTCTCATCAAGCCGCAGACGCAGATGGATCTGCTGGATCGGTACGGCAGTCTTTTGGAGCGCGCCGCCAGGGCGCGTGCCTCCTTCATCTCGGTGCGAGATCTTCGTGCCGAGCTCGAGTCGCTGCGCTCCAGCGAAGAGGAGCGCAGCCGGCGACTGGGTTTCCTCGAGTTCCAGATCCAGGAGCTTCGCGCCGCGGATCTGAAGCCCGGTGAGGACGAAAGTCTTCAGACCGAGAAGCGCCTGCTTCAGTCCACCGAGTTTCGGCTCCAGCTGGGCGAGCACATCCGGCAGAGCCTGGAGGGGGAGCCCGAAGGCGTGCTCGATCCGCTTCGGGGGGCCGTGGCCAAGGCGCGCGCGCTCGCCGACGTCGATCCCTCCACGCGTGCGATCCTCGAAGGTATGGAACGTGCCGCTGCTGAGCTCGAAGAAGCTCTGCTCGAGGTCTCCCGGTATCTGGACGCGGCCGAGCTGAACCCCGACCGTCTGCAGGCTGTTCAGGATCGCCTGGCAACTCTCGCCGATCTTCGTCGAAAGTACGGCGCATCGGTAAACGAGATGCTCGCCACCGCCGCGCGCCTGGAGGCCGAGCTTTCGGCCCTTGGTCATGCGGGCAACCGCATCGAGGCGCTTCAAACGGATCTCGAAAAGGGCGAGGCCGAACTCTACAAGCTCGGAAAGGATCTCTCTGCCGCGCGCCGCAAGGCTGCGAAGCTGCTCTCGGATTCGGTCACGGGCGAGCTTAAGGACCTCAAGATGCCCGACGCGGTCTTCGAGGCTCAGCTCGAGTCTCGCGAAGACCTCACGCTGTGGTCGGCCTGGGCCTGCGGCGATCTGATCCAGTTCCTGATCCAGACCAATCGGGGCGACAAGAGCCGTCCCCTGGGCAAGGTGGCCTCGGGGGGCGAGCTCTCGCGCATCATGCTCGCCATCCGCCGCGTGATCGCCGACAAGGGCGGCATCGGCGTGTACCTCTTCGACGAGATCGACGCCGGCATTGGGGGTCAGACTGCCTTCGAGGTGGGCCGCAAGCTCGCCTCCGTGGCCAAGTTCAACCAGGTGATCTGCATCACCCACCTCCCGCAGGTGGCGGCCTTCGGCGATCACCACCTGAGCGTGCGCAAGGAGGCGGCCGGCCGGCGCACCGTAACCCGCGTGCTGGAGCTCGACGCCAAGGAGCGCAAAGCTGAGATCGCCCGCATGCTCGCGGGCCCGCAGATCACCAAGACCAGTCTTCAGAGCGCGGGTGAACTGCTGGGGCTCGCGGCACGTTGAGGTTCGACCGTCTGATCGGGCGGGTTCCGCCCCTGCTTCGATTCGTGCTCGCCTTCGGCGCGGTCGTGGCCTTCGGCGTCTTCGTGCTGGAACCCTACCTGGGCGAGTGGGAGTGGATCAACACCACGGGCCACCGCGGGTGGAGGCGCGAAGGGCTTGCCCCCATGGTGGCGCTGCCCATGGCTCTCCTTGCGGGAGTCTGGGCGGTGGGCCGATTCGGCCCGGCAGGCCTTCGGGAAGCTGGCCAATCGCTGGCCAAGCGCTCCAAGGCGGAAGAGCGTGCAGCCAAGACCCAGGGCGCGGGATTTCTCCCATTCGGATGCATGGGTCCCTTTTTCGCGCTTCTGCTGGCTGGACTCCTGATGCCGTTCCTCGCGCCGCTCCTGGACGCGCGCGGGCTCGAGGTGCGCCGAAACATGCTCTGGACGGTGGCGCTCTTTGCCCCCACGGTGGTCCTCACGCTTCAGCTCGTGAGAGTCGCTTATTGGATTTGGCGGCGATGGCTGCGTTCGAAGGCCCTGGCGCAGGCCTCCCCCACAGTAGACCGACCGGATCGGTAGAATTTTGGTTGGAACCTCCGGCGCGACCGTGTCATACGGGGTGAGCCATGATCGCGCTCTCGAACATTTCCAAGCAGTACGGCACCCAGATCCTGATTCAGAACGGGAACTTCCAGATCCGGCCGGGCGATAAGATCGGGCTGGTGGGCCCGAATGGCGCCGGCAAGACCACCCTGTTCCGGGTCATTACCCGGCAGGAGGGCGTGGATACGGGCGAAGTCATCGTGCCCGAGAAGCTCGTCGTGGGTTACTTCTCGCAGGACACGGGCGAGATGAGCGGCCGCTCGGCGCTTGAAGAGGTGAAGGCCGGAGGCGGCAAGGTGGCTGATCTCGGCGCCGAGATCGCCAAGATTGAGAAGCGTCTCGAAGCCTCGGCCGACAACCCGATGGACGACGACGAGATGGCCGCGCTGCTCGAGCGATACGGCGAGGCCCAAAGCGAGTTCGAAAGCCGCGGCGGTTATGACCTCGAGGTGCGCGCCAAGGAGGCCCTCACGGGTCTCGGCGTCCCGCCCGAAGAGCACGATACGCCGGTGGAGCGTTTCTCTGGCGGCTGGAAAATGCGGATCGCGCTCGCGCGCATGCTCACGCTCAAGCCCGACGTCATGCTGATGGACGAGCCCACCAACCACCTCGACCTCGAGTCCATCCTTTGGCTCGAAGAGTGGTTGAAGAACTACAAGGGCTCGCTCCTCATGACGAGCCACGACCGCGAGTTCATGAACCGCATCTGCGGGCGCACGATCGAGGTGGCCAACAAGTCGATTACCACTTACTCGGGAAACTACGACTTCTACCTGAAGGAGCGCGAGATCCGGAAGGAACAGCTCGTGGCCGCGCACCGCCGGCAGCAGGACATGCTCGCCAAGGAAGAGGAGTTCATCGCCCGCTTCGCCGCGCGCGCCTCGCACGCCGCTCAGGTCCAGTCGCGCGTGAAGAAGCTCGAGAAGATCGATCGCATCGAGATCCCCACCGAGCAGAAGGTGATGAAGTTCACCTTCCCCGCGCCCCCGCGCTCAGGCACGGACGTGGTGCGCATGGAGAACCTCGCCAAGACCTGGAAGGCCGACGATGGGCGCGAGAAGCCCGTCTTCGCCGGAGCCACGGGCACCATCCGTCGCCTGGAGAAGGTGGCCGTGGTGGGCGTGAACGGGGCGGGGAAATCCACGCTCCTCAAGATCATCTGCGGCCAGACGGAACCTACCTCCGGCATGGTGCAGGTGGGGCCCTCGGTGAAGATCGGCTACTTCTCGCAGTACTCGCTCGATCTTCTCAATCCGAAGAAGACCATCCTCGAGGAGATCCACGACCGGATTCCCGATTCCACGCTGGGGTATATCCGCAACCTTCTCGGCGCCTTCCTCTTCAGTGGCGACGACGTGTACAAGAAGATCAGCGTGCTTTCAGGCGGCGAGAAGAGCCGCGTGATCCTGGCCACTCTGCTCGCGAACCCCATCAACTTCCTGATCCTCGACGAGCCCACGAACCACCTCGACATCCTCTCGCGCGAGGTGCTGCTCGACGCGCTTCAGTCCTTCGACGGAACCGTGGCTATCGTCTCGCACGATCGCCACTTCCTGAAGGCCATGGCTACCCGAGTGCTCGAGGTCGATCGCGGTGAAATCCGCTCCTTCGGCGGCACCTACGAGGAGTACCTGCGGAAGAAGCAGGGAGCGTAAGGCTCAGCCAAGCCCACCTCTGCCGCCTCTGCCACAGCAACCGACACTGAGACAGACACTGACGCCGAGACAGCGACTTTGACCGAGACAGAGACCGTCTCAGTTCACCTCTGCGACCTTCGACCCCTCGATCTTGAAGAGCTTCAGGTTCCGCATGTAGGAGCCGTCCTGGTAGGTGATTTTGCCGGTGGCGCCCGGAAAACTCCGCACGGCCTGGAGCATGTCCCGCACCTCGGTGCGGCTGATCTCGGTTCCTGCCACGCTGAGCACCCGCCGCAGCAGCGAGCCCGCGTCGAAGGCCAGGGCTTCGATGCTCGTGGGGCGGAACCCGAAGGTGTCGGAGAATCTCTCCACGAAGTCCTGAACCTCTCGCGCGGTGACGCGCGGGTTAAACACGTCCACGAATACGGCGCCGTTGGCGTAGTTGTCCGAGCGGCGCACGATCCTGGGTGAATTCCAGGTGGGGATCCCGAGGTAACGCACGCCTTCGACGTCCCGGTACGCGAAAGTGGGAAGCATCTGACTCACGTTTTTTGCGCTGTCCGGGATGAACACGGCGTCGAAGTCGATGATCGGCTTCAGGCGGAAGAAGGGCTCGGTTTTCCAGTAGCGTTTCGTGATGCTGAACTGATCGCGCAGATCCTGGAGGAATTTCAGCTCCAGCGATCGCGCATCCTGGTAGTGCAACCCAGTGAGCTTGTCGACGGTGGAGCGGAAATCCGTCTCTTTGGGATCGTAATTCTCGACCCCAACCACCTTGCCCCCCGCCTCCTCAACCGCGTTCCAGAAGGCGTCGGAATACTCGCGGCCGAAGGGGTCGGAGGGATAGGCGATCACGAAACGCTTCAGCCCCTCCTTCTCCACGGCGTAGCGGGCGATCTCCTGGGCCTGGTTGGCGGCGCTCACGGCGAGCTGAAAGGCGAAGTTTCCGCTTACGCCGGTCTTTGGAGCGAGCGAAAGCATCGGGAGCCCTAGCTCCTGCGCGCGTTGGGTCACCTCCTGAATGTTCTTCGAAAGCATGGGTCCGATCACATCCACCACGTTGTGGTCGAAATAGAGCTTCTCCAGGGCGCGCACCGAGAACTCTCCCTGCGGCCCCGTGTCTTCCACCACGATCTCCACGGCAGGGTTCGGCGCCTGGTCGCCGTACATCCCGAACGCGAGCTCGATCGCGTCGAGGCTGTGCTCGGCGAATTTCCCGAAACGGCCAGAAAGGGGAAGCAGCACCCCGACCTTACGAGAGTCCACCTTGGTCTGGCTCTGGATCGTGCGCATGATGTCCATGCCCTCGGCATAATAGGGCGACTGGGGGAACCGCTGCGTGAGCATCCGCACCATGGCGTCGGCCACTCCGGCGAACCCCACCTTGTAGGCTTTGCGCCCGGTGAAGAAAAGCAGCGCGTCGGTGAGCGGCGAGTCCGGGTGTTCGCGGTAGGACTGCTCAAGCTTCGCGAAGTCGGTCACCTCGTTCACCGAGGTTTCGAGATGCGCCTCGAGCAGCTTCCGGGTGTCGTTGAGCGTGGAGTATTCGTCGCCGAAGGCGCGGAGGATGTAGCTGGCCTTCATGATCTTGTCGACTGAATCGTGCGGGACTCCCAGTCGCTGGTCCAGGCGGGCCCAGAGGTAGAGGAATTTCAGCCGCGTGGAGAGGTCCAGGTCATCTGACTCGATCAGGCGAAGGGACTCGAGCGCGTTGTCCGTGAGTTTGGCCTCGTACTGGGCAACCGCCAGGTTGTAGCGGAGGAACTGGATGAACTTCGGGTTCTGTGTCTGCTCGATCGCGAGCTTGAACTGCTGGGTGGCGGGCAGCGGGCGCTTTCGCTGGAGCTGGATCAGGCCCTGAAGGTTGTGGATCTGAGACAGGTAGGCGCTCTTGGGGTAGCGTTTCTCGTAGCGCTGAAGCTGCCCCAGCGCCTGTTCGAACTCCCGGTCAGAGTAGAGCTTCAGGATCGCCCGATAGCTCTCGGCCTCTTTGCCCTGCTTGGGCGCCATGGTCTCGGACCAATTCTCGGCCTTGGAGTCCTTCTCCGAGAAGGCATCTGGCCGCGATGCGCCTCCACAGCCCGAGAGCAGCATGGCCCCGGCGATCGTGCATAAACCCCAGGCGAACCAGACGCGATTCCTGAACATTCTTCCGATCTTGGCATAGGGCCTGGGCCGGGGCCATCGATGGAAATGCGGCGCTTTGACATAAAGCGTCATTAAGATGCAGATTACCGCCCGCCCACAAGGTAGTATCTGCCTCGTCTTGAGGCGCCCCCTGCCCCCTGCGACAATATAAGTCAGGGGATTTCCTTGGGAACTCGTCGCCTCCTCATCAGCTTAGGCCTTATGCTCGCGATCTCGGCTCAGGCCGAAGGGGTGAGGCCCGAACTCGCCATCACGTTGCCTGCCGAGAGCCGCCGTGAGGTGGACGAGGTCATAGCCGGCTGCACGGCGGAGCCCGCCGGCTCCGCGCGCGTGAACTGCTTTCGGGCGGCCATGGATGCTAACGCAGATACGGCCCGCCTGGCGCACAACCGCGCGCTCAGCTGCCAGCACACGCGCGTGCGTGAGCTGCTCACGGGCCTCTGCACGGCACCTCACGTAGACGCGTCGAAGGCAGCCGATCCCACGGCTGCAACGCTCGGCCAAACCATCTTCGAGTCGCGCGGCTGTTTTCACGAACGCTTGAGCGGCGCCGCCCAGCAGGCCAGGAACATCGTCGATTCCCCACCCTCGGCCGCCGAGTTTTCGGCCGTTATCGCCCAGGAGATCAGTGGGCGCGCCTGGTTCGCCGTACTCTACCAGGATCAGTGCGCGGGCCGGTTGGGCCGGGACTGCTTCCTCGAGGTCATGCGCCGGACGGCGGCGGATCTTGAGGTGGCCCGGGCCCACGAGTCGGAATCCTACGACCACGTGCTCAGGAACTCGGCGCTCATGTTCGAGTGCGCGCGTGACAGCGGGCGCGACCCCGGCTGCATCGACAGCGCCTGGGTGCGGGGCCATCTGGTGGTGGACTCCGAGCTGTTGAATCCGCCAACGTACGCATCCTGCGGCGGGGAGGGTGCCACGGGCGGAGGCGCCGGCGGCAGCGGCGCGGGCGATGCAGCTACCGCCCGTGGCGAGCTCGAAACCTGGGCGGGCGAGCTCTCCATGTCCGACGTGGCAGCGAGCGCCCGCGGCCCCGCTCGCACCCCCACCGACCCTCTGGTGAACCTCGGGCCCTGGGGTTTCTCCTGGAGCGGGGGCATGCGCTACGAGTGTCCGAATTGGGCCGCGGATTACAACTGCTTCCCGGCTTCCGGGCCTTGGGCGCACGCGCCCGGCGCTGTGGGGGGCTCGTCCCCGCTCGCGAACGCGGCTCCAGATGAGGTGCGGGCTCTCTACGGGGCTCTCAGTCCGACCTTGTTCACGGGATTGGCCGACGAGAGTTTGACCCAGATGGGTGAGAGCTTCATCGTCAGTCTAGCCTCGCACCGCTCCGGGCAGGCGGCATCGATTCGGGCCGAGGGCGCGCGCTTCATGGCCGCGGCCTCCTGTCTTGCGCCCGAGCGTCGCTCGGCCCTTCAGCGCTCGATCGACACCATCGCCATCGCTTCGAACCTACCGGGTCGGCTGGCCACTCACCGGGAGCAGAACCTGGCGCCGGATCTGATCACGGCCGCAGACGCGCTGAAAGCCGCGGAGGAGACGATCAACGCCCGCGCCCCACGCCTCGCGAACGACGGCGACTGCGGCTTTCTCGTCGACCCTCACGGCTCGCGATCGGAGTGCCGGATGCTTTACCTCGAATCCTCGGCCGCTCAGGACCGGCGCCGCGCGATTCTTGACCGGTATCCCTTCCTCACACTTCGGGTGGGCGAGCAGCCCGAAGCCTGGAGAAGGATCGCCGCCGCCACGGGGCCGATCGGCGCGCGACGTGCCGCAGCGCTCGTGGTGTACGATGAGGCGGTTGTGGACAGCCGTGAGGCCGCCATCAGGCGCGCCACGGAGGTCTGCGAGAACGCAGACACCAAGATCGAAGCGGGCCGCGCGGCGCTGCTCAATCGCAACGTGTCGGAGGCGTACCTTGGCGCGAACGCAGACGCCGGTTGGGTGTTCTGCTCCGCCTACGCGGACCTGACTCGGCTCGAGACCACGAAAGACGCGCTGATCACGAGCGCCACGATGGGTTTCACCGTCCTGAGCATCATGGCCACGGGCGGAGTGGCGGGAGTGGTCCTCGCCGCGGCCGACGTGGGCATGACCGCCTTCAGCGCCTACGATCGCCATTTCACGGCCGTGAGACGACGCGATGACTTTCTCGCCGGCGTCGGCGAGCTCGATGAATACCTCGCGGCGCAGGAGTCGCTTCGCACCTTCTATCGCGACCTCGCGGTCGACGTCGGGCTCAATACGGTGGGTCTCGCGGGCGAGGCCCTGATGCTTCGGCAGTGGGTGCGCGCGCGTCGCATGGCCCGGATCGCCGAAACCGCGCGCCTTCCCGCCGAGACGGACCGCCGATTGCTGAGCTGGTACCGCTCCCGCCTGCGAAGCCGGTTGGGCGACGCGGCTCGTGCGCTTTCGGAGGCGGACCTGCGAGCGCTTGCACGAATGGAAGACGAGGGCTTCGACCTCGCCTCTCTTGCCGGCGGCAACAGCGATTCCTTCCGACGCGCCATCGCGAGCTTCGAGACCCCTCCGGCCACGGCCACCCAAGCACGCTCCGCGCTGCGAAGCCGGCTTGAGGCCATGCTCGGCGGGCGTGCCGCCGCCAGAAGGAGGCTGCCATGCGCTTTCCCGTGAGTCCTGCGCCTAGTCTTCGCAGGCGAGTCGCGGCCGTCCTCGTCGCCATGTTCCTCACGTTGGCGCCCTGGAACCTATCGAGGGGGGAGGGCGAATGTCCGGTCTTTGCGCTCATCGAGGAAGGTAGCGACGGGCTCTTCGCGGCACGCAGAAGGGTGATGGACCTGCCCTCGGCCCATCCGCTCAGGAACCGCATGCTCGCGCAGCTCTCGGCCGAGCAGGCGCGCCTCGATGCTGCGCTCGACGCTCTCGCCAACGGCAACCGGGTGAACACGGGCGAGCTGGAGCGCCTTCGCGCGCGCGTCGGTGCCTGGGAAGACGTCGCGAATGGCCCGCCTGTGCGCTACGTGAACCCGGGGCACCACGGGGGCGTGCCGGATTTGGCCCCGATCAAGGGAAAGGCGCAGATTCCGACAGATCACGCACGTCTCTGGGAGCGGGCAATTCCGGAGCCGGGTTCAGGGGGTACGACCTGGTGGACCTTCGATGGCACCGAATTCCATCGTTTTATGGGCGGCATAGAGGGCGGATTCAGGGTCGTGCACTGGAACGGCACGACCGCCGCTGCCGCGAAGGCGATTCGCGTGAATGACGTGCCCGGGGAAATCCGCAGGTTCCTGGCCGGCCGCTGATCAACCCAGCAGGCCCTTCATCTTCTCGAAGAAGGTGTGGTGACTGGGGTGGGTGGACGAGTCGCTCGCGGCCTCGAACTTCCTGAGCAGATCCTTCTGTTCGGAGTTCAGGCGGCTCGGGATCTCCACCGACACGCGCACCAGTTGATCGCCGGTGCCGTAGGCGCCGAGGCGCGGGAGGCCCTTGCCCTTGAGCCGGAAGATCTTCCCGGCCTGAGTTCCGGCGGGGATCTTCATCTCCACCTTGCCCTTGAGCGTGGGCACCTCGATCTCGGCGCCGAGCGCCGCCTGCGTGAAGGTGATCGGCACCTCGCAGACGATGTCGTATTCGTCGCGCTGGAAGAAGTCGTGCTCGAGCACGTTGATGATCACGTAGAGGTCGCCCGAGGGGCCGCCGCGCGCGCCGGCCTCGCCTTCTCCGCGGAGCTTCAGGCGCTGGCCGCTATCCACGCCGGCCGGAATGTTCACGGCGAGCTGCGTGCGGCGTTTCACCGTACCCGCTCCGCTGCAGTCGCCGCAGGGGTCCTTGATTACCTCGCCTGAGCCGTTGCACTGCGAGCAGGTTCGGCTGATCGAGAAAAAGCCCTGCTGGTACATCACCTCGCCGCGCCCGCCGCACTGGCCGCAGGCGTCGGCCTTGGAGCCCTTGCGCGCGCCCGAGCCCTCACAGGTCTCGCACACGGCCGCTCTGGGGATGGTGATGATCTTCTCGGCGCCGAAGGCGGCCTCCTCGAAGGTGATGTCCACCGAGGTCTTGAGGTCCGCCCCAGGCTGCGCCGCCGAGCGTCGTCGTCCACCGCCGCCCCTGCGCCCTCCGGCCGCACCCCCGAAGAAGTCGCCAAAAATGTCCTCGAAGATGTCATTGATGGAGCCGGAGCCCCCGGCCCCGAATCCTTCGAAGCCGCTGGCGCCGCCCGCCCCGATCACTCCGGCATGGCCGAACTGGTCGTACATCTGGCGCTTCTTGGCGTCGGTGAGCACCTCGTAGGCCTCGGCGGCCTCCTTGAACTTCTCCTCGGCTTCCTTGTTGTCCGGGTTCTTGTCCGGGTGGAACTGGATGGCGAGCTTGCGGTACGCCTTCTTCAGTTCATCGGCGCTCGCGGAGCGAGTGACGCCGAGAATGTCGTAGTAGTCCCGCTTGGCCGCCATGGTCTGTACCTAACTCAGACTTCCTTGAAGTCCGCGTCGATGACATCGTCACCGCCCTTCTTGCGGTCCTTCTTGTCGCCTTCGGCCTGCTCATGGGCGCCGTTGCCATTCGCCCCATTGCCGCCACCCGCATGGGCTTCCGCCCCGGCGCCCTGCTGTTTTGCGGCGTCGGCGCTGGCCTGCTTGTAGAGCTTCTCTGCCATGGAATTCGAGGCCTTGGTGAGCTCCTCGGTCGCTTTCGTGATCGTATCGAGATCCTCGCTCGCGAGGTGCTTCTTGGCTTCCACGAGCGCGGCTTCCACGTTCTTCTTGTCCTCGGCGTCCACCTTGTCAGCGCTGTCCTTGAGCGTCTTCTCGAGCGAGTAGATCAGGCTGTCGAGCATGTTGCGGGCCTCGACGACCTTCTTCTTCTTCTCGTCGTCGGACTTATGCGCCTCGGCGTCCTTCACCATGCGCTGGATCTCGTCTTCCGACAGGCCGCCCGAGGCGGTGATGCGGATCGATTGCTCCTTGCCGGTACCGAGGTCCTTCGCGTTCACGTGAACCATGCCGTTCGCGTCGATGTCGAAGGTCACCTCGATCTGCGGCACGC
>JADZFF010000182.1 GCA_020850015.1 Bdellovibrionales bacterium | reverse complement strand
GCGTCCATCCACATGGGCACCAGGTACTTCTCCACGGCGCGGAAGGCCTCGTCCTCGGGGATCGAGGTGTCAGTCACCCGGCGCATGCGCTGCTCGAGGATCTTCGTGTCGTCTTCTTTGGTGAAGTAGCGGTACTCGGGGAAATCCTTGTAGCCGTGGTGAGCCACGAGCCGGAACAGGCTCTCTTCGATATTCGCGCCCGTCACCGAGAGCCCGTGCACGAGGCCCGCGCGAATCGCCGGCGCGAGCGAGATGCCGAGCTGGGCCGACGACATGGCGCCCGCGAGCGTCCAGTACATCTTCCCGCCGCCTTCCAGGTGGCGCCAGTAGGCGAGGGTGGCGTCGCGCGTGGCGCGTGAGTTGAAGTTCTTGTAATTCTTGAGGATAAACTCGAGCATCGGCATTTGGGCTTGCGTCATGGGGCTCCTCGTATCATTGGCCTGGGCTGGAAGCCAAGGCTCACTGCTCGCCGCCCCATCCAAAACACTCGATGGAGCAGGTTTCGGGAGCCGCGTTTCCGGAGCAGGAGACATCCGTGCTCCAGGATGCGCCGATCCAAGGGCCGAGATTCCGCGCCTCGTTCCTCGCGATCGCGCCCGAACAATCGGCATCGGCGCAGGTGACCTCGGTGCCGGCGGGCGTGGTCTCCACCACGGTCCAGTCCTCCAGCCGGCTGCACATCTCGAGGGCTTGAACCTTGAACTCGGCGCACTCCGAGCGAACCGAGGCGGGATCGCAGACGTCGGGCTCGTGGGGAAGCGGTTCGTCGCCCACCGGATCCTCGGGGTAGTGGCCCTCACACCCGGATACGCAGGTCAGGGTGAGCGAGGTCGTCCATCGCGCGCCAGAGGAATTGGTTTCCGTCCGGTGAGTGGTGCCAGTGGCCAGGGGCCCAGAATAAAGAATACCCCCCGCGAGGTAGGGCACACCGCGATACTGCGTATGGGACGTCCCGTCCTCGATGTCCACGCACTCCACGGGGAAGGCGTCGGGAAGGGTGTCTGGGTCGATCGGTTGAATCCAAGTTGAAACGGCATGGTGACGGGGATAGTGGCTAGCGCCCGTCCAGAGCATGTTGAAGGCGGGGATCGTCGCTACCTGATCGTAAAACCGTGTGTAATTGCCCGGCGAACCCATGCCCGCGCGGAAACTCGCGGTTGCGTCCGCCATCCCACCCACGCCCTCGCACCGGAGGTAGCCGTACTCCTCGGGCGCCAGAACGTACTTCACTTTCGCCGAGCTCACCTCGCTGAGGAGGTCGAACTCCGGGTTTTCGGAATCGCTGCGTGGCTCCTCGGCCACACGCCAACGGCCGCGAACCTCCCAACTCACGTGCGGAAAATCACGCCCCCCGGCTTGGATGTCCTGGCCCAGCACCAGGAGCCGGTAGGACCAGATTGAGCCCCTGTAATCAAAGGAGGCCCCCCCGCCGCAGTCGGCCCCGAGAAAAAGCAGAGGACACAGAAGGAGCGCCGCTCCGTGGAGAGTTCGTGGGTGACTCATAGCGCTCTGCGTCATATCGCGGAGCGGACCAAGAGGCAAGAAAGAGGATATTTGAAATTCTTGCGTATTTTCCAGTGGTTAACGAAGGAAATTTCGAAAAGTCCCGCGCCGGTACTCCTGCGCCAGGATCAGGGCCCCGGCGGCCTCGGCCGCGATGGCGTGGGGCTTCAGCGCCCCCAGCAAGTGATCCGCCCCGTCCACGAAGGGATATACGGGGAAGCGGTTTCCGAGGAGGGGCCAGAGCAGACCCACCACCTGGTCGTTCGCCCAGTCGAAGGCCACGCTCAGGCCCCCGTTCCAGATCGAGCCAACGGAATCGCCCAGGTGGTCCAGGACCAGATGGGTCGCCGCTCCGAGCGCGAGCGCGGCCGCGGCTTTCGATCGCCGCAGCACCGCGAAGCCCAGGAGGATCATCAGGAAGAGCAGCGTGTGGCCCATCGTGCGCGAGCCGCTGATGAGTCCCAGCTCAGCACCTTTGAGCCCCGTCACAAGCGAAAGCCCGTAGTAGAGCGGCTTGTCGATCAGATCCGGGAGGAGCGTGCCAAGCGCGGTCCAGGCCCACGAAAGGCCGCCCGCGCCCTTTCCCATGAATGGCTTCGAGATCTTCAGACCGATGCCGACGTGACCCAGGATAAACACCGTCGCCTCCTCAGGCTTCCCGAGTCACGACGATCTTGCCGAACACCGAACGGCCCTCGAGCCGCTCGAAAACCTTCGGAACATCGTCGAAGGGGCAGGTGGAGTCGATCAGAGGACGCATCACGCCCGCCGCCACCATCTCCACCACTCGTCGCAGGTCGCCCCGGCTCCCCATCGTAGTGCCCAGGATGGAGAGGCTCTTGAAGAAGACCACCTTCAGATCGATGTTCACTTCTCCGCCGGTCGTCGCGCCACAGGTCACGAGCCTGCCGCCCCAATCCAGGCAGCGCACGCTTTCGGCGAAGGTTTTCTGCCCGACGTGATCCACGATCACGTCCACTCCGCGGCGGCCCACGCCCTTCATGATGGCGCGCACTTCCTTCCGGAAATCCTGCTCCTGGTAGAGAATCACGTGCTCTGCGCCGAGCTCTTTCGTCTTCAAGGCCTTTTCGGGCGATCCGACCGTGGTGATCACGCGCGCGCCCAGGCTCACGGCGATCTGGATCGCCGCCACCGAGACGCCGCTGCCGCCCGCGTGCACGAGCACCCACTCGCCCGCGCGCAGGCGGGCCCGGCTCACGAGCATGGACCAGGCTGTGACGTACGCGATGGGGAGCGCCGCCGCCTGCGTGAAGCTCAGCGCGTCCGGTATCGGCATCAGGTTCGCGGCCGGCACCACGAGGTACGTGGCCAGCCCGCCGTCGCGGTGTTCCCCCACGAGCCCGAAGTCGACGCAGAGGTAAGGTTTGTCTTCCGCGCAGCGGTTGCACTTGCCGCAGGAAAGGATCGGGTCCACCAGGACTCGCGACCCCGGCTTCAGACGAGCCGCGAGCGCGGCGTCGACGCCCGGCCCGAGCTTGTCCACCGTACCCGCGACGTCGCAGCCGGGTACCATGGGAAGCGGAAAAACGTGGCCCGGCACGCCCTTGCGTACCCAGAGGTCGAGGTGGTTCATGCCCACGGCGCGCACCTTCACGCGCGCTTGTCCGGGGCCGGGTTCCGGGTCCGGAAGCTCGGTGCGCTCCAGGGCCTCAGGGCCTCCGTGAGCGCGAATGTACCAGGCGTCCATAACGCTCACTTTAACACAGAGTTATGTTACCCTGTGAGTCATGTCCAGAAAGTGGCTGATCCTCACCGCGGTGGCCTGCGGGACTTTCATGGCCACGCTGGACTCGAGCATCGTGAACATCGCGCTGCCGACGCTCACGAACGAGCTGGCCTCTTCCGATCTCGCCGCGGGCATCGCCAAGGTGAAGTGGGTGGTGATCTCATACCTGCTCACGATCACCTGTTTGATTCTGCCCTTCGGGCGC
>JADZFF010000181.1 GCA_020850015.1 Bdellovibrionales bacterium | reverse complement strand
TGGAGAAACTCTTCAGTATGGCCAGGCGCCCGCCGGCCGTGTCGTTTCTCCTAATGCTGGGTCGCGGAGCTGCATTCGGGATCATTGCAGCCGGCGGTACGTTTTTGGTTGGATACATGCGGAGAGGCGCTTCGGAGGTCTCGCCTGAGACCGGCGTACTTCTCCTTGTTCTGGCTCTTGCCGCAATGCTGGGGCTCCCCGTGTACGAAGCTATAGGTACCAGGCACCGGTCGGGCGACCGCTTTCGCTGGTCGATTTACCAATTTCGATTCATGACCGCGTCCGGACCGGACGCGTTATCGGAAGTGGACGCCGTGCTCGCTCGCCTTGGTGCAGTGCACGCTTCACCCTTGGAATCAGAGGTCATGTTTCGTGAGTACGAGTTACCCATCAAGAAGGTGGAGGATTTCACCTTCAGTGAGAGCAATGCGCGCCGGAGCAAGATCCACGTGTCTATTTGCGGCAAGTCCGGACCGGAGGGTGTGGTGATCCTGGTTGCCGCTTGGACCAAACCCTTGAATCAGTCGAATACGGTGTACTCGTTCCTGGGCGAGCTGGATCGGGCTCTGGTGAAGTCGGGCGCATTAAGGTCTGTCACATACGAGGACTTTGTCTGTAAGGATTTTGAGGGAGCCGAGCATCGGCCCACCTGTAAGGGCCTAAAGCCGGAGTAAGTGGCGTCAACGGGATCAAAGCCCACAGCCGGCACCCAACCCACCAGAAGTACTAGAGAAAATAGAGTATTGACAGCATGGCGCGGAGGCCACACGCTAAAACCTGGATATGACTTCTCACGGCGAACAGCTCCGCGCCCTATTCACCGAGCTAGATCGGATCGTGGATCGGCTGAACGCTGAGGCGCGAGCTGAAGGCATGCGACTAGTTCCCAAGGCCAAGATCAGGCTTCTGGGCCAGATGAGCCTGATGGTGAACGAGAAAGTCAGCGCCGCTCTCTTCCTCGCGCAGACCGCGGACCTCGACGCAATGCTTGAGATGGAAAACGTCGTTAAGGGCGAGTTCGTGAATTTGTTGAAGGTGAATGGTCTCGTCTATGACGAAGACAGCCCGCTGATCTGGATCCCACCAGGGGCCAAGTTCGACAAACTGTTCGACTTTGAGCACCTGGCGGTGGAATCGATCGACCCGGAATCCACCCTCGTGAGCAAGGCGGTGAAGGCGCCCGAGAAGAATCTGCAACTGATTCGCCAAGCCATCGCCTCTGGCGCTTTTCCGACTCTGATGGATCGAATCGTCAATGCAGGGGGCGACCTCGAGAGGTTCGCATGAGCAACGATCAGCTTCTGAAGAGAATCAAAAGAAAGGCCGCTCAAGAACGCAAAAATCTGCGCGATCCGAGGTTCCTCGACGTCATGGGGTTCCTCGTGGCTAAGGGGTTTCTGAGCACCAACCTCGCGGTCACGCTCCTCCCAAACAAGCGTCTCCGAGTGGAGGATGCGATCTGGGTTGGCACTCATGTGGAGCCTCGGGTGCTCGAGGTGCTGCCAGCCGCGGTACTGAGACTAGGAAGACACTTCGATCTGGACGTCGAACGACATCGCGAGCTCTGGGGGGCCGTGGAGCTGCTTCGAAAGCGGGCTCAGACTGGCGTCGCTTTTCTCGGTGTCCCTTATGAAAAATACAAGATTTGGGTGGACCTGCCCCTTCGCGATGGCAGAACGAAGGCGCATTCTCAGAAGAAGGTGGTGCGGACGTTTCGACTCGATCCCGGAGCACTCGAGCGCCTGGCGAAGCTTTCTCGCGAGAATCGCTGCACCGCTACGGAGACCCTCGAGCGATTGTTGCTTGAAGCATGAGTTGAGCTTCGAGTAGAGTTCGAGTCATCGACATAGGATTTCGTAACGCAGGTGCTTGTCCTATTCGTAGGACAGAACCGGGCCTAAGTAGTGGAAACTAGGCCGTCCAAGTCAAACCAGCCATTCCATAAAAGACAAGAAAAACAAACACTTAAGACGACGCTGCGTCTAGGTGGGCTTCCTGCTGTTTGCGCGTTTACGTCGGGGAGGCATACCATTATTGTTTCAAGATAGTTATCTTGATAGGATAAGGGTGTGAGCCCTAAACTCGCGCGTCGTGATCTTCCTGATGGCAGCTTCATCGAGATTTCGATCGATGAGATCCCTGCGGATCGATGGCGGCCGCACGGTGTGAGGTATCGGTTCGCTTGGGTAGAAAAGGGCGTCTGCCGCGTACTTTTCGACAACCATCACGGCAAGCACGACCACATGCATGTCGATGGAGTGGAGCGGAAGTACCGGCTTGTGAGCATCGAGCGGCTTTATGACGACTTCGCAGCAGAGTTCAGAAATCTCGGAGGCTTGGTATGAAGATCAGGAAGTTCAAGATCAAGGTTCAAGACAGCGGTCAGTTCAGGGACGACGTCATCAAAACCTGGAAAGCGGCTGAGAAGAAGAAGCTGCACGAGGACGGGTACGACCTGGTGCTTTCGTTCCCGGACATCTCCTGGCTGTCGAAGATTTTCGGTGCCGAGAGGATTCGCCTGATCCAAGCGGTGCGGGATCGCAAGCCAGAGTCGATCTATCAGCTTGCGAAGCTCCTCGGGCGCTCATTGCCCAATGTGCATCGGGATATTCATGAACTTGCGGCGTACGGGATCATCGAGCTCAAGAAGGTGCGGAAGAAGGGGCAGAAGCGCGAAGCCCTCTTGCCCGAGTACAACTGGGACGGCTTTGATATCGCGGTTTGAGAGTCATGAAATCTAGGACAAAATCGAAGCGAAGTGTGTATCGGTACCGCCCGGCGGAATGGGACGAGTCGAAGTCCGTTTCCGTGAGTCCCGGCATTCGGTCTTCGATGAAACGCAAGCCGACGAGCCCCGGGGAGATCCTGGCGGAAGAGTTTCTGAAGCCTCTGGAGCTTACGCAGGGTGCTCTGGCCAAGCATATTGGCTGCGACGTGAAGGTCATCAACCGGATCGTAAATGAGCGGACTTCGGTAACTGCTGAGATGGCGCTGATGTTGAGCGCCGCTCTGGGTACGACGCCGGATTTCTGGCTCAATGCTCAGAAAGCGGTGGATCTGTTCAAGGCGAGCGGTAAGATTCGGAAGTTGCCTAAGCCGATTGCGACATAGGATTTCGTAACGAAGGTGCTTGTCCTATTCGTAGGACATAGCCGGGCCTAAGTAGTGGAAACTAGGCCGTCCCAGTCAAGCCAGCCGTCCATAAAAAACGATAAAAACGAGCACTTAATTCGGCACCAGGTCTGGGCGGGCTCTTCCTACTGTTCGCGCGTTCACGGCGGTGAGGCATGCCCTTATTGTTTCACGGTCGAACGAGCGGCTTTATGACGACTTCGCAGCAGAGGTCAGAAATCTCGGAGGCTTGGTATGAAGATCAGGAAGTTCAAGATTAAGATTCAAGACAGCGGTCAATTTTTGGGGCGACGTCATCAAAATCTTGAAGGCGGCCGGGAACAGGAGAAGCCTCTGGCTTCTGGGGCTTAGGCTTTCCAACAATACCCATGGGTTGCCCGTCATTGACCGCCCTGCTCAAAAAATCGATAATGAAAATGTGGGGTTTTTGGGGTGGTTCACAGCAGGTCTGATCTTCGTGGTGCAGGCTTCGAGCGCCCATGGGGCCTGCGGAGACTCGCTCCGCGCCACGCCGGCGTATCAGGCTGTGGACGCATGCGACCAGATGCGGGCCGCCAGTGGAGCCACCTCTACGGCCGCCGCACTTAGAGCCCTCCAAGCTGCTGGGACTTGTTCTACCGATGCCTCGGTCACAGGCACCACCGACCTTCGACGCAGCGTCTGCGCCGATCCCGGAGGATTCGTGTGCCGCAACGGGGGTCGGGTCATCGATTCCGAGTGCCGGCTTTCCAACTACAACCTGGACGAATTCGCCGCGACACCTGAGGCGGTGGCGGCGTCTTGTGCGGCGAGAGAAGCTGCGCTTCGGACGCTCGGCGACCAAAAAAGCCTCTGCGTGTCCAACCCGACTTCGGATGTCTGCCGTGCCGCAATGGTCAGTCGCCGCGAGGAGTTCTCCAGGGCCGAGCACGACGCCGTTTATACTTCCAGCCGCAGAACGCGTGTTACGCAAATGTTCAATCGAGTTCGAGACCAGTATGTCGCGATGATCCAGGCCTCCACCCGTATTCCCCAGGCCCACAAGCAGGGACTTGTCGACCGCATCAACAGCACCGTGCTGGATCTGGATGCCCGGCTCTACTGCAGCGACACAGGGCTCAGCGACTCCGCCCGCCTGCCCGTCGGTGCCTACAACTATCCGGCAGGTGGACATGCTGCGATCGAGGTTTGCATCGGCACGATGGCCAATCTGGAGCGGATGAACCCCTACTCCGTCATGTGGATCCTCGCCCACGAACTGTCCCACTCCATCGACCCCTGCAACCTCGAACAGGATGCCTTGCGCGCCGCGCCCGACACGGGCGCACCACACCAGGCGGACCGCGTGTTCCCCGGGCTCGCTCGGTGCCTGCGGGGGGGCGCCGGTGCTCGGGCCTGCACGAGGGCCATCATCCGCTGCAACGAGGTTCCAGCCAGCGAACGGCGGCTGCTCTGCATCCAAGAACTCGAGAGAAGCGGTGATGTTTTCAGACCGCCCCCTGAGGACGGCGAAGCCTCGACCGCACTGATTCCCTCCGAGGACCAGATTACGGCGTGCCTGACCCGGTTCGACCGGACGCCCAGTTGTGCCATTCACGGCGACCACACCCATCACCAGAGCCAGCTTCCCGAAAGTTTTTCGGATTTCATGGGTGCGGAGGTTGTCGCCCGGATCCTCTCGCAGGACACCGCAGCTGGGGCTCTGGACGCCCAGGGCCAGTTGGACGCACTCGCGTCCATCGCGGCCGCGGACGGATCGGGAAGCGCGCCGAACTGCGAGGCCGGAAGCGGATCCTATGCAACCAGGGACCGCTACGCGCGCGGGCACACGCGGGTTAACCGACTCCTGATGGGGAGCGCGGCCTTTCGCGCGGCCGTAGGCTGTCCCGCCGCTAGGGCTCCGGCGACCCGTGACGGAGGAGCCACGTGCCGAGGATTCTAGGAGTCGGCGTAGCCCTTGGTGCGGCTTTCTTTGTAACCTCCGCGGATGCCGGCGGAGTCGATCGTGAGCTTCGCCTGGATCTCGAGGTCCATCGTCGAAGCGAATCACATCATATGACCGTGCGGCTCATCCAAGACGGCGTCGAGGTCAGTTACGAGTTCGATCAAGCCGGCCAAAAAACGCGGGCCAACGGCACATTTGGCCCCAAGGTCCGCGAGGAGCTCCTCAAGGCCTGGGGGGCGACGTCCTTTGATCTGGAGACATGGCCCTCAGAGACCACATGCCTGACCCACGACCTGCGGTGGGTTCTGCAGGCGGCGGGTAAACGTCGTGTGCTCTGCGAAAGCCGGGAGCACTTAGGTCGGCTGAATGATTTTCGCCAGGCGCTGCGTTTGCTTGTTCAATCCAGCACCGCGTTCTATCCACCGAGATAGATCGCACCATGGCCCTCGAGAGGGGGGGGCTCGAGATGCGACACAACGCAGCAAGCCAGGTCGGGCAATGTGATTCCTACCTCAAGCCCGCGATGCCGAAATCCGATCCAGACGCGAGGGGGAGCGCCGGGCGTTGAACCGCATTTTCGAGTCACTCCATTACTTTGGCCTCTTGGTCTCCGGCCTCCTGGTTTGGCTTTCTTTCTCCATGGAGCCGCGCGCCGACCGCGCCATTGAGGGCCTGCGCCTCAGCGGCGAGTCCATGGCGCTCACCCGCGAGTCGGCTCTCCTTCAGGAAAGCGTGGCCCTGCTCCATCTTGGACTGCTCGTGAACGAGCCCAAGCTGAGGGAGGCCGCCACACAGCTCCTACGAGACCAGTCCAAGCGCCTCGGGGCGGCCGGGTTGCCCGAGGCACTGCTGGCCGAAGCGAGCGCACTTCTGACCGAGGCCATTGCGCTTGGATCGGGCGCTCCGGATGCCCTGGTCAGGAAGGGCCGCGTGATCGATTTCTCAGGCCGGGCTTCGCAGGTGGGCCGCGGCCTGGCATCCGCGGCTCGCGAGCGCTCCCTCCTGTTTCAGGATATCTACGTGGACGATCTCGGCAGCCTTCGCACTTTGAGTCAGGTCGTGGTGGCTCTGAGCTTCCTCGTGAGCCTCTTCCTCTACAATCTGTTCTTGGGAAGAAAGCGCCAGGCCGAGCAGCAGCTCCGCCGTAGCGAGAAGCTCCACAGCCTCCTGTTTTCCTCCCTCAAGGAGGGCGTGCTCTATTGCAGAGCCGACGGCCAGATCCTTTCCTGCAACCAAAGCGCAGGCCAGATTCTGGGGCAGGGGGCGCGTGGCCTTGTCGGGAAAAAAATCTCCGAGATCTTTCCCACCCTCTATCGCGAAAATGGGGTGCCCTACGAGAACGGAGACCGGGTGATCGCGGCCCTCGTGGAAAGCGGGCAGGCCGTGAGCCAGTTCCTCATCGGTTTCCTGAGCCCGACCTTGGGGCAGCGTTGGCTCTCGCTGAACTCCCAGCCGGTGGTGGAGGCCGCTGGGGCGAGCCCGTTCTCCACCCTGCTCTCCTTCGCAGACGTCTCGGATCAAGTGGAGACGCGCGTGCAGCTCGACAAGCAACGGGGCCACGCCGTTGAGTCGGCCCGTCTGAGGGACATCGGCGAGATGGCGAGCGAGGTGGTGCACGAGATCAACAACCCCATGGCCGTGATCAGGTCGTCCGTGGAGCTGATCGACTTCAAGATCAAACGCCAGGGCGACGCGATCGACGTGGGCTTCGTGAAGGGCATGGTGGAGCGCGTGCTTGGAATGGTAACCCGAGTCTCCAAGATCACCTCGTCCGTGCTCACCTATGCCCGGGATGGCCGCAACGATCCCTTCGACGAGTTCAGCGTCCGCACGCTCGTGGAGCAGAGTGTGTTGCTTTGCAATCCCAGGCTCAGAAAATCGCGTGCTGAGGCCGTGATCGGGGAGATCTCGCCGGACCTCTTCATTCAGGCCCGCGAGGTGCAGCTCTCCCAGGTGATTTCAAATCTCGTGACCAACGCCGCGGACGCGGTGGCGGAAAACGAGGGCGGCAAGATCTGGATCGACGTGACAGAAGAGGCCGACACCGTCACCCTTCACGTGAAGGACAATGGGCCAGGCATCCCCAAGGCGAACCAGACCAGGATTTTCATGCCCTTTTTCACCACCAAAGCCGTGGGAAAGGGAACCGGCCTGGGCCTGAGCGTGACAAAAGGCGTGGTGGAGGCTCACGGAGGAACGATCTCCCTGGAGTCGTGCCCGGGCGAGACGCACTTCGCGATCCGCCTTCCCAAGCGGCAGGACACGCGCACGGGAAAACCCGGGTCGGGCGGCCTCAATCAGCCCTGACCTCGAGGCTGATCGTGGCCCACCTTCCCGCGGCGGCCAGGGTGGAGGAAAGCGGCAGGGAGCCGTCGGAGGGGCTCGAGTTCGAGACCACCGCGAGCCAGGTGGCGTTGGGGTTGGAGCCCGATCCCAGCTCGGCGATCTCCGAGCCCTGATCCGGAGAGTGGGAATTCGACGCCAAGAAGAAGGTCACCGCGCTCAGAATTCGCGAGTCCTGCGACGAGAGAACGATGTCGGAGGCGGGGAGCTTTGAGCTCGGGCCCGCCCCGCAGGCGCCTGAGCCACCGTTCGCGTTGGCCCGTGACGTTGCGCCGATTGCACCGACGATGGGGGCGCCCGAAAGCCTCACGACCGCGATCTGGGCTGAGCTTGCAGGCCCGGAGAGGTTGGCCGTCACGGTGGTCGAAGAAGGAGATGTACCCGCGGCGCTCCAAGCCTCGATGCTTCCGTTGTTCTGCGTGGTGCATTGACGCTCGATCAGCGTCCAAGTCAGTCCGAGCCCCGAGACCGACGTGACGGAGATCGCGTCGTCGTGATGGGACACAAAGGCCACGTAGGTCTGCCCGGATGCGGCGGTGAGCGAGGAGCTCGTGGCTACGGTGGCTGAAGCTGTTGCGGTGCCCGATTTCACCTCTTCCGCCGCCGGCGGAGTCTTGGGCGACACCGTCACCGACACCGTTCCGACGGCCTCCTTGCCCAGCGACGAAACGCGATAGGCAAAAGAGTCAGTGCCCACGAAGCCTGCGCCCGGCGAGTAAGTGAACTGATCCGAGGTCACGGGCGTGATCGTACCCGCGGGCATGGCGACAGAATTCGTGTCGACGGAAACGAGCGAAAGGGGCCCGCCGGCGACATCGTTGCCGAGGAGATCCGTGGAAGCAAAGAAAGTGATGGGTTCGTTTCTGCTCGTCACGAGGAGATCGGAGAAAGTTTGGGGTGCAGCGGCTTCACTATCATCGGCTGTGGATCCCAGATCAGGTTCCAGGGCACTACCCTGGGCGACCGGGGCTGCCTTCGCGCTCGGGAAGAGTGGTTGAGGCGCTGTTGCCCTCGAGGCCTTCGACGGTTCGCCCGCTTCGACCGGATGGGAGGCCCCGCTCTCCCGCCGAGCGGAGCCGGAGAAATCGAAGGAGCTGGCCTGGTAGGAATTACCGCTCCAGGGCGCGGACGCTTCCCCTCGTCTATCCACATAATCCATCCCACCGTTCGCGGACGCGGTGTCAACCCGACGGGCAGGCGTCCAGCGGGCGATCTCTCCTTCGCGCAGGCCCAGGCTCAGTTCCGCGAGCAATCGGGGTGTCGTCCCGAAATCCGCCTCCTCCTGGGGCGCATGTTGAAAGGCTTCCACCCCAGCTTCGAGCGCTGCGGCCTGCGTATGCGCCTCCCAAGAAACCAGGGGAGGGAGCAACACCGGCACAGTGGCGGCGAGCATACGCCCGCCCAGATCCGCGGCCTGGAGGACCTTAGAAACAGCAAATGCGTAGTTCACCTATTGGCCCCCCCTTTCTTCACAATACGTTCCACTTGGGAGGTTGGGGTTCTTTGATATAATCTAAAGCAATCGACTCCCTGGATTTGATAAGATTGGAATTAGAAATAAACTGTTAAATAACAAATAGATATGAGCACAAAAACCCCAATCCGGCATGTACCCTCCACGGCCAAGCGCTCAATTCTCGTTGTGGAGGACGAGAAGGCCTTGGCCGAAAATCTTCGCACGATCCTGGAAGAAGAGGGCTTCGGGGTGATCCACGCCGCCACGGCGTTGGACGCCACCGTGAAGCTTCGCAACCAGTCCTTCTGCTGCGTGGTGCTGGATCTCAACCTGGAGCGAGGCACCGGCGACCAGGTGGTTCAGTCGATGCGCGCCGCGAGCACGAACCTCAATCACGCTACGCCCGTGGTGCTCACGAGCGGGCACCTCAATCGCGGCGTACTTGAGGAAATCGGCCCGATGGTTCAGCACGCCTTCGTGAAACCTTACTCCATGGAAGAGCTGCTTCAGAAGATTCGGGCGCTATCGGACGCCCACGCTCCGGCCTGAATTAGCTTACCCCGGCTGGTCAGCGAAGAGCGCCGTGAGAGTTGCGCTCGCGCATCATGCCGAGCTGAGTGCGCCGGATCAGTCTTCCAGTCGACGGACCTGAATCAGGGTTCTTGGCCCCTGCTGGAGCTTCGGCTCTCCGTTGGCCTGGTAGGAGAAGGCGAGGTTGCGCAGGCGCGGCACAAGCCCGTTCCCGGCTTCGGTGACGATGCGGAAAAGCTCAGCCGCGTGCTCTTCGCGCTGCCGAACGCAGCCGCCTGAGGCGCGTCGACCGAGCTCGTCGTAGTGATCAAAGGAGGTGGCGTGCAGTCCCACGCCGCCGTTGAAAAACACCATCCACTTCAGCCAGGTTTTCCAGGTTTTGGAGTAATGCCGCTGAACGACGCGGGTGGGCTGATAGAGGCCCGCGCGCGCGGTGGACGTGAAGTAGCGCCGGCCGCTCGCCGAGACCTCCCACTGCTCGCGCCCCGTGGAGACCATCACGCGCATGTGCTCGCGGCCACCCACGAAGGCGTAGAGAACTTGCGCCGTGCGGCCGCTCGCTGCGGTGTTCACGCTCAGCACCACCGGGAAGCGCGCGGCCTCAGGCGAGTCCAGGATCGAAAGCACGTCTTCCGTGGGCTCCGCCAGACTCGGATCGATGAAGGTCCCATCCGGAGTGGCGGCGTGAGGAGAGATCTGGGTCTCTTCGCGGAAGGGCTCCTCCGGGGGAGCTACCTGGGCGTTGGAAGGGGCATCGAGTTCCTGGAGGAGCTCGTCCGGCGTGAGCAGGTCGTCGAGTTGGATCTGGTCGCCGGCCGAGCCAAGCGCAGGGAGGAACACCAGGATCGCCCCAATTACAGCGCGTAACGCTTTGATTTGGTTAGTAAAAATAGTCATTAGCGCACCCTTTCAGCCCCGTGGAATTAATCTAACGCAATGCGGCGATACCGGAGCCTGGAGGGTATGTCAAAGTCCGGACTCAAAGCCTTCTGTGCTTTGGTTCGGGGAGGCAAACAGACCTCCATTTGCCGTTATAACCCCAGGTAATTACTTATAGTTTTATCGCACTAAACTTGAATATTTTAGTCAGGAACTATATCCTATAGGAATGAGGGGGCTATTCCCTTTGAGGGGCCAATCTTCCCGAGGCGATTCCGCGCTCGGCCTCAAGGCTACGGCCCTGGGAGCTTTGCTCGCGCTCTCTTTCGTCTTGGGGGCCTGCGTGGCCGGATTCAAGAATCCAGGCGGTGAAGCCGGCGGATCGGACGAAAGTCCCGACGGCTCAGTGGTCGATTCCAACTGCCCGCTCGCCGCGCTCGCGGGGCAGCGGCAGCTCGGCTTCAGCAACTGGGGCGCTCACGCGGACGAGGACGAGTCCGCGTTTCTCGCGGGGCGCGATGCCGCGGAAAACATCTTCGTGGCCGGATCCACTCAGAGCGCGCTTGGAGGCGGGGGAGCCACCGGCGACGACTCCTACGTCGCCAAGTTCGACTCCAACGGAATCAGGCTCTGGATCACTCAGCTCAACTCGGCGGCCGTGGGCGACACGAATGGAAGCGACATGGTGAGCGCCGCGATCACGAACACCACGACCGGGACGACCTATATCGCGGGCTCGGTGGTGGGCGGCTACACGGAAGCGAGCGCGGGCGGCACGGACATTTACGTCGCGGCGGTGGATACAACCGGCAGCTTGCTCTGGATCACGCACTTCGGCGCCGTGACCGGCGGCGCGGGCGCGGCGTCCCACGAGATCGCCACCGGGATTGGGCTCGACTCGCTCGGAAACGTTTACGTCTCCGGGTACACCTACGGAGCTTTCGCCGAGCCCAACCCGACCGGGCAGGCGGACGTGATCCATCTGCGCCTGAACGGAGCCACGGGCGCGGAGGTTTGGCGGCGGCAGATCGGCGCCGCCACGATGCCCACGGGGGAGGCCGACGGCATAGACATCGTCACCGCGCAGGTGACCGACTCATCAGGAAACTCCTACGTCTTCGGCGATACCGATGGAGACCTGGGCGAAACGAGCGCCGGCTCCCTTGACCTTTTCGTGGCGAAGTACACTTCGGCTGGAGCATTGAGTTGGCTCGTGCAGCTCGGGGGCACCACGGCCCCGACGGCAACGGGAGCCGAATACGCCCGCGCGATTACCCTGGGGCAGACCGAGGGCGCGCTCTATCTTACCGGAGCTACCACGAGCGATTTCAGCGAGACGAACGCCGGTGGAAGGGATCTCTATTTCCTGTCGCTCTCAACCGCCACGGGCGCGGTGAACCTCGGAACGCATTTCGGCACGATCTCGGGCGGCTCGATTGACGATGATGAGGGCCGGGCGATCACAGAGACTCCGTCGGGGAATATCCTTATCCTGGGGACCACCCGAGGCGCCTGGGACGAAGACAATCTCGGGGGACTCGACGTCATGGGCGTGGAGGTGGACGTATCGGGCATCGAGATGGGCCGCTTCCAGTACGGAAACATCAGCCTTGCCGGCGACGGCACGTACGACGACATCCCCGCCGGTCGCCTGGTTCACACCGGCTCGAACGTCTACTGGGCGGGAACCTCGCTCGGGAGCTTCGGCGGGCCCATGGCGGGCGACACCGCCCTCGGCCGCAGCGCCCGCGATGTGATCCTTTCGAAGATGGCGGCCGCGTCCCTGATTCCCACCTGGGAGATTCAGATCGGAAGGCTTTACTTCGGCGCGCGCAATCCCCTGAGGTTCGATGAGACGGTGGCCGGCAGCGGCCGCACCGTGATCTGCGACCAAAACGGCTACCTCTACGGCATTGCCACAACCCTGGATGCCGCCGACGAGAACGGCGGAGGCAAGGACGTAGCGATCTATCAGATCCTGCCGAACGGGACTCCGGGCTGGATCAGCCAGTTCGGCAAGACCCTCGGAGCGGGCACTCTCGAGGAGGACAGGCCCTACGCGATCGCCTTGGAGCCCGGATCCCAAGACCTGATCATCGGAGGAACGACCCGAGGCGCGCTTGGCGAGGCGAACGGCGGCGTGAACGAGGACATCTTTGTTGCCCGCATCGATCGCGCCACGGGGGTCATGGAGTGGATCCGTCAGCTGGGCGCGGTGTCGGCCCCGGTGGATGCCACGCAAGCGGAGTCCTTCGGCGATATGGTGGTGAACGCCGCCGGGGAGATCACCGTCGTGGGGAGTACGGAAAGCACTTTGGCGGAGCCACTGGCGGGGGGACAAGATCTCTTCCTGGTCCGTTGGGACAACGCCGGGAATCTGGTCTGGGTGAGGCAACGGGGCCTGACGACGATCGGAGTGGCGCTGCCCGGGGCGCTCGTGTTCCCGGTGGCGATGGAGGAGGACTCCGATGGCAACCTGTTCGTCGGGGCCACCGTCATGGGCGCGGACTACTACGAGGCTCTAGGAGGGAGCGCCGACCTGACGCTCTCGAAATTCGCCTCGTCAGGCTTCCTCCTCTGGGGCAGGCAGCTCGGCACGGCTACGCTGGGTGCAGCGGCGGCGGGATACGATTTCGGCGGCTGGCTCGCATTGGACGACGACGGTGGGGCCACCGTTTTGGTGGATACGGACGGAGCCCTCGGAGAGGCGAACGGCGGCGGGTTCGACGTGGCGATCGCGCGTTTCACCAGCCTGGGCACGGTCACCGATATCCTCCAGTATGGTGCCGTCACGCACAACGGTGCCTCCGCGGGGATCGATGTCGGCGTATTCCTCCGGAAAGGCGTCGATGGATCCTATGTCTTCGCCGGGTACGGGGAAAACAGCAACTTCGGCGAAGCCTCTGCGGCCGGGAGCTGGGATATCATCGCCGGGAGGGTCGACGCCAACCTCAATCCCGTCTGGGAGCGGCAGCTCGGGGCCGTTTCCGGCGGAGTGACCGCGGAGGCCGACGAGTATCCCACCTCCCTGATTCGCGCGAAAGACGGCGAATGGGTGATGGTAGGGGGAACGGAGGGCTCGCTGTTCGATCAGAATCTGAGGGGCGGCGATCCCTTCTGGTTCACTTTTGACTCCTCCGGAGATCTGATCTTCAGATAGCGATCGCGGACCGCGCCGATATTTCGTTTTTTTCCGGCCGACGCTGTTCCACACTGAACCTTGTGACGGCGCTTTTGATCATCTGGGCCCTGCTCCTCCCAGGCTCCCGGGCGGAGGAAAAACCTCAGGAGGAGGAAAAGCTCCTGGTCGAGGCCACCCCCGCGCCCAGGGTCCAGGTGGGTCTTGCGAACGAGAAGGGCAAGCTCGTGCTCGTGGTGCGCGATATCAGCTCGGCCTGGGTGCGGCGGGGCGATCAGGTGGCTCTCGAAACCCGATTCAAGACTCGGGTGCCTAAGGGATTCAAGCTCGTGGGATCGAACGGCACCCTGGGCCGCATCCTGTCGGTGAGAAGGCAGGAAAAGGGGAGCGCGGACGCGTTGTGGGTCGTGGAGCAGACGGGCCGACACGCCACGATCGATGCTTCCTTCAAGACCGCGCAGGGCGAGCGCCGGATCGCCCTGGCCCTGCGCGTGGAAAAGGCCGTGCCCACCGTCGTGGCCTACGAGAAGTGCGACAGTCACCGGCTCAGTCTTCAGGCGTTGGGCGCCGCAGGGGAGCATCTCTACGTGGCGATCGGGTGCCGCGAGGAAGACGACGGCATCGCCGTGGAGATCCGCACCAGCGAGGATTCCTCCTGGAGCGTGCCCGATACCGTTGGGGCGATGGATGACGCCCACAGAGTTTCCATTCGGTTTTCCCGGCCGGCGGTGACGGTGGGCCAGAAGCGCGTGATCCGGGTGCTGGGGGTGCTCGACCAGCAGAAGAAGAAGGCGAGGTACGCCCTGAACTACTCGCCTCGGGCCCGGGAGCCGCGCTGGCGAGCGAACTTCGGAGTAGCGCTGACCTACCTCGCCTATGACGAGACTGCCGTCGACGTGTCGTTGAAAGAGCTGATGCTTACCCTCAAGGCCACCGGGATCTATCACCTCATTCCCCGGCTGCTCACGGCGGACGTGACTGTTTTCGGAAACATCGCCGCGCTCGCGAGCTCCCCCCAGCATCTTCCCACTGCGCAGGTGCTGGGCTTCAACGGCCGACTCGGATATCGGCTGCCGGTCGACCTTGGCGGAACGGAGTGGTTCTTCCTTGGGGGATGGTATTTCTGGGCCATGGAAACCGTGGCGGATCTGTACGGCGTTTACCCTCTCAGCGGGCCCCAGGTCTTCATCCAGGTCAGCCACATGCCCGCTCGCGGGATCTCGTGGTCGGCCTACGCGAAGCTCGCGGTCGTGAGCGACGCCTTGCGTCTGTTTCAACTGGAAAACAACGAGCTGTCCGTCGGCGGCTCGATCGGCATCTTCAGGAGCCCGAGGGCCCCCCGCGCCACGCTGGACCTCTCCCGCATCCGTTTTCAGAAGGGCCCGAACGAGATGTCGATGTGGGGCGTCTCGGCGGGGATGTCCTACGCCTTCTGGTGAGAGGTCGTCACTCCTTCCACCAGTCCCCCACGGCGAGTTTCGGGTCGCAGAGGATCAGGCTGTCCCAGGACCAGCCGCCCTTCTTGCGGCTGAACCTGATGAGCAGCTTCTGTCCGCGGACTCCATTGATCAGTACGCTGTGTCTGTCGCCGTGGCTCTCGGATCTTTCCACGACGAGGGGGGATTCCCGCTCGAGCTTCAGCGAGAATTCCGCGGTTGCGGCCGGCTGTAGGATGTCTCCGTCGGAGAAACAGGGCCCGATGAGGACGCCGCAGGATGAAAGGCGATCCCGAAGCGCCGCCTCGTCCCGGGCGGATACCGCCGTCACGATCTCGGAACCCAGTTTCACCGGATCAGGATGGAGCCTCCGTGCCGAGCTCTCAAGCTCGCATTCCACCCTGGGCAGATCCGCCTTCGCCCACGCGGCGTAGGTGATCGGTTCGGTTCCGCCCGGATCCACGTCGTAGGCATCCTCTTGCGTGAGAGGCGCATCGGGATAGGCTCGGATGATTTCATCCAGGGCGGCGTGGGCCGCCTTCCAGTCCTCTTTGGCCATGAATTCCCGGGAGGATCTGAACAGATCGCGCGCGGCCTCCGAGGGAGGCCCCTTCGAGCAGTGGCATGACTGGAATCCCAGTGCGCTCAGAAGTGAGATCATGGCCAGATATCTTGGATTCATGCCGCAAACCCTACGCGTTAGGGCTCAACGACGCCAGAGCAAGCCGTGGGGATATCGACGCCCGAGCAGGCGAGGGCGCGCTGAGCGAGCCCGCTCTGAAGGATCGGCCCGCCGAAGTGGGCATAGGTGCCGGAGGGATAGCAGGCGCTCAGAAGCCTGAAGCCCGCGAACTGGATGGCCGCGTCGACGGGATCGGACGAGAATTCCGAGGGCCTCAGCGTGGCCGATACGAGCGCCGTTCCGATGTAATCCGCATAAAGCTCGCCGTCGCGGTCGCAGGTGGGCGGGGAGCCCTCAGCCCGAAGACCGGCGTTGCCGGCGGTGGTTCTTGAGGCACAGGCGTGAATGGCCTCGAAAGGGAATCCCGCCGTGACGGGGGGCTGAGGATAACCCTCATCACAGAGATCGATCACATGTCCCAGCTCGTGAGCCAGCATGCTTGCGATCTCGATCGGATCGAAATGGGTCATGATGGGGCAAATGAGAACGGCGCCATCCGCGTACCGGGCCACGATCGGAGGTTGAGTTTCCCTCGTGCACCTCTCGAAATTCTCCACCCGCAGGTCCAGCTTGCTGAGACGCAGGAGCAGGGCGCCGCGGACGGCTGAGTCCGCAGGCATCGCGCCCACTCTCGCGGTTAGGGTGGAGCGAAGCCGCTCGAAAAGCGGCACGATGCCCATGTTGAAGTTCCCGGGATTGATGTTGGCGACCTCAAGGAGGGCTCGCGCGTCCGCGGGGAGGTCGCGCGTCAGGGTGGTGGGGTTGAGGCGAACCAGACCGGAGGGGTTGCGGCTGATGATGCCGGCGGGAGCCGACGAGAGCCGAGAGCAGGCCTGCGCCAGGCGCTGCGTGCAGCTGGGGAGGGGCGTGGAAGGCGGAACAGAGTCCGCGGCTTGCTTCGCGGTGCCGGCGAGCGCGAGCACCTCCGGCAGCCCCCGCGGCGGATGAGGGCACTCTTCGCCGAATCCTGGCGTCGTGAGGAGCAGAATGCTCAAGGCAGCCGGAAAGAGCTTCACATTCCCAATGTTCACCCGGCCCCCATCTCAAAGAGTCTACCGGGAGCCGAGACGTGAATAAATGCGCCAAAAAAGACACGGGCATTCAAAAAAGTCCGTAGTAATGGCCACTTATCCGCGAAGGGCCTGGATTCGAAATCGCCATGCCGCTGATCGAGGCTTCAATCGGCCTCGAAGTACTTTTCCGCGAACGGGCAGCCTGTAGCCGCGTACTTCGGAGGGAGCGCGTAGTAGCGCGCGCGGATGCGGCCCAGAACCTCGATCCGGTAGAGGACGTAGTTGAATCCGTGGCCCAACAGGACAAAATAGTCCACGCCCCTCACGGTCACAACGCGGATCTCGGACGACTCGAAGTACTTCGACCATCGTCCTTCCGGCGGGCGCGCGCGGACCACGTAGGCGATCGTTTTTCCTTCGAGCTTCGCGAAATCGGTGACCCAGTCGTCGTGGCGGCCGAAGCGGGAGCCCGTTCCCAGGACCGCGACGTCCCGTCCGAGGTGGTATCCGAGCACGGAGGCCAGAGTGTACCCGTCCGTGGCAAGCGGAGTGCCCTGAGGGATCGCGGCCTCCACGGCAGCGGCCACCTCGTTTCCGTGATGGAAGAGCACCCTGCTTTTCCAGTAGCGGGTGCCCTCCCAGGCCGAGCCGGGCGTGAGGACGTAGACCAGGAGTGGGAGGAGGTGCATCGCAAGGAATGCGGCCATGAGCTTGATGCCCAGGCGGAGTTCCTTCTCCGGCAGACGCCAGCCCAGATAGAGATAGAAGGCGGGATAGAACGCGAGCATCCAATGGAGGCCCTGAGGATATTTCAGAGCCGAAAGCGCGAAGGCGCAGAGGGGTATGAGAAAAAACTGACTCACCAGCCGGAGCTCGGGGCTTCTCTTGATCCCGATCTCCACGGGCTCCTTGCCACGCAGGTTCCTGACGAGGAGGTAAAGCAGGAAAGGAGTGGCCAGGTAGACCTGGTAGGCCCAGAAGGTGCCGAACGTGACGGCGGAAAAGGACTCTCCGCCGTGCCGCTTGACGAGGTTGAAGTAGAAGTTCGCCCAGCAATTCTCGGAATTCCAATGAAGGTGGATCCATGCCGCCGGCAGGGCGAAAACCAGCATGAGCGCGAATCCGACCCAGTCCCTTCTCGGTCTCCGCTCCAGGATCAACCAGACGAAGAATGCCGCGGGCACGAGAAGCGCGAAGTACTTCGAAAGGAACCCCAATCCGAGGGCCGCTCCCGCCCCGGCATACGCCATCATCCCGGCTCCCCGGGTCGCGCGGAGAAGCAGGGCGGAGCTGATCGCGCTGAAGAAGATCAAGGGCGTATCCGTGGTGATCAGGGGCGGAAGAGCATGGAGGGGGGCAAGAAGAAAGAGGCTCGCGCCCAGGTTTGATTTCGCCTGGGGTAGCAGCTTCCGCAAGCCGAGGCCCAGCGCTACCGGCAGGAGCACCGCCGGCAGGCGGAGCCAAACGCGCGCATCCGAAACCCAGAGCAGCGCCGCCAGCCACCAGCCCACCATCGGCGGCTGATCATAGTATCCGAGCGAAGGGTGCCGGCCCCAGGCCACGTAGTAAGCCTCATCTCCGGTCATGGGAAGCCAGGCCGCGAGGCCGAGGCGGGCCGCGAAGGTCAGCCCCAGGATCCAGTGGAAGAGCCTATCGGGCCGGGCCATCGGTTCGGCTCCGCGCCTTGATCCAGGAGAACTGCCGGAAGAGCGAAGGCGTAATCAGGGTCGTGACAAGCCCCATGAGCACGAGCGTGGAGAAAAGCCCCTGCCCGATGAACCCCCGCTCGTAGGCGATGCTCGCCACCACGAGCTCCATCACGCCGCGCCCGTTGAGGATCGCGCCCAGGGCGAGCGCCTCGCGTGGCTTGAGGCCGGCGAATCGGCCACCCAGCCAACCCGCGGCCATCTTGGTGACGATGGAAACGACCAGGACAAGAACCATGAACCCCACGGAATGAATGGCGATCAGGTTGAACTCGAGCCCGATGGTGGCGAAAAACAGCGGAGCAAGAAACCCGCCGGTGATCGATCCCAGGGTTTTCTGGAGGTCAGCGAAGCGGGGGCCCGTGAAGAAGTCGCGGCTGAGCAGCAACGCGCCGAAGAAGGCCCCGATCACGAAGTGAAAGCCCAGCACCTCGCTGATCGACCCGAAAACGAGCACGAAAATGACGACCACGCCGAACAGAGCCTCGGCTCCAAGGAGCTTCACCAGCTGTTCCATGGCCCCCTTGATGCTGATCCCACGGTCGGACACGTGCTCGAGCAGACGGCCGATCCCGACGATCAGGCCCGCGAGAAGGAGAAACTTTCCGCCCACGACGCCAACGGAGCCTGCGATGGCCTTGAACGAGCGCTGCTCGGGGAGGTTGAGCATCACGCCCAGCACAAGGAGCGCCGCCACGTCGTTGAGGATGGCCGTTCCTATCGCGAACTTTGCGATGGGAGTGTGGAGCTGCTTGAAGCTCTCGAGGATTCGCACCGCCACGGGCAGCGCCGTGATCGAGATGCAAACGCCGAGGAACACGGTTCGCATCACGTCCATTCGGTAGATCACGCCGATGGCGATCCCCGCGAGGAGCGGGATCAGGAAGGAGAGCGCGGCGAGGACAAGGCCCCGGGATCTCCAGGCGTCCACCAGGTCTTTCACGTCCATCTCGAGGCCGGCCGAAAGGATGACTAGGAACACGGCCAGCTCCGTGATGCCGGAGAGCGCCTCGTTGGGGCTGACCAGGTTCAGGACGGCGGGCCCGAGCAGAACCCCCGCGAGCATCTCTCCCACGAGCGCGGGCTGCCCCAGCCTGATCATGACCTGGCCCAGCAGCCGGGCCGCGACGATGAGGATGAGGAGGCTCGTGAGCAGGGGCATGTCCGCTGGAATGTACCATGCTCCCCTGCCTGGACAAGACGCGGAATCGGCGCGATAAGCCGCTTCATGCGCCTGCTCATGGTCAGCCCAGAACATTTCGACGTGACCTATGGAATCAATCCCCACATGCTGGCGGCGGATGGGTCGCTCCAGAGAGTCGACCGTTCCCGCGCCGTTCAGCAGTGGAGCCGGCTTCTGGAGGTTTTTCGGGGGATCGGAGTGGAGGTGGAGGTGATTCCCGGCGCCCCCGGCCTGCCCGACATGGTGTTCAGCGCCAACCACGGATTGCCATGGGGCCGGGAGGTAATTCTCTCGAGGATGGCGCACCCGGAGCGCCGGGCCGAGGTTCCGATCTTCCGCGCCTGGTATGAGAAAGAGGGATATCGGGTCCACGATACATTCGCCGCGCGAGAGATGGATTTCGAGGGCATGGGCGACGCCCTCTGGCTACAGCCCGGCAAGCGGCTGATCGGGGGATTCGGTTTCCGCACGAGCGCCGAGGTGTACCGGATCCTGGGCTCCGAGCAAGGGATCGAAACCTTGAGCGTGCGCCTGATCAGCGAGCATTTCTACCACCTCGACACCTGCCTCTGCCTCCTCCGAGAGGGCGAGGCGGCATGGGTGGAGGAGGCCTTCGATGCCGAGAGCGCCGCCGCGATCCGGGGCGCCTTCACGCGGTTGATCCCATTGGACTTCCGGGAGGCGAAGGAGGGTTTCGCGGGTAACGCCTACTGCCCGGACGGCAGGCACGTCGTGGTCCAGGCGGGGAACGAAAGATTCAATCGAGCCCTGCGGTCCGCGGGCTACGAGCCGGTGGAGGTGGAAACGGGCGAGTTCATCAAGTCCGGCGGCTCCGTGTTCTGCATGAAGATGGCGCTTGGCTGAGCGCCCCGCTCAGCCGCCCACCGGTACCTCGGAAACCCGCTTGCTCCCTTTGAATTTCGGGAAAACTCCCTGGAGCGGGCGGGTGAACTCGAACTCGAAGGGCTGATGAAACACTGAATGGAGGTCGATTCCATCGAGCCTCACTCCCCGCCGTTTCAGGTGGGCCTCGTAGGCTTTCAGCTCGGCATCCGGCGTGCCCGCCGCGTTTCCGAGGCCGTCCGCCCAGCATCTGGCGATGGAAGCCGCTCCGTCGCCTCCGCGCGAGGCTTTCGCGCAGGCGGCGACCGCGGCGGCCGCGTAAGGCAGGATCCCGGTGTTCGCAGCCAGGACCGCGGCGGCGGAAGCGGGCTTATCGGGGCCCAAAGCATCGAGGTAGGCGTCGGCGTTGAATTTCGGGATGGCGAAGCAGAGCTCCTGCTGCATCACGCGCGACTCGTTGTCGTCGAGCAGTAGGGCGTGCTGAAGCGTCTCGTCGAAGATCCGCAGATCCTTGCTCGGCTTCTTGAGCCCCTGGCCGATGCGCAGGTGGTTCCTGGCGAATACGCCCTTCACGTGCCGGAAGAAGCTGGCGTCTTGCTTGCGCCACTCGGAGATGAGGGCCTCTGCCGAGCGGTCCTCCTTCGCGGTGAAGAGGACAAAGCCGCGGAACCCGGGAATCGCCGCCAGCCTCTTCGCCATCTGTCCGATGCCCGGCCGCAGCTGAACCATCGAACCGGAGATCGTGAGCTTCGGCTGATCCAGGGAGTCGCCCGTGGCGCGGTCGACGAAGCTCGGGACCACGTCGCGCACGGCGAGCGAGAGGCTTCCCTTGCGGTTGATGCCTACTCCTTTTCCGTGGCGGTACCAGTGCGTGAGGAGCGTCTCATCGAGATCGAACACGATCACGAACTCGCCCTGGCGGAAACGCATCGGCCGGTAGCCGCTCGGGGAGACGCCGCGGCTCACCACCGCATCGACGGAGTTGGCCAGCGCCTGCGAGAGGTAGGGCGCCTGCTCAAGCACCGAGGGCGAGCCCGAGAGCAGCTCGAGCTCGTCGCGCATGAGCTTCTGGATCTCATGGGCCTGGAGCCGCGAGACCTGGAGTCGCTCCACGGTTCTCTCGATGTCCAGGTAGTAGCCGCCGAAGTCCGAGTCCGTGTCGGCCAGCACCAGGTCCCTTGTCGAGAACGCCGGGGCGACGCCCGCGAAAGCGGGAAGACAGAAGATGCCCAGAAGCGCCGGTACAACCCACGAGGTGAAAATCTGCATGCCCGACCTGTATGGGAGGAGACGGCTGACTGTAAAGCTTGGACTTAATGCTTAGCGTTATTCGTTCTATTGGCGTCAATGAGTTGGAATCAGTAGTATTTTTCCACGTGTACCGCCTCTTTGGACACGCCCCGGCGCTCCAGGAGCAGGGCCTTGATCTCCTTGATCATGTCGCCGTTTCCACAGAGGTAGAAGTCGGTTTCCAACCAGGGAAAGGCCTCTCCGGCCTGTTCCAGGGAATGCGTCACCCTGCCGGTGAAACCGCTCCATCCCGGGGCGGGCCGACTCAGGCAGGTGGTCCATCGGAGGCCGGGGTAATCGCGGAACTCGTCCTCGTAGAGGATCTCGCTCTGGTCGCGCACCCCGAAGATGCTGAAGACCCCTTTCGGAGGAGCTTCGCGGAAATCCCGCGAAAGCATCATCGACCTGAATGGCGCGATACCGGTTCCCGTGGAGATGAAAGCCGCGTAGCGCTTCGAAGGCGTGACGTACAGGAAGTCGCCGTAGGGGGCGACGCCTGCGAACTTCTGGCCGGGCTGCAGCCGGTGAAGGTAGTTGGTGCCCGGACCGCCTTCCACCAGCTTCACGCAGAGCTCGATAGGGTCGCGGCCAGGCTCAGAGGCGATGGAGTAGGCGCGGCGCAGGTTTCGTCCGCCGGGCCCGGCGCCTGGCACGATCACGCTGATGAATTGCCCGGCCTTGAAATCGAAGGCCTCGTGAGGGCGAAATTTGAGCTCGAAGACCGTGGGGGTGAGGTGCTTGTTGGAGATCACCTCGCACTGGTACTCGATGGGCTTCTTCTTTTCCGTCGGCTTCACCTGGATTTCAGACATGCTTGAAAACCCATATCGTACCTGGGTTACGGCGTCACCATGAACGGGCGCCAGGGGCCGGGGGGGCTCGAGGCCCCTTTTCCGAGGCTGCGGAGCCGCCAGTAATAGGTGCCCGGGGGGGGCGACTTCATCAGGGCGAAGTTCTCCTCGGTCTTCTGGCGCGCGATCGTGTTGGCGAAGGCGGGGTCCGTCGCCACCTGGAGCTCATAGGCCTCGGTGTAGTTCGTTTTCTGCCAGGTGAAGAGGATCTTGCCGCCCTCGGCGGCGATGTCCTTCTGGGTGATCCGCGCGTTTTCCTTCGGGATCATGGCCACCGGCGGAAGGAAATCGAAACGGAAGGTGACCATCCCGGAGGTTGCCACGAACCCGTTCCGAAGCTCGGTGCTCACGCGGTAGTAGATGCGGCCTGAAAAAACCTTGTCCTTGTTGATGGCGTACTTCGTCTCCGCCACGCGCCTCTCGAGGACAGGCACCCGAGTCGTCGGATCCTTGTACACGTCCACCTGGTAGTAGGTGGCGCGCGGGAAGGGGTCCCAGACCAGTGTGATGTCGAAGTCCGCGATGCTCGCGCCCGCGTATTCGTTGGATCTGGCCGGGGCGCCGCCGATAAGGGGCTCGCCGACGTCGATGCCGCGGAAGGTGGGATCGACGGTGAAACGGTTCCAAAGGCGCCGCTCGGTTTCGATCCTCTCCTCGACGCCCGCGAGCTCCCACTCGTACCGGCCTGGCAGCTCGAGGTCGATGTCGATGAAACCCTTTCCGCCCTCGCCGGGCACGACTCGCGTGAGCAGCTCCATGAAGGTGCCCTTCTCGGCCAGCTCGGAGAGCCGGCGACGCGTGAAGCGCACCTCCGCATCCGGAGGGTTCACCTCCCACTCGAAGCGGGTGCGGCGGACCAGCTCCTTGGTGCCGTCCGGGAGCGCCAGCACGTCGTCCTGTGCGGGTGAGACGAGCCGGACGCCGTATTTGTCCTGCCGCAGCCGGACGAGCTTGTCTTTCTCGTCTTTCATCTGCTGAAGGCGCATGAACACCTTGCGCTCATCCTCGGACATGGCGGCGAGCCGGGCCGCCTCGTCCATGACGTCGTTCCGGTCCGATGGACGCATGGGCTTCAGACCCGGGGCGGCGACCTTGATGGAGCTCGTCAGGCCCGTCCCCTTGCTGAGCCGCACGAGGTCCGTGTTCGACTTGATGAGGAGGTCGCGTCCGGAAACCGGGTTGAGTTTTCCGGTGACCTGGCCGGCGACCACGCTCACCTGGGCGCCGCGGCTTACCCCGCCCAGGGTGAGCCGCGAGGCGAACTCGAGCCGAATCATCGTGTTGGGACCCAGATCGATGTTGCTGCCGTCGTCGAGGGTCAGAGTAGCGCCGCCGTCCGGCCCGGTCACGATCGTGTCGAAGTTGTAGAGGCGGTCCTGCTGGCGGATGCGCTCGAAGAGCGGGCTGGTGAATTTCTTGCGCTTGATGTCGCCGAGGGAGAACTCCAGGAAGCCCACGCCTTCGAGCTCCTTCAACTCCTCTTCCCAGCCGAACAGGTGGATTCGCAGGGGAATGCCGGAGAGGTAGACGAAGGTAGATCCCGAAAACAGCAGAAACGCGGCGGAGAGAAGGATCTTTTCCCAGAGTTTATATCTGCCCGGGTCTCGCTGCGGCGTGTCCGTCATCGCGTCCGCCGCTCACTTCACCTTGGCGACGGCCAGCGTGACGTCGTCGTCGAAGGGTTTGTCGCCGTTGTAGGGGATGAAGTCTTTCATGAGCCCGTCGACGATCGCGTCGGGCCCGGTGCCCACGAGCTTCTCGACAAGCTGCCGCGTGCGCTTCTTCCCGAACTGCGCGCCAGCCGAGTTCGTCCCCTCGAGCAGGCCGTCCGTGTAGAGGAAAAGCACGTCCCCGGGGCTCAGCTTGACTGACTTCTCCGCGAACGCGGGCGCGTTCTGGGTCTCGCCCGCGCGCTGTCCCTTCGAGACGAGGCTCGACATCTTGTAGGCGCCGCCCTGCCTCGTGAAGAGCCAGGGCGGGTTGTGGCCCGCGTTTGCGTACGTGAGCGTCATCGCCTGGAAGTCGATAACCCCGATCCAAAAGGTCATCATGATCTTCCCGCCCGAGGCGTCGTAGATCACTCGGTTCGCGAAGCTCAGCATCTCGCCCGGCGAGAAGTGGAAGGTCTTGTCCTCCTGGGCGAGCTTGTGCATCACGCTGAAGCAGCTCCGAGCGGAGGCCGTGATGAGCGCGCTCGGGATGCCGTGGCCGGTGGCGTCGGCGATCATGAGGGCGATTTTGTCTCCCACGCCGAAAGACCCCCACCAGTCCCCGCCGCACTCCGAGGCGCTCTGATAATGCGAGCGGATGTAGATCTTCGGGTGGTCGAACTTCGGCGGCGGGATGAGTGTCTGCTGAACAGTGGAGGCGATCGCGAGCTCGCCTTCGATCCTGGCGTTCTCGGCGGTTTCCTCGATGAGGCTTTGGATCCTCGCGGCCATCGAGTTGAAGGATCCGGAGAGGGCGGCGAACTCGTCTCGTCCGATCACCGGAAGCACTAGGTGGAAATCGCCCGAGGCGACCTTTTTCGTCGCCTCATAGAGGCGCGCGAGGGGTGCGCTGATGGATTTCGCGAACACCAGAGCGAACATGATGGCGAGCCCCACGGCCATCCCGCCAAGCAGGGCGAACTGCTCCGTGAGCGCGGCCGTGGCCTGCATCGCCTTCTGCCAGGTGGTGCGCGTGAGCACGACCGCGCCGTAGTTCAGGTTGTAGTAGCTGCCGAGGAGCCGCGTACCGCCGTGCTCATACTCCTGCGATCCTCGCGTGACGGCGCTTCCTTTGGCCTTTCGGAACAGGGGATCGTCGGAGACGTTGCGGCGGGTGTAGAGCGCCTCGCCGTCCGTCGAAAAAAGGGTCCAGCCCTCGGGCGACGCGATGGTGAGATCGGAGCCTCCCAGCGCGGTGGCGAAGTCCTGTAGCGACATGATGCCGATCGCGACGGGCATGCCGGCAGGGAAGTCCTTGAGCTTCACGTCGCCCAGGAGGAGCGCCACGAGGGGCGGAGAGCCCAGCCGCGATACGTTCGCGAGCGCGAATCCCTTGGTCACCACCTCGGGAAGCACCGCCTTCACCCAGTCGCGCTCGATCGTGAGGCTTGCGGGATTGAGGTTTTCTGCCTTGGCCAGCTCTTCCTGAACGATCCTGACGAGTGGCGTCGCGTCGCCGTTCGCCGGATTCAGAAGGTTCATGGAAAGCGAGAGGATCTCCGATTGGTTGTCGAGGATCTCGCTGAGCCGGGCTCTTTCTTGGGGGCTGATGGCCTTGCCGGGATCGACATTGCTCAGTGAAAGCCTGAGCGTATCCAGGGATCGTTTGACGAGGCTCGTGAATTCCCGACCCGCGAGCAGGGTTTCGTTGGCCTGCGCCTGGTAGGTGTAGGCGCGCTTGTCTTCAGCGAGGATCAAGATGGTGGAGACGTCCAGGAAGCCGATAACCGTGATCAAGAGCAGCAGGATCGCGGCCAGCAGCTTCGTGCCCACGGGCAGGCGGACTCGAATTTGAGCTTGCTCCACCCCTCTATTGTCACTAACATCTTATTGATATTCAACGGGTTGTGAGGTGGTGATTCGGTGTTAAACGTCACGAAAGAGCAAAATGGCGCGGTGTTGGTGGTGAAACTCAACGGCTCCATCGAGGAGAGCGTCGATTTCAACCAGCTCATCGGGGAGACTCCGAAGGAGCTCCACGTCAACTGCCGCGGGGTGCCGCGAATCAACTCGGTGGGCGTGAAGTCCTGGATCCGCTACTTCCAGGCGGTGGCGGCCAAGGGAGTGACGCTCAAGTTCGTGGAGTGCTCCACGGCCATCGTGGAGCAGATCAATCTGATCTCGAATTTCACCTGCGGCGGCGAGGTGGTGTCGATCTTCGTTCCATTCATGTGCGAGGGATGCAAGAGCGAGCTGATCGGGATGTTCCAGGTGAGCGCGCTCAAACAGCTGAAATTCGAGCTACCCACGCTGAAGTGCTCGAAGTGCGGCGGTCAGGCGGTGTTCGATGACATTCCCGAGGAGTATTTCAACTTTCTGATGAACTGAGCGGGGCTTTGGGCAAGTCGCTTCTTCTCATCTCGCAGCGTCCCGACGACCAGGAGTTCGCCGCCGAGGTGGCGATCGCCGCAGGTTTGTCTCTCGTCACGGCCGCAGATCCCAGGGAAGGCGCCAAGATCCTGGCGCAGGAGAAGCTACTGGCAGTGCTGGTGGATGCGTCCTCCCAGCAGCAATACCAGGAGTTCGAGGACGCGGTTCAGGAGACGGTGGGCCTGTTCTCCGACCAGCTGAACGCCAACTACCTCCATTACATCAGCTCGGAGGACCTGAGCCGCGTTCAGTTCCTGCTCAAGAGCCCGATTTTCGGGCATTTTGTCTTCAGGAATTTCGCGAACACCAAACAGGCCGGGCAGCATTACGGCCGTCTCGTGAAGGCGACGACTCAGGAACGGGCCTTCGGGCTGCAGAACATCTTCGGGACGAAGGTGAAGGTCCAGACCGTCAATTTCGACAATACCGGGCAGAAGCAGGAGGCTGTCGAGGCCGTGAAGAATTACCTGCTCGCGGCGAAGTTCAAGGCGCGAATGGCCTCGATCGTGGCCAACGCGGTGGATGAGCTTCTGATGAACGCGATGTTCGACGCTCCGATGGACGAGCTCGGGAAGCAGCGTCATGCCTCGGAGTCGCGGGCCACCGTGCGCAAGCTCTCCGGCCGGGACGCGGTGGGCATGAGCGTGGCCTTCGACGGCGACTACGTGGCGGTGAGCGCGATCGATCACTACGGCAGCCTGGACAAGGCCAAGCTGATGAACCACATCAGCAAGCTCTACACCGAGGAGGAGTACAAGGTGAAAACCACCGTGGCCGGCGCGGGCCTGGGCCTCGCCACCGTCTTCCGGTCGGGGGGCAGCTTCTTCTTCATCAGCGAGTCCAACACGATGACCGAGGCGATCGTGTTTTTCCGGCGGACTGACAGCTTCCGGGACTTCAAGGACCAGTTCCGCTTCGTTTCCACGCAGTTCTACTTCTGATGGCGCGCGGGCTGCCCAAGGTCCTTTTGGCATCCACCTCCCCCCGGAGGCGCGAGCTGCTCGAGCGCGCGGGCGTCAGCTTCGTGACCGCCTCCCCAGACGTGGACGAGACGCCCCGCCGCGGAGAGAAACCCACGGCCCTGGTGCGGCGCCTGGCCCGCGCGAAGGCGCTCGCCGCGCTCGCGGGCCAGGCGCCGGAGCCCGGGAGGGTCGTGCTCGCGGCGGATACGATCGTCGTCGACCCCTCGGGCAAACGCGTGCTCGGAAAACCCGTGGACGAGCCCGACGCGCGGCGCATGCTCAAGCTCATCGCGGGCAGGACTCATCGCGTCTACACCGGATATTGCCTCATTGGCTCCGATCGCGCGCGGCCTGGAAAGAGTTTGACCGTGGTCCGCGTGGTCTGCACGCGTGTTACGATGAGCCCCATGGACGCCGACGGGATCACCCGTTATCTGCTGGCCGGCGAGTCCATGGACAAGGCCGGCTCCTACGCCGCTCAGGGCGTGGGAATGACCCTCATCCAGTCGATTTCCGGAAGCTACACCAACGTCGTAGGCCTTCCGGTTCATGAGGTTCTTAAGGATCTGCGCCGATGGTAGAGGGAAGGATCGAAGCGCGGTACCGGGAGATCCTGGGCCGCATCGAGAACGCGCGCGCGCGCGCGAAGGGCCCGCCCGTGACCTTGGTGGCCGTCAGCAAGTACCAGCCCGTGGAGGCCGTTGTTGCCCTTTACCGCTTCGGCCATCGGGATTTCGGCGAAAACTACGTTCAGGATCTGGTGAAAAAGGCCGAGGAACTCGAATCGAGGGGGTGCCCGGGGATCCGTTGGCATTTCATCGGCCACCTCCAGACCAACAAGGCGAAGCTGCTGCTGGAGCGGGCTTCCGTCGTGCAAAGCGTCGACTCCGCGAAAACGGGAGGCGTGCTCGCGAAGCGTTGGGCGGAATCAGGCCACGCGGAGCCGCTTCCGGTTTTTCTCCAGGTCAACATCGACCGCGAGCCGTCCAAGTCGGGAATGGATCCGTCCATGGTGCCCGCGGTTGCAAGAGAATTGGCGTCAGTAAATGGGATCCGGCTCGAGGGGCTCATGACGATTCCGGCCCAGGGAACCGGTTCCTCGAAGGAAGCCTTCGCACGCATGAGGGAGCTGTCGAATGGGCTTGGGCCTTTGACCCAGGGCAAGCTCTCGATGGGGATGAGCCAGGATTTCGAGGTCGCGGTCGAGCACGGCGCGACCCACGTGCGCGTGGGCACGTTGCTGTTCGGCGAAAGGGGACAGTGAGTGGCGAAACAGGAATCCAAGCTTCAGGTCTGGACCCGAGGCGGTTGGGTGCAATTTCCTTGGACGGACCACGAGGTTCCCGAGAGGCTCGTTCTATCCGCGGGCCTGAGGGCCGAGCTGGATCGGCTGGCGTCGATGTTTTCCGCGGGGAGGGATCAGGCCCGCGCGCTCCGGATTCCATGGACGTCGAGCGCCTGCTTCTACGGGCCATCGGGCACCGGAAAATCCGCGGGCTCGCGCTACATCGCCCGGAAGCTGGGTTGGCCTCATCTCACCATCCCCGCCCACCAGATCCTGGACGCGCACTTCTTCCAGCGGGCGATGGCCGACGCGGCCGAGGAGTCCGGACGCGTGATCGCGCTTGAGAACATCGATCAGATGTACGAGCGCATGGAGCCGGAGGAGTTTTTCTCGATCTTCGATTTCGCGATCGAGAGAGCCGAGGGGTTCGTATGGATCGGAACCACCCGGCACGCGGCGCGCCTGCCCAAGAGCCAATTTGTGCGGCCCGGGCGCCTGGAGCGCATGGTGCGATTCGACCAGCCGGACGCCCCGCTGCGCCGGGCGCTTTGGATCGAGCTTCTTGTGCCGCATTTCTCCTCGATCGATCCCGGGCAGGAAGGGCAGGCGCAGGGCTCGGAGCTCGACGAGGCGACTCTCACCGAGCTGGTGGCAAGGAGCGAAGGCCTTGTTCACGCCCATTTCGAGGAGCTCCGGAGAATCTCCGCCAGGTTGCGCACTGAGGGAAGGCAGATGGAGCTCCTGGGCGAGGCCGAGTCCTTCATGAACGACCAGATCCTTACGCCCGACCGGACCGGCGGCATCTCCGATTCCACGCGGCTCCTGACCGAGCGGCTGGAGCAGTCGGATGCGCGGACGCTGATGGCCGCCATGGACATGGCGGATGTCCTGAAGCGGATCATGAAGAAGGTGGTGGCCGACGCATTCGAGGACGCGCAGACGCGCTATTCCTCGGGAGACGCCGCTACGCCCCCTTGAGAGCGGGACTATTCCTCGAAAAATCCCTTTCGCATGATCCAGTTCGTGATCCTGAGATAGATCCACTCTGGAAACAGGCGCTTGCTCCAGTAGGCGAGCCTGGCGTCTTTCCCGCAGAGCGTCCTCAGGGGAATCGAGCGTTTCTCACTGAGCTTCACCAGCGCTTTGGCGACGGTCATCGGATCTGCGCCGAGCTTCGCCTCCTTTTTTTTCAGGTTCACGCGGAAACGCTCGATCCTCCGGGCGTAGAGCCCCGTGGGATCCTGCTCGGGCAGGCCGTCCTTCACCACCCGCCCGGAGAACTCCGTACGGAAACCGCCGGGTTCGACGAGCCCCACCTGCACGCGGAAGGGACGAAGGTCAAACCAGAGGGCCTCGCTGTAGCCCTCGAGCGCGAACTTGCTGGCGGCGTAGGCGCCGTAGAAGGGCAGAGAGATGAACCCCACCACGCTGCTGACGTTGAGCACGCGCCCCTGAGCCTGACGGATCGCGGGGAGCAGCTTCTGCGTGAGGAGGACGGTACCGAAGAAGTTGACTTCGAGCTGCCTTCGCAGCGCCTGCTCGGAGACGATCTCCATGGGGCCCATCTCGCCGTACCCGGCGTTGTTGATCAGCACGTCGAGGCGGCCCTGGAACTTCTGCATCACCTCGGACACGGCCGCCTTGAAGGTCTCGGGGCGCTCGAGGTGGAGGTCCACGGCGTGAAGGCGCCCGGTGTCGAGCTGCGCCCGCGGAAAAACCTTTTCCAGGCGGTCCTGGCCTCCCCGGAGAGCGGCGATCACCCGATGTCCGCGATGGAGGAGGAGTTCGGCGGCGAGCCTGCCGAATCCCGTGGAGGCGCCGGTGACCAGAACGGTTTTGACTTTCATGCGCTGATTTTATTGAGATCGGCGCTAGAATGAAAGGCGTGAAGCGGCGTCACGCTACCCGGACCGTTCGGGCCCTATCTTCCCTCCACCTCGCGTTCCCCTTCGTCTATCTGCTGGTATCGGCGGTGGTCTTCGACGTTCCGGCCGGGCGAATGGCGGCGTTCGCGCTGACCCCCCTCTTTCTGACGCTTTCCGTGATCATGGTGATCGTGGGCTGGGGCCTCCGGGAGATGAAACCGTGGGCACGGCACGCCGCACTGGCCGGCAGCGCCTTCGTCTTCTACGCCAACGCCGTGCTCGTGCTGAACTACTCGGCCAGCCATTACAAACCCCTGGCCTTCCTGGCGGGTGCCGCCGCCGCCGTTGCGGTGGCCTATCAGATTTCTCGCGAGCTGCGCGTTCCCTATCTCGCGCCTAGAATCCGCTGGTGGGAATCGAATCCGGAATTTCAGCTGAATCTTCCCGCCCGGCTCGTGGGCGATCAGTCCTCGGGCTCGGCGATCTGGGAGGGGCAGGTGATGGACTTCTCGAGCCGAGGTTGTTTTCTCAAGCTTCGTGATCTCCCGGAGGAAGAGACGAGCGTGGATTGCGTGTTCCAGGTGGACGGAAGCGAGTACCGCGTTCCCGGGCTCGTGGTCTGGTCCACCGAGAGCGGCGTGACGCATCCCCGGGGGGCAGGCGTTCGGTTCGACCGCACGGACCGCAGGCAAAGGCGCGAGCTCAGGACACTGGCGCGCCGGCTTGCGGCTTCAGGGCAGCTCGACGGCAAAAGGGATGATCTTTGACTCGCAGACTTTCGAATTTTTCTGGCAAAGAGTGAACGCGCCTTCTCCTTGCACCAGATAGGGTCCGCCGGGTTTGAGGATCTTGTAGCCGACCTCCACGAGGTCCGTCTTCGGCCATTCCTCGTTCACGAAGATCTCCTTTTCGAGCTCCACCTCTTCCTCGGGGTAAAGCTGCACCACCGCCGTCTTGCGGCTGAGCATGAGCTTGGGATCGCGCACCTTGAGCTCGAGCACGAGAATGCCGGGGCGTACCGCGTGTTTGCGCAAGGTCATGGCGGCGGGCTGCTTGACCTGGTTCTTCGGCTCGATCTTGAAGCCGTCCGGGTTCTTCATCGTCGCCTGGAGCTTGAAGTCCTCGCGTTTGAGCTTGGGCCTCTTTTGCGCCGGGTAGATCTTCTTCCCCTTTTTCGCCGGAACGGTCTTCGGGCCGACGTGCTGCTCCGAAGGGGGAGGAGGACTGGCGGCGGGCGCCTTGCCCGGTGCCGCCCAGGCACCGGCGCCGAGTGGACCGAGCATCAGAAAGGCGATAAAACTGATGCGCATGTCCCCATTACAGCATTCTGATCGCGGCTCGTCCACTGGCGACGTCGCGCGCGCCGGCTGGATGGAGCTCGCGCTGGCCGCCGCTCAGGAGGCGGCCGGACATGGGGAAGTTCCGGTGGGGGCCGTCGTCGTCCGGGGATCGGAAGTGCTCGCGGTGGCGCGCAACCGAAAAGAAGCCGACCGGGATCCTTCGGCCCACGCCGAGATTCTGGCGCTTCGCGAGGCGGCGCGCAGGTTGGGAGGTTGGCGGCTCGGGGGTTGCACCCTGGTGGTGACGCTCGAGCCCTGCCCGATGTGCCTGGGTGCAGCCCAACACGCACGGGTGGATCGGCTGATCTATGGCGCCGCTGATCCAAAGGGGGGGGCTCTGAGTCTCGGGCACGCGCTTCACGAGGACCAGCGCCTGAACCACCGTTTTCCGGCCGAGTTCCAGCACGACCCGCGCTGCGAGGCGATCCTCAAGGAGTTCTTCCGGGCGCGGAGGGCGAAGACGCCGTGAATCCGCTCGAGCAGTGGCAGCAGCTGAAGCACTACTTTCTCCTGATGCGCATGGGAAAGCCTGTGCTTGTGCCAGGCGCTCGGGTGAAGGAAGGCTGGCTCGCTCCTCCCCCGAAGGACCTCGATCCGGATGCCGTGGCGCTTTGGACGGGGCTCGGCCTGAAGCGTTGCGTGGAAGCGGGGCTATTGGCCGCTCTGCAGGCGGAGGGAGCTGGCTCCATCGAGGCGCTGTTGATCTTCTCGGGGATCAAGGTTTACGCGCAGGACGAACATCGGGTGTTCTGCCCACCCGACCAGGTCAGAGTGGTGCGGAAGATGCCCGTGGAGGAGCTGCTCAGGGGCCTCGGCCTGACGGGGATCGCCTGAATCAAACCCGCTTTTTCGGGATCGAGCTCATCGCCCGCTCCGTCATCGCGGTGATCGTGAGGCTCGGGTTCACCCCAAGGTTCGCTGGGATCACCGACCCGTCGCAGACGTAGAGGCCGGGGTACCCGAAAACCTGGTGATTCTCGTCCACGACGCCTCGCCCGCGGTCCGAGGCGATCGGGCACCCGCCCAGGATGTGCGCGGTGCTCGGGATATTGAGGAGCACCTCGTTCACCGCGCTCTGTGGGATGCCTCCTACCTTCGCGGCGAAACGGCGGGCCACCTCATGCCCCGCGGGGATGTAGGTGGGAACCGGAGGCGCGCCACCGCCTTGATCGGCCGCCGTGGCGAGCCCGCGCCTGAGCGGCGAGAGGACGCTCCTGCGGAAGACGAACCTCATCTTGTTGTCGAGGGTCTGCATCACGAGCAGGATCACGCTCTTTTCGGCCCATCCTCGGTTGAAAGCCAGGCGAAGCGTATCGAGGGGGTGGGCCAGTAGGTTCCAAAGCAGCGCGAGCGGGCGAACGAGCGGGTGCGCTCCGTCGGTCATGGGAGCCGCCAGGAGTTTCATGAGGTTCGAACCCTTGGGATACCGCACGGGTTCGATTGAGGTGTGCTCATCGGCGTGGATGATGGACGTGATGGCGACACCCTCGGAGTAGTCGCGGCCCTTTGGGGGATTGAGCTCCGTGACGCCGATCACCGCCTCGCTGTTCGTGCGGATCTCGTATCCCAGGCGATCGGAGATCTGCGGGAGCGAACGTGTGGCGGTCTTGCAGCGGAAAAGGAGCTTGAGCGTGCCCAGTACACCGGCGGAGACGACCACCGAACGCGCGCGGATGATCCGCTTGCGTTTGAAGAGGAGGTCGGTGGTGCTTCGGGCCTGCACTTCGTAACCGCCAAGGGGGGAATCGAGGGGGCGGATATCGCTTGCCGTGGTTTCCGGCACGATCACCGCGCCGGACTTCTCGGCGAACCAGAGGTAGTTCTTGGGCAAAGTGTTCTTCGAGCCGTGGCGGCAGCCCACCATGCAGCCCCCGCAGTGGTGGCAGCCGGTCCGGTCCGGGCCCTGGCCCGAGAAGTAGGGGTCCTTGACCGTCTCGCCCGGGGCGCCAAAAAAGACGCCGACGTCCGTGGGTCGGTAGCTTTTCCCATACCCGAGCTCGTCGGCGACCTCCTTGAGCACTTGATCCGGGAAGGTGGTGCGCGGGTTGGGCGCCACTCCGAGCATGCGCCTCGCGGTGGCGTAGTGGGGCGCGAGCTCTGCTTTCCAGTCCCGTCCCGAGCCCTGCCAGGTTCCCGTGCGGTAAAACTCGTCGCCGGGCTCCATGAGCGTATTCGCGTAAACGAGGCTTCCTCCGCCCACGCCGGCGCCACTCAGGATCATCACGTTCCGGAAGAGGGCGATTCTCTGGATGCCGAAGCACCGAAGGAGGGGAGCCCAGAGGAATTTCCTGACCTGCCAGTTGCTGCGCGGGAAATCCGAGTCCTTCCAGCGGCGGCCCGCCTCGAGCACGCAGACGGAATAGCCCTTCTCCGCGAGGCGCATCGCTGAGACGCTCCCCCCGAATCCGGAACCGATAATCAGGAAATCATAGTCGTAGTCTGCCATAGGTTTCAAAAGTCGATCGTTGGTGACTGCGGGGGCGGGGGCGGGGCCGGGGGTGCTCCCTCTTCCGGGGCCGCAGTCGGGGGTTGGGTTTTCGCGCGGCGCTCCGCACGGGCTTTTTTGGCGTCGGGCAACTCGTCTGGGAAGAGATCTTTGAGCGCGGCGATCCGCCCGCAGGCTTCTCTTACCTCGTCCCGCGTCTCCGGTTCCTTTTCCGTTTCCTTGAGGAAAGCCTCGATCTGGCGGCGTAGGATTCCGTCCAGCGCTTCAGTCAACGTCGTTCCCGACGCGATCCGCTCCGCCGCGAGGGGGTGGTAGCAGGAACCCGAACCGGGAAAGGAAGACGCGCTGTCGAGCAAAAAGGGCTCCTTGTCAGCTTTGTTCTCAGGCACGTACATGCCGCGCACCTCGCCCAGGCCCGGCGTCGAAAGGGCCACGAGAGATGCTCCCGCAGGCATCGGACCCATGCGTTCCGCTTCCATGCATCCGCGCGGCACGCGGGCGCCGGGCGGGATCCTGTGGAAATAGGCGTCGCAGGCGCGGAATACGATGAACCCCTGCTCTCCGGTGCGGTGAGCCTCGCTGATCGGCGCCATTCGCGCGGGCATGCTCTCAGGGTAGATCAGCGGTCCGTCAGTGGCGCTCGCGCTGAGAGTCATGCCGCAGATGATGCGTGGCTCGAACAGGTGGGGGCGCGGACCGCACTCCTCGCCTCCCAGTCCCCCGGCAGCTTCGTCATAGAGCTTGGCGGCCTCGTTGTACGAGACGCGCGGCGCTTTCGGCCGGGGGGCCTTCGGGGGCTTCTTGTCCGCGGGCGGAGGCGCGGCCTGCGCCAGCGAGAGGGAGACGACGGTCATGAAGGCTGCGAGCATAGGGGGAAGTGTAACCCGCTCCCATGCCGGGGATCAAAGGCTCAGAAAAACGGCGTGAGCCAGGTTCCGAGGATGAGGAATCCCTGCTCGTCCAGAGCATTGGAGCGGGCGATGAGGTCCTGAGGAGTGATGAGGTGAAGCTCATCTCCGGCGGTATCCTCCGCGAACATTCGCTCGAAGCGGTCAATGGCCTCAGGCTGGTCGGTAAGCAGGTTGCTTTCGCCGTTGTTGCGGTGGCTGTGGTTCGTGAAGTTGTGGGAACCCACCGAGAGCGCCGAGCGGTCGATCAGGAAACCCTTCGCGTGGTAGGTGCGCTCCTTAGCTTCCCAGATCCGCACCCCGGCCCGCATCAGGCGTCCGAAATGCGACAAGCTCGACGAGACGAATACCTGCCCCATGTCGTTCGATTTCAGGGAGTTCGTGATGATGTCGACGCTGACGCCCTTGCGCGCGCGGTCCTTCAGTGCCTCCTCGAGATCGCGGGGCGGGATGAGGTAGGCGTCATAGAGGATGATCCGCTCGCGCGCCGAAAGGAGAAGCTGGCGATAGAGCTCGATGTGCCGGGCCTCGTCCTCGGGTCGGATGCGGGGCTGCTGATAGAGGAAGATCCCCCGCGCCGTTCCCGCCTCGGGGTGCCTCGGCACTGGGGTGGGTTCCTCGTACCGGCGCAGCAGGGGAGCGCCTTCTTGGATACGATTCGCGTTATCTTCCTGCGCCATCCAGTTCCAAGTGGCGTCGATCCTCGCCTGGACGCGGCTCACCTGCGGTCCCCGGACCCGCAACTCCAGATCGCGCCAGAGGCCTCGCGCCGCGTGCGGCACCATGTACTCGTCGCAGAGGTTGGCTCCGCCCAACAGGAGCTCCGTGCCGTCGACGATCATCGTCTTCTGGTGCATGCGTTTCAGCGCGTTGAGTACACCCCAGCTCAGGGGGTTGAAGATGAGCATCTCGACGCCCGCGTCGCGCATGGTCTGGTATCCCCGCGCGTGGGGCTTGTCGTTGGCCCAGTCCACGATCACTCGCACGCGGACGTTTCGCTCCCTCGCGGCTGACGCGAGGGCCTCGGCCACGGCCAGGCCCGACTCGTCGTCGCACCAGAGAAAGGTAGTGAGATCGATGGTGTGCCGGGCGTTCCGGATCATCTCCAGGCGCGCGGGATAGAACTCCGGGCCATCCACCAGGAGCTCAAATCGATTGCCGCGGGTGAAGGGCTCGCCGGAAAGAGTCTGAATCGCGGTTTCCAAGGACAGTCCCAGCCAGTCGCCGGGAGGGACGGGCAGTTGGCCGGCTTCGGGCATCGGGGGCGGCGGAACGCGCCGGCCCCCTTGAGCCTCGGCAGCCGGAGCTTGAACCAAGGCAAGGCTGGCGGCGATCAACACGGCCAGGCCCAGGGGTCTGGCGCAACACGGGGGTACCATGGCGAGAGTCATACAATAGATGACCAAATGTGTCTATTATAGGAGAGGGAACAAACGGCCTTCTCGGGCTACACTGGGCCCCATGTCCCCTCGCTGGCGCAGCTTGAAGCTTTGGTCGCTCAATAGCCTGCGTTGGGTGTTGGAATCATTCATTTTTTGGGTACTTCTCTTCGCCATTTCCACCCTCTCCGCTTCGCTCCTCCTGGAAGCGATTTTGACCCAAGTTCTGAAGATTGAGGTGCCCTGGCCGGCGGTGGGGGGCGCGGTTCTGCTGACCGTAGCCGGCGCGGCAGGGGTGGAGTTGCTGCCTTTGGGGGCCCTGCCCCTGCGACGCGGCCTCTTTCGAGAGTCGTTTTGGAAGAAGCTTGGAGGGCGCATCACCCCTCTCTATCTGAGGCAGGAGTTTCGTCGCGGACCGACCTGGGCGGCGATCCTCCTGACGGCCTTCGCTGCGGCGATGCTCCCCCCCGCCTGGGCCCCGCTGTGGATCATCATCTGCCAGTGGCCCGTTCAACGCGCGCTCCACTCCGGGCGGCGGTGGCAGAGATTCGTGAGGCTTCACGCGCGCGACGGCGGCATCTCCGCCTACCTGGGCTCGCTGTGGACCGCGCAAGTGATTCAGTACCTCCTTCTCTTCGTGGCGCTCGGGATACTTCCTGGCTCCCCGCTATCCTCGACCCCCGCCGTGGCCGCGCTGGGTTGTGGGGGGCTCGGTGCCGTGCTGGGCGGGGTGAGCGTGGCGGTGGAAGGCGACTCCGGGCGGCCCGGACTCGTGAATCTGGTATCTCTCACAGCGGGCACGATCTGCGGCGTGGCCTGCTTCGCGTCCCCTTGGTTCCTGCTCGCCGTGATCTATTTCTGCACGAGGACGGCCGACACCGGCCGATACCGTTTGAGGAGCGTGGAGTGGTTCGATGAAGACACTTTCGTTTCGTAATTTCCGCGCGGGCCGCTCGGGCCGAGTGCTGGTGACGGTGGACAGCGCCGTCGACGGAGTGGTCCTTCCCTCGGGCCTGAACCTCATCGTCGCGCCCAACGGCCACGGCAAGACCACGCTTCTTCAGTCCATGGCGGGGGTGCTGAAACCGATGGGAGGTTTGCTCGAGCTGGGCGGCGATTTCCTCGATACCCGCGAGAAGGTGCTTCAAGTTCCCGAGTACCTGGCCTTTCCCAAGATGATCTACCCCGAGGAATGGATGGAGTTCGTGGCGGGCGACCTTCCTCCGCGCGAGGACTGGAAACGCTGGGTGACGGCATTCCGCCTGGAGCCCCTGATGAAGCGGTACCTCGGACGCATGAGCCAGGGCGAGCGCCGCAAGGTAACTTGGCTCGCGGCCCACGTGGCTCCACAGCCGGTGGTGCTCATGGACGAACCGCTCGACGGCCTGGACGTGCTCGCCCTCGACTCCGCAGTGGCCATGCTTCGCGACTGGGAAGAACGAGGGCGCGTGGTGGCGGTGGTGGCCCATCAGACGGCCGAGCTCGCCGAGCACGCGAGAAGCGTGCATTTCATTCGCGAGGGTAGGCTCGCTTCGCTCGAATCCGTGGACGGGCTCGGTTCGCGGGCCACGGCGGATCGCATCCGCCAAGCGGTCAGAAAGCTCTACCTGCCCTCGGCCCCGTGATAGCCTGGATCGGCATGGCAAAACTCGCGAAGTCGGAAATCCAGGCGATCTTCTCCAAGCGAATGCTCATCACGTTGCTGCACGGATTTTCCTCCGGGGTACCCTTGCTCCTGGTGGGTTCCACGCTTCAGGCTTGGATGTCACAGGCCAAGGTGGATCTCACGGTGATCGGGATCTTCACGCTCGTGGGCCTGCCCTACACGTTGAAATTTCTTTGGGCACCGCTTCTCGATCGCTACGCCACCCCATTTCTCGGCCGTCGGCGGGGTTGGCTGGTCATCGCTCAGGTGCTTCTCATGCTGGCGATCGGGTTCATGGGGCTCACCGACCCTGCAGAGCAGACCTGGCGGCTCGCAAGCCTCGCGTTCCTGGTGAGTTTTCTTGGGGCCACGCAGGACATCCTGATCGACGCGTACCGCCGCGAGATTCTTCCCGAGCGGGAGCTTGGGCTCGGCTCCGCGCTCTACGTGATCGGCTACAGGGTGGCCACCTTGATCACCGGCGGGATCGCGCTCGTGATCTCCATGAACATGCCCTGGCCCAAGGTCTACGGGCTCATGGCCTGCCTGATTTTCCTCGGGATCGTCGCAACGGTGCTTTCGGACGAGCCAAAGAGCGCGGCGAAGGCCCCCTCCACGCTTCGCGAGTCGGTGATCGAGCCCTTCCTGGAGTTCTTCCGCCGATCGGGGACGCGAAGCGCCATGATCGTGTTGGTCTTCATTCTCGTCTACAAGGTTGGCGACTCCATGGCCTCGGCCATGACGATGCCTTACTACCTGGAGATAGGGTACAGCCGGGAACACGTCGGATGGATCGTGAAGTCCTTCGGGATGCTTTTCCTCATCGTCGGCGCGCTCACCGGCGGCTTCATGGTCTTCAAGATCGGGATCGTGCGTTCGCTCTGGATCATGGGGATCCTTCAGGCCGCCTCAACGGCCTGTTTTCCCCTGCTTCAGCTCGCAACCATCCCCGCACCTGCGGCTGCCGATCCCAATACGGGAGTGGTGCCGCTACTGCAGTTTTCCTTCGCGGATACCTACATTCTTCTCCTTGGCGGAGTGATCGCCTTCGAGAACATCACCGCGGCCATGGGTACGAGCGCGTTCATCGCCTTCATGGGATCCATGACGAATACCCGATATACGGCCACGCAGTACGCCCTCCTCACGAGCCTCATGGCCGTACCCCGAGTGGTGCTTGCCGCGCCCACGGGCTGGATGGCCAAGACGATGGGTTGGCCCGCTTTCTTCATTTTCTGCGCGCTGATCGCGCTGCCCGGGCTCCTGCTGATTCCACATTTGAAGAAGGGCAAGTAGCGGGTCGACCGCACTACCAGGTCATGCAGAAGCCAACGCGTCAGTCGAAGAGATCGCCGAAACCTCCCGCGACCCCTCAACCGCAGCTCGAGAACTACTCACACCCCGATCGCTTCGGTCAATGGCTCGGATACGAAGTGGTGGCGATGGACCGCAAGAGATTCATCGCGCGCACGCGCCTGAAGCTTCGCGATGACCATCTTTCGCCGGCGGGCCGCATTCATGGAGGCGTGGTTTCTGCCTTCCTCGATTACAGCTGCGGCGGGGCGGTGTTCACCACGCTTGGACCACGCGACTTCTGTTCCACCGTGGAGCTCAAGGTGAACTACCTGCGGCCCCTTGAGCCGGGCGAGGTGATCGAGGCGGAGACAGAGGCCGTGTTCAGGGGGAAGCGCCTGTGCGTGGTGCGTGGAACGGTGAAGCGGAGAGGGGAGCTTGTCGCGCTCGTTACCGCCACCTTCAACGTGGTGCAGGCGCAGGCCTAGGCGCTCGGGCCGGGTGCCGCTCCACGGTTCGTCACTCTTGCTCCGTAGTCAAATGTCGCCTTTGAAACGCACATTCGGGTCCCAATTTCCGTCGCCCCCTGGATTTCATGAGTCAATTCCGCTGCGATCGCGCAGCGCGAAGCCTTCGGGGGCGCTATGCCGGAGCGCTTCCCTGGGGGCTCTGCACCCTCTGAGCTCTAATTCAGGACCCGAATGTGCGTTTCAAAGGCGACATTTGACTACGTTGAGTGAGAAGAGGTGCGGAGGCCGGGACTGGGGCAGGGATCGCGGCCGGGGCCGGTGGATTGCTCCGGTACCGGAGTGCTCAGGGTCTGGCGCGCTTGCGCCTCACGTGCAGGACCTTGGTGAGCTCGGCCACGGGCTCTCCGCTGTCGTCCGTGATCTTGAGCTCGAAGCGGGGCTCGCACTTGCCGACGGCGTCGGCCTCGGCCTTGATTTCAGCCAACTTGGCGTCGCTGATCTCAAAAAGGGCGCGCACCGTCCCCCGGCCCGGTTTTAAGAAGCGGATGGAGGCGCTCTTGTCCCACACGATGTAATCGCCGCCGAGCCTCTCCAGGAGCAGCAGCACATAGAAACCGTCGCACGCGGATTCCCGCGCCGAGAAATGGCGGATAGAAGTTCATGACGAAGGCAAGCTGCTTTGGCGTGAAGCGGAACACTTTGGCCATGGCTCAAAACGGCGCCTGGGGTACACCGTGAACGGCGAGTGCGCGCTCGAACTGCTTGAAGGTCCCGGAAGCATCGTCGAGCACGCGGCGGTCCGGGCAAAGCACGGGCTCCGCGGGAAACTCCAGGTCGCCTTCGGTCATGCCGGCGAGGCGCGTGGGATTGCATTTCCCATCGAGCTCGGCTCGAATGGCCTCCCACCACTTTCGGTCGCGGGAGTCCTCGAGGTCGGAGGGTTCCACTTCGGCCAGGCCTTCCGGCCTGTACCGGTAGAATCTCGGAACCTCGCGGCTCCAGAGCATGGGCGGAGAACAAAAGGGCTTGAGATCGGGCTGGCCGTGGCTGAGCTTCCGGAAAGATACGCTCACGTTGAGGTCCACCACCTCGCCGAACTCGGTGCTCACCCAGAAGCCGTGGTTTCCGCCCCAGCATCCGGTCCAGAGCGGGCGGTGGTCGCCCTGCATGATCTCAATCCAGGCGCACTCACCGAAGATCACGCGCGACCCCACACCGAAACGCCTCAATGCGTGGGTCGCCGCCAGGGCCACGAGCAGCGGGTAGTCGGAACGGTCGCCAGTCACGCGGTCCACGAGCTTCGTCACCAGGCGCGATACCTCAGCCACCACGGGAAGCGGAGTCCTGGCATCGGGGGAAAGCACCTCTCCGGCGCTCATGCGCCCACCCTCCAGCCGGCCCAGGCAATCCCCGCCCAGGCGGCAAGGAAGCACAGGCCGCCCAAAGGCGTGATGGCGCCGAGCCACCGCGCGCCAGTGATCGAAAGAAGATAGAGGCTGCCGGAAAAGACGAGGATGCCGAAGGCGAAGGTCCAGGAGATCCAGGCGGGAGGAGGGCTCGCCGCGTCCGATCCTTGCCAGGCGCCCAGGGCCAGGAGCGCGAGCGCGTGGGCCAGATGGTATTGAACCGCCGTCTGGTAGACGGAAAGGGCATAGGGATCAAGCCGCTCCTTGAGCGCGTGCGCCCCGAAGGCGCCGAGCGCCACAGCCAGGAATCCTGCGATGCCGCCCAAGATCAGTGCCGGGTTCATGGTAGGGTTTGGAACTATGTCAGACCGAAAGCATAAGCAATCCGGGATTACCGACATCCCCGAGACCTTCGAGGGGAAGCGGGTGTGGAAGCACCCGTATCTTCTCTATGGCCTGATCAATCTTCTGATCTTCGGGTTCATGGGGCTTGCCGCTTGGTGGGCCCTGAAGAGCGGTGTTCTGCCGCACTGAGCTGAGAAACGCTTTACTCGGCCAAAGGCCGTTGGTAATGCCAGGGGAACTCACGTCATCCCCTTGAAACCTTGGCCGTTAAAGGGAGTTTTCATGCGCTCCACGATCGCTCTGGCAGTTTCCCTGATCATCTCGGCTTTCTTGTCCGGATGTGCCACCGTCCGGCAGCCGGGGTGGGAGAGCGCCGGGGATGAAACCTTGAAACTCTCGCCGGAGGAGCAAAGCAAGCTCATGGCCGAAGCGAGGGAAGCCTGGGCTCAGCGCTCGGACGAGTCTTCCCTGATGAATGCCCTCGAGAATCTCGAACGGCTGGCGCTCGCTAATCCGTCGAATTACGAGGTGCTCGCGCTTCTCTGCCGTGGGAACTACCTCGTTGCCGACGGGCACAAGAAAGATCTCGAGGAGAAAAGGCGGTACTGGGAGCGCGCCGTGACCTGGGGTGAGCGGGCTATGGCCACGAACCCGGAGTTCCGCAAGCGCGTCGTTCAGGGCGGCGAGCCGATGGAGAACGCCCTTGGCGCCCTCAAGAAGGCTCAGATCGACGCCATCTACTGGACCGCAACAAGCCTCGGCAAGTGGGCGAAAGACTCGGGCATCGCGCTCAAACTCACCTACAAGAACCGCATCACGAAGATGATCCAGCGGGTGGAGCAGCTCGATCCGAATTTCTTCTACGGCGCCGTTTATCGTTACTGGGGTGTCTATTACGCAGAGGCCCCCTATTTCGCGGGTGGCAGCATGGACAGGGCGAAGGAGAATTTCGCCAAGACCTTCAAACTCGCGAACAACTACTTCGGCAGTCACGTGCTCTATGCTGAGAGCTACCTCAGCAGGAAGGGCGACAAGGCCGGGTTTCGCCAGGAGCTGGAGCTTGTGCTGAAGGGCCGGCCAGAGGTGCTTCCCGACGTCGCGCAGGAGCAGCTTCTTGAGCAGCGCAAGGCCAAGTGCATGCTCGAGACCCTGGAAAACTATTTCTGAAACGCCCCCATTTGAGGTGAATATGTCCGACGCATCCTTCCAGATCCCGCGCCCGCAGAACGAGCCCGTGAACAGCTACGCTCCGGGCACGCCCGAGCGCGAGTCGCTGAAGAAAACGCTCGACCACATGGCCGGCGAGAAGCTCGACATTCCCCTCGTGATCGGCGGACGCGAGGTCCGCACGGGGCGCACGCGCAAGGTGGTGATGCCGCATGATCACGGGCACGTGCTCGCCGAGTTCCATCTGGCCGGCCCGGCCGAGCTGAAGCTCGCGGCCGAAGCCGCCGTGAAGGCGCAGAAGGACTGGGAAAGCCTTCCCTGGCAGGATCGGCTCGGCGTGTTCCTGAAGGCCGCGGACCTGCTGGCCGGCCCCTGGCGGGACTGTTTGAACGCAGCCACGATGCTGGGCCAGAGCAAGAACTGCTATCAGGCGGAGGTCGACGCCGCCTGCGAGATGACGGACTTCTTCCGCTTCAACGCGCACTACTACCGAGAGCTGCTCGAAACGCAGCCCTATTCGCCGCCTGGCCTCTGGAACCGGATGGACTACCGGCCGCTCGAAGGTTTCGTGGCCGCGATCACCCCCTTCAATTTCACAGCCATCGCGGGCAACCTGCCGTCCTGTCCCGCTATGGCGGGCAACACCGCTGTCTGGAAACCGTCGGATACGCAGATGCTCGCGGCCTACCACACGATGCGCCTCTTCGAGGCGGCGGGCCTCCCGGCCGGCGTGATCAACCTCGTCGGCGCGGACGGCCCCGAATTCGGGCAGACCATCCTTCCGATGCGCGACCTCGCAGGCGTGCACTTCACGGGCTCCACCGGCACCTTCCAGTGGATCTGGAAGACGATCGGCGAGAACGTCGCGCGCTACCGCTCGTATCCCAGGATCGTCGGCGAAACCGGTGGCAAGGACTTCATTTTCGCGCATCCGAGCGCGGACTGGGAGGGTTTGGCCGTGGCGATCGCCCGAGGTGCTTTCGAGTACCAGGGCCAAAAATGCTCAGCCGCCTCACGGGTCTACGTGCCGAAGACGATGTGGCCGAGGGTGAAAGAGCGCCTGAGCGCCGACCTGAAATCCATGAAGATGGGCGATACGCGCGACTTCGGCAACTTCATCAACGCAGTGATCGACAAGCGGGCCTTCGACAAGATCTCGGGCTACATCGACGGCGTGAAGAAGTCGGCGAACGAGAAGATCGTCATCGGCGGCAAGTGCGACGATTCCAAGGGCTACTTCATCGAGCCCACGGTGGTGGAGTCCTCCGATCCGAAGGCGCGCACCATGTGCGAGGAGATCTTCGGGCCCATGGTGACCGTGCACGCTTACGATGATGCCCGCTGGGAAGAGATGCTCGCCGTCTGTGAGAGCACTTCGCCCTTCGCCCTCACGGGTGCGCTCTTCTCGCAGGACCGTGCGGCCATGTCGCGTATGATCGAGAAGGTGAAACACGCCGCGGGGAACCTGTACCTGAACGACAAGCCCACGGGCGCCGTCGTCGGGCAGCAGCCCTTCGGCGGCGGTCGCGCCTCGGGAACGAACGACAAGGCCGGCGCGCATTTCAACGTGCTCCGCTGGGTGTCGCCGCGTTCGATCAAGGAGACCTTCGTCTCCCCGCACGACTACCGCTATCCGTTCCTGGGTTGAGATCAGCGCTTCTGGCTCGCGAGCGCCCAGCCCGCGAGTTTGTAGAGCAGGCGGGCGCCCACGTTGGCGTCCCACTCGTCGCCCCCCGCGCCGGGCGCGACCTCGTTGAGGTCAAAGCCTACTACCTTGCGGCCCGACTTCACGAGCGTGCGGAAGAGAAAAAGCGCCTCGTTGTAGTGGAGGCCACCCGGCACGGGCGTGCCCGTGTGCGGGCACCACTGGGGGTCGAGCCCGTCGACGTCGAAGCTGATCCAGACCTTTTCGGGGAGCGTGGCCACGATTCGGTCGCAGGTTTTCTCCCAGGTCTCGCCGCCGAAGCGGGAGGCCTTGAGATCGAGATCGAAGAAGACGTCGACTCGTTTTCCCTGCGACTTCACGAAACTCAACTCCTCCTCGCAGAAATCGCGGATTCCGACCTGCGTGAGCTTGCTCACTGCGGGAATGCGCGTGAGCGCGTTGTGCATGATCGAGGCGTGCGAGAAGTCGAAGCCCTGGTAGGCCGCACGCGTGTCGGAGTGCGCGTCGAGGTGGAGGATCCCGTACTCGCCGTAGGCTTCCGCCGCGGCCTCGAAGGCGCCGAAAGGCGTGCTGTGATCGCCGCCCAGGAGCCCGAAGACCTTCCCCGCTTTCATCCACTTCAGCGCGTTTTCCGTCACCCAGGCATTCAGCCGGGCGCTCAGGCGGTTGACTTCCCCGAGGGCGCGGGTGTCACCTTCGCGAGCTCTCAGGGCAAGGGTTTTCGCCTCGAGGCTCCAGCGCGAAACATCGTCTGAGATCGGGAGAAGGTGCAATCCGGGCTCATAGATACGGCCCAATTCCAGGTCGTAGAGGTCCACCTGTTCGCTGGCGTGGAGCACGGCCATCGGCCCCTGCGCCGTGCCGCCTCCGTAGCTCGTGGTGGCTTCCCACGGTACCGGCAGGATCACGCAGCGGGCCTCCTCGGCCGTGAAGGGAAGTCCAAAAATCCCGTCTTCCCAGGAGCCTGCGGAGTTGGGGTCGAAAGCAGGGTTATTCATTCCGACCAAATCCCCTAAAAGCCCTGATGTGTCAACAGGTTACGATGACACATCGACGCCCTCGGGACATTTTGGCACACTGCATAAATCCGGTCTCAACACCGATAACACGCACACGAAGGTAGGACGTCAGATGAATCGGGATCACTTCATTGAAGGACTGAGGGAACAGTACGCCGAAGAGCTTCAGGAGGCGTACAGGGAATGCCTCTCCAACGGCGGAAAGATTGTGGATTTCACGGCCCTGAAGGGCCGGGTGGAGCGCCTGGAAAAGAACGCGAAGGTGGAAGGGCTCACGGAAAGCGACTTTTCCGACCTCGTGAACACGACGCTTCCCGAGGCGCACGCCAAATTGGGCAGGCGCCAAGCCGCCTAGCCCCGGAAATCGCGGGGGGGGGCGAGCGCCCAGCAGCGTCCGCTTTCGGCCTGATCCTCCCTAGAGTTCCGGCGCGCGGGTTGCGTGCGGTGCGTCCGTGGCGTAATTCTGCACCATGGCGCCGCACACTCCCGCGTTCGATCCGGTCAAGCCCGACGTGAACCTCCCCTCGCAAGAGGAGGCCGTGCTCTCGGCCTGGGACCGCGGATCCATTTTCCAGAAAACCCTCGATGCCACGAAGAGGCTTAAGCCCTACAGCTTCTACGACGGCCCTCCCTTCGCCACGGGCCTGCCTCACTACGGGCACATCCTGGCCGGCACCCTTAAGGACATCGTGCCGCGCTACTGGACGATGCGCGGCTATCACATCCCCCGCCGCTTCGGCTGGGACTGCCACGGTTTGCCCGTGGAGTACGAGATCAACAAGAAGCTCAAGATCGACAGCGCGAAGCAGATCCTCGCCATGGGCGTGGACAAGTACAACGCCGAGTGCCGCTCGATCGTCCAACGTTACAGCCAGGAGTGGAAAGCCACCGTGAGGCGCGTGGGGCGCTGGGTGGACATGGAGAAACCCTACTTCACCATGGACGCCTCCTTCATGGAGAGCGTGTGGTGGGTGTTCCGGCAGCTTTGGGACAAGGGCCTCGTCTACGAAGGTTACAAGGTCGTGCCCTACTCGGTGGGCGTGTCGACGCCGCTCTCGAACTTCGAGGCGGGCCAGAACTACAAGGACGTGCAGGATCCGGCGATCACGGTCACCTTTCCGGGTCTCGGGCGGCCCGGAGTGTCGCTGCTCGCCTGGACGACCACTCCCTGGACGCTCCCTTCGAACCTTGGCCTCGCCGTGGGAGAGGACATCGAATATGCGACTTTGAAGGAGAAATCCTCGGGCAAGGTGTTCATCCTCGCCCAGGCGCTCCTCGGCTCGTACTGGAAGAAACCCGCGGACGAAGTGGAGGTTCTGGAGACTCGTAAGGGCCGCGAGCTCGTGGGCCTGGAATACGAGCCGCTCTTCCCGTACTTTGCTGGCCTTCGCGCGAAGAAAGCCTTCCGCGTGATCACCTCGAGCCACGTCACCACCGAGAGCGGCACGGGCATCGTGCACATGGCTCCCGCATTCGGCGAGGAAGATTACGACGCCTGTCAGAAGGCGGGCCTGCCGGTGGTGAACCCCGTGGACGACGATGGCATGTTCACCGCCGAGGTGAAGGGCTACGCGGGCCGCCGCGTGAAGGAGGCAGACGCCGACATCATCGCGCGGCTCAAGGCCGAAGGGCGCGTGCTCCGCCACGACACCATCACGCACAGCTACCCCTTCTGCCCGCGCTCGGACACGCCGCTGATTTACCGTGCGGTGTCCACCTGGTTCGTGCGCGTGGAGAAGATCAAGGACCGCATCGTGAAGGCCAACGCCGGCACCGCCTGGGTGCCGGAGCACCTGCGCGACGGCCGCTTCGGGAACTGGCTCGAGAACGCGCGCGACTGGGCGGTTTCGCGCAACCGCTTCTGGGGCACGCCGCTCCCGATCTGGAAGAACGCTGAGGGCGAAGTCGTGGTGATCGGCTCGGTCGATGAGCTCGCGAAGCTTTCGGGAAAGACGCTCACTGACCTGCATCTGGAACATGTCCAGGGCGTGGAGATCCCGTCGAAGAAGGGGGGGAGCCCCCTGAGGCAGAGCGGCGGCGTGCTCGACTGCTGGTTCGAATCGGGCTCGATGCCCTACGCGCAGTGGGGTTATCCGCGCGAGAACGCGGCAGAGTTTCAGAAAAACTTTCCCGCGGAGTTCATCGCCGAGGGGCTCGATCAGACCCGGGGTTGGTTCTACACGCTCATGGTGATCGGCACGGCCCTCTTCGACAAAGCGCCCTTCCGAAACGTGGTGGTGAATGGGCTCATTCTGGCCGAGGACGGAAAGAAGATGTCGAAGAGCCTTCGAAACTACCCGGATCCGAACGAGTTGTTGAATCAGCACGGCGCCGATGCGCTGAGGCTCTACCTGATCGACTCGCCGGTGGTGAAAGCTCAGGAGCTGCGCTTCAGCGAGAAGGGTGTGAAGGACGTCGTCCGCAAGATCCTGCTTCGCTGGTGGAACTCGTATTCGTTCTTCGTGAACTACGCGAACGTGGACGGATTCCAGCCGCGCGGCGATTTCGCGAATAGCCCGAACATTCTCGATCAGTGGGTGCTTTCGCGCCTGAATAGCCTGGTCGAGAACACCAACTGCGAGATGGAGGCCTATCGCCTGTACAACGTGGTGCCGGGACTCCTTCAGTTCATCGAGGAGCTTACCAACACGTACATCCGCTTCAACCGCCGTCATTTCTGGCAGGACGGCATGCCCGAGGAGAAGCGCCTCGCTTACGAGACGCTTCACCACGTGCTGCTCACGCTTTCGAAGGTCATGGCGCCGTTCACGCCTTTTTTGTCCGAGAATACCTACCTCAATCTCTCGCGTGGCCTCGCCGGCGCGAAGGAGAGTGTGCATCTGGAGGAATATCCGGCGGCGACGCGCGAGGCGATCCGCCCGGATCTCGAGGCGGCCGTGGCCCGGATGGACGCGCTGGTGCTCCTCGCGCGCAATATCCGTGAGAAGATCAGCGTGCGCGGCAAGGTGCCGCTCAACTGGATGCGGGTGATCCATCGCGAGAAGAAGGTGCTCGACGACCTGAAGCAGCTCGAGAGCTACTTCATGGAAGAGCTCAACATTCGCGAGGTGCGCTACGAGACGGACGAGGACAAATTCGTACAGATCTCCACCAAGGCCGATTTCAAGAAGCTCGGGCCCAAGCTCGGGCCGAAGATGAAGGAAGTGGCCGGAGCGATCGCCAAGCTTTCGCTTCCCGAGATCCTGAAGCTCGAGGCGGGCCAGAGTCTCGCGCTCGGCGCGCATTCCGTGGTGCTCGAGGACGTTGAAATCCGGCGGGCGCCGAAGTCGGCCACGGACTCCTTCGCCACGAGCCAGGTGGTCTCCGTGGAGCTCGACCCCACCGTGACGCCCGAACAGGTGGCAGAGGGACTGAGCCGCGAGGTGCTTCGCAAGATCCAGCAGGCCCGCAAGGGCGCGGACCTGAAGCTTGACCAGCGCATCCATCTTCAGCTGAAGTGTGGTAACGAGCTCCGGAGCGCGGTGGAAGCGCATCGCGATCACCTGATGAGCGAGGCCCTGGTCACGGATCTTAGGTTCGTCGATTCCGCCCCCTCCGGTGACCACGTGGAGGATTCGGACATCGACGGCGATCCGGTGAGCGTGGGGATCGCGCGCGCGTGAGTCTCGTTGCGCTCCTGTTGACGGCGACCTCGGCCTTGGCCGCAGGCCCCTCCGACCTTTCGGCCGGTTTTGGGCCCGCCCGGGACCAAGGGGGTGGTCGGAACACCTGCAGCGCTTTCGCGGCGGTCGGGCTTGCCGAGTACCTGATTTGGCAGAAGTCAGGGGAGCATCGCGACCTATCGGAGCAGTACGCCTACTTCAAGGGCCGCACGGACGCGCTCGACTCAACCTTCCTGAAGCGTATGTACCTCCCGATCGACGGGCTCGCGGGATTCCTTGCGGTCAAGGGCCTGGGCTTCGGCTTGGCCGAGGAAGCGGAGTGGCCCTACGCTTCGAAGAACGGAGTCGGTCTGGGCCTTTCCGGTTGCGCGGGGACTGCGCCGCAACCCTTCTGTTTTTCCGGCCGTCCGCCCTCGGGGCTCGACCTGTTGGAAGAACGGGTTCAACAGGAATGGGTGGAACGGGAAAACATTGCAGAGCATCTGGAGCGCGAACGCCGTCCGGTCGTGGTCAATTTGGAGTGGTGCTCCTCACCGGCTACGACCCCGTCCGGCGCCGCTACCGCTTCCGCAACTCCTGGGGGCCATCCTGGGGCGACTCGGGCACCGGGACGATGCCGGAGTCTTACGTGATGAGTTACTGCGAAATCTGCCCCTACCTGGGCGATCTGGATTCCATCTCCGCCGAGGAGCGGGAGTTTCGGATCCAATCGGCACGCGGCGTGAGCGGCCGGTTGCAGTCAGGGACCTAGCGAAAGACCTCGCGTGAGAGGCGAACGAGATTTCGCACGTTCTCCTCCGGAGTCTGCTGAAGAACGCCGTGCCCGAGTGCGCAGACCCAGCCTTTGCGCGCCTCGGGGCCCAAGGCCTTGAGCGGCTCCCAGACGCTGCGCGCGCGGGCCTCGAGCTCGGGCCACTTCAGGTCGCGCAGCCACTCGGGATCCAGGTTTCCCTGGATGGAGTACTTGCCGCCCCACTCGCGCACAACCTGCGAGAGATCGTGGCGCCAATCGACGCCCATGCACTGGATGGGAAGGCCGTCGAGGGCAAGCCAATGAGCCGCGTCGGTGCCACGCGAGTAGTAGATCAGGGGCATCAGCGGATAGCGCGCGCGGAACTTCTTGAGCACGAGCTCGAGAGCCGGTACGGCGTGTCGCGCGTATTGCTCGGGGCTAAGCTCGCCGCCGCAGGTGTCGAAGAGCGCGATTGCGTCCGGCCCCGCCTCGGCCTGAAGGCACATATTTTCAGCCAGCAGATCCACGAGGCGCGCGGTGAACCCCTCGAAGCGCCCGTCCGTGAGACCGGCGATCGCGGAGGAGACATCGCCCTGGTGCGAGCCCTCCACCGCGTAAAAGTAGAGCGTGAGCGGGGCGCCCACGAACCCGATCAGGCCCTTATCCGGGTAGTGCGCCCGGATGAGCCGGAGCGCTTCAGCCTGGAAATCCATGCGCGACGCGAGGTCGGCCCCCCCCTTCAGGCGCTTCAGGTCTTCCGACCTGCGCAGGTGCCAATCCAGTCGGGGGCCCGGAAGGTAGTCGAGGCCCATGCCCATGGCTTCGAGCGGGAAAAGCAGATCCGAGAAGAGGATCGCGGCGTCGAAGCCGAAGGCCTCCATCGGCCCGTAGGTGACTTCGGCCGCCAGCTTGGGCTGCTTGCAGAGCTCCATGAAGCTGTGGCGCTTCTTCAGCTCTTGGTAATGCGAGTGGTAGCGGCCGGCCTGGCGCATGAACCAGACCGGGGGCAGACCGGTGTTGCGGCGATGGAGGGCGTCGACGAATCTCTGTCGGGCGTTGGAATTCATGATTTCTCCCGTTCCGTGACGAGCTGGTATCCGATGCCTCGAATGCTTCGGATCACCAAGGGGTCCGAAGGGTCAGTTTCGACGAGTTTGCGCAGCCGGAGGATGAAGTTGTCGACGGTGCGGGTGGTGGGCAGCTCGTCCGAGCTCCAGATCTCCGAGAGGATCTCCTCGCGGCTAACGACGCATCCCCGGCGCTCATGAAGGAGCCTCAGGAGCGCGCACTCCTTGTGGGTCAGGGAGATCGCCTCGGCGCCTCTTCGGGCAGAAAACGCCGCGAAGTCCACCCGTGCCCTGCCGATCTCCACGCTCGAGGCGCCGGGAGCGCCGGATCCCCGCGCGATTCCGCGAGCACGCTTGAGCGCGTTCTGGACCCGCAGAAGGAGCTCCCGGAAATGGAAGGGCTTGACGATGTAATCCTCGGCCCCCAGCTCAAGACCCTGGACCCGTTCTTCCGGGCGTCCCAACGCGGTAACGAACACGACGGCCGTCGCGGCGGAACGGGCGCGGATCTCGGATGCGAGGTCGAACCCCGAGCCGTCGCCCAACCCCACGTCCAGAAGGGCGAGCTCGAAGGGAGCGGCTCCCGAGGACTTCACGAAGCCGAGCGCCTCGGCGAATCCCTTCGCCCAGGCCACCTCGAATCCCTCATGCCGGAGGCGCTCCTCAAGGGTGCTCCCGACGTTGGGTTCGTCTTCCACGAGAAGCAGTTTGCCGGCGCTCAAGAGGCCTCCCCGGTGGAAAACCTGAGACGCGTGCGAAATCCAGTGGACCCGTCGAATTCCGCGCTCCCGCCCATTCGGGCCATCAGGGTCGTCACGAGATAGAGGCCGATGCCCGTCCCCTTTGAACTGGGGCCTTTTCGGAAAAGAACGCCGAGATCGCGCGGCTCTCCAGGGAATCCCGCGCCATCGTCCCGAATCGTGAGCTCCACGCCGTCCGCCGCGCGCCCAGCGGAGATGCTTACTTTGGTCCGCTCGCTCGCTCCGTGTTTGAGAGCGTTCTCCAAGGTATTCCTCAGGATCACGTCCAGAGCCGCGGCATCTGCTCGAATGGAGAGGTTCGGCGGGACATTGACCTCGAGCTCAAGCCGGCCTGAGTGCACCTCGCGCCAGGGCCGGAGCGCGCTCTCGAGCCAGGCGGCCACGGGCACTTCGCGGAGAAAAACGATGCCGCCACCTTCCAGGCGCGCGAGCTCGAGCATGCGCTCAACCTGGCCCTCCAGCCTTCCGGTGTCTTCGAGCAGGCGCCTGAGGAGCTCGGCCTGGCGTCCGGTGGCCTCGCCCGAGTCCGCCAGGGCCTCGGTCTGGAGCCGGATGCTGGTGAGGGGCGTTTTCAGCTCGTGGGTGATCGAGGCGAAGAAGGCCTCGAGCTCGCGAGTTCGCCGCGAGTCGCGGAACAGCATCCAGAGGCCGGCTCCAGCGGCGGCAAGCAGGAGGACGAACAGAGCCGAGCTCTCCCACACGATCATGCGGCGCGCACGGAAGCGGGCCTCCACGACATGCTCGGGCGAGGCGCCCACTCGCTTCTCGAGCTCCGCGATGCGCTCGGCCTGCGAGTAAAGCAGCGAGCCCCACCAGCCCACGAGCAGGAGCATCATGGAAATCCAGGCCGCGTGCAGCCCTAGTATCCGTTTCAGTCGCCGGTGCGGCCCGGCGGAGATATGCCCCTTTCCTGTCACGATTCCTCTCAGCCCCCGAGCAGCCCCTTCGCCGCGGTTTCCTTAAGCGAGAGGTCATACGCGGCCGCGAATCCATGGAGCGATTCGTCGGTGTGGGCCATGCTCAGGAATCCCACCTCGTAGCCGCTCGGAGCCAGGTAGTAGCCGCGGTCCAGGAGCGAGTGAAAAAGCGAGGCGTAGAAAGGCTTCTGTGTGGCGGGAATGCCAGGAATGGCCCGCACTGGGCGCTTCGACATTCCCGAGCCGTAAGCTGACCAGAACACGGAACCCTCGCGGGCGTTCCACACCGCACCTGGAGCGTGACGCTCGTTCGAGGCCGCGAGCGCGCGGGCGAGCGCTTCCCCACGTTTCTCGAGCACTGCGTAGGGATCGTCACGGAGAAGCTTCCTGAGCGTGGTGAGGCCGGCGGCCATGGCTACTGGGTTGGCACTCAGCGTGCCCGCCTGGTACACGGGCCCGCTCGGCGCCACGAGATCCATGATCTCGGCGCGCCCGCCGTAGGCGCCCACGGGAAAACCGCCGCCGATCACTTTTCCGTAGGTCACGAGGTCCGGGCGGATGCCGGTTTTCTCGGCCATCCCGCCAAATGCCACCCGGAATCCCGAGATCACCTCATCGAAGATCAGCAGCGCGCCGTGTTTCTTGCAGAGCGCGGCCATGCCCTTCAGGAATTCGGGAGTCTGAAGCAGCAACCCGTTGTTCGCGGGCATGGGTTCCACGATCACCGCGGCGATCTCGGGTCCGCGTTCGTCGAACAGGCGCGTGAGCGCGGAAAGGTCGTCGAGCGGAGCCACCAAGGTCTCGGCCGCCGTCTGAGGAGAGACGCCGGCGCTGTCGGGGCTCGCCATTTCCGCCAGGCCCGAGCCGGCCTTCACGAGCATGGAATCGACGTGGCCGTGGTAGCAGCCGTCGAACTTCACGACGAGCGGCCGTCCGGTGGCGCCGCGCGCGAGCCGGAGCGCCGACATCACGGCCTCCGTTCCGGAGTTCACGAAGCGGAGCTTCTCCACCCAGGGAAGCTTCGACACGATGAGCTCCGCGAGCTCGAGCGAATAGGGCTCGGCCGTGCCGTAGCTCCAGCCGCGGCCCACGGCGCGTTTCACGGCGTCCGCCGTCTCCGCGTCCTGATGGCCGAAGAGAAGCGGGCCCCAGGCCATGCAGAAGTCCACGTAGGATTGGCCGTCCACGTCGTAGAGGCGGTCGCCTTCGGCCTTGATGATGAAAGCGGGCGTGCCGCCCACGCCGCGGAAGGCGCGTACCGGCGAATGCACTCCTCCGGGAGAGACCTTTTTCGCGCGTTCGAAATAGCTTTCGCTGGTTTCGCGATTCAGGGGGTTCATGATTCTCCTTTTACCCAGCGAAGCCAGGCATTCACGTCGGGAAATATCGCGAGTGGGCTCAGGCCCCGCACCTGGAGCTCCTGCGCCGTGCGCCCTGGGCCGCAGGCATGGTGGCATCCCGCTGGCGCAAGCGCGCCCAGCGTCCGAAACTGGGATCCGCTGCTCCAGTAGACATGGGTCGCCTTTCGAAGGGCGGCGCGTTCGCTCTCCATGTAGGTTCTTTCTGGCACCCGATAGGTGCTGACTACCCGCGCGCCTTGCCATCCCGGCGGGGTTGCGTCGCCAGCGCCCTCATGGGTGAGGAGGATCCATTCGTCCGCGGGCGGGAGCGCCAGCGCCGGGCTCTGGATCATCCCCGCAGCATGCTCCAGCCCGAGCCCCTCGGCGCAGCCTTCCACCCATAGGCCTTGCCGGGCGAGCGCGCCCCAGCTCGCGAAGCCGGAGGTCCACAGCCGCGCGCCGGCAGCGTGGATCGCCGCGTGCCATTCTGGGGTCACCGCGCGGGCGTGCGCCGCGAACACCGCCGCGCGCGGCCGTAGCTCGAATGCCCGCGCGCCGGGCAGGGGCTCCGCGCCCGAGGCCCGCGCCTCGTGGCCGTTCCATGCCACCGCTCCTCGCGCAGGCACCGGCGGAGCCGACCAGCGGAGCGCGTCGACGCTGCGCCCGGAGGAGTCTTTCCCTCGGACCCAGAGCGCCACGCCCATCCCCGGCCTCGCCAGCGCCGTCGCGCCGAAGCGCTGATGGCAGCCCCCGCCGAACTCCGCGAGGAGCGCGCGCTCGGCCTGCGCGGAGGCCTGGGAGCGCTGATCGTGAATGGCCCTGAGAATCCGCGCCACCCGCTCATCGTCCGCGCGGCATTCCACCGCTAGCGCGCCCTGGGCCGGAGCCGAGGGCGATTCCGTCACGGGTGCCACCATCCAGCTCAGCCCTTCCAGGAGCCGGGCGAGCTCCCGCCCGCCTTCAGCGTCGCGGTGCAGCCGATTCAGTCCCGCGAGCGCGAGCACCACCCCGTCGAGCCGACGGGGGGATCCCACGGGCTCGTGCAAACGCGCAAGCCGCGTGTTCACGTTTCCCCGGATCTCCTCCCACTGAAGCTCAGGGGCCGGAGCCGGAAGGGCCGTCTCCAGGAAGGAGGGTAGATTCTCAAGCCGCCGCGGAGAGGAGGTGCCGATCCGCATCGGACCCGCTCCGCCTCGGCGCGAAAAGAGGATCACGTCACGGGGGTCTTCCCTCGGCGGCACCGCTCCGAGGCGGATGCCCTCGGGGCGATCCAGGCTCAGGTCCTTCATCGAGTGCACGGTGAGGTCGACTCGCCCGTCGAGGAGAGCGTCGTCGAGCTCCTTCACGAAGAACTCCTTGCCCTCGACCTCACGGAGGGGAACGTCCACGATCTTGTCGCCCCGGGTGTCGATTCCTACGAGTTCCACTCGCAGCCCGGGATGTGCCGCTTCGAGTTCGCGGGCCACCCAGGCGCTTTGCGACCGCGCGAGCAGGGAGCGCCGGGTGCCAAGCTTGAGCAAGGAATTCACGGACATGGGGGGCTTCTAACCCATCAGCCGAGGAGCGCAAGGGCTTCGGCGTCAGTCAGGAGGCGCTCGGTGGCGCGCGCGGCGCAGGCTTCCTCCGCCCGCCGTACCTGGAGATCCCGCGCAATGGAGTGCTCACGCTGGAGTCGGAAGAGATCCTGGAGCGGATGGAAGCGGTGCCGCTCCTGGAGAACCGACCAGGGCCGTGGCGCGGGTTCGTCGCAACCCAGATGGATGACCGTCGATCCCGGATCGCGATCCCTCACCGAGCACCAGGCGGCAACTCTTGCTTGATCCCGCGCCTCGTCGAGCGGCGCGCAGACCACGGCGTGGGTGCAGGAGGCCCAGAGCTCGAGCTCCTCGGCGGATTCCGCCACGCGCGGGGAATGCCCTCCGTTCGGCAGGCCGCGCACGAGCTCTTCGGCCTTCGACCGCGTACGGTTGCAGACCATCACGTCGAAGGCGTCGAGGTAGGGAAGCACGGACTGCGCGAGCTGGCCCGCTCCGATCAGCAGCACCTGGCCCCGCGGGCGGTCCTTCAGGAGTTTCCTTACGAGGCTGCCGTAGCCGCTTCCGCCGAAGCCTTGGAGATGATCCGTCCGGATCCGTTTCGTGTCCTCGAAAAGGCGCTGCATCGTCCAGGAAATCCGGTGCGCCTCCTCGGGATTCGCGCTGAGGTGGTCCTGCCAGGCGGAGCGGATCTGCCCGAAGATTTCGGTTTCGCCCTTCACCGCGCTCTCGAGCCCAGTGGCCACGCGGAGCAGGAACAGGTAAGCGTCGCCGCTCTCATGGAGCTCGAAATCCTCCAGACGCTCGGGATCGCAGGAGGAAAGCGCCTCGGAGTCGCTCACCCAGAGGTGGCGTTGACAGGTGTGCAGCGCCAGCCAGGCTTTCTCGTTCTGCAGGGGCGAAGGGGGAGCCCCATCGTCGCCGCTCTTGAGCCGGTGAATGATCCTGAGAGATGTGATCCTCATAGCTGAAGCCCCAATATAGCCGCGTGGCACCAGGGAAGTGTCACGGGCGTGTCAAACCGCCCGAGTTGAGCGAGGATGAGCAAGTGTCGGATTCAATGATGGTTCTTTATACGGACGGGGCCTGCTCCGGAAACCCCGGGCCGGGGGGCTGGGGGGTGGTGATGCTCGACCCCCGCGGCGAGGTCAGGGAACTGGGGGGATTCTCGCCTCACACCACGAACAACGTGATGGAGCTCACCGCCACGATCGAAGGCCTGCACGCGGCGTTCGCCGACTGGAAGGGCCCTCTCGAAGTCCGCACAGATGCCACTTATGTCATGAAGGGGATCACCGAATGGCTGCCTCAATGGGTCCGCCGGGGTTGGAAAACCGCGGCTGGCGATCCCGTGGCGAACGAGGTCCTTTGGCGGGAGCTCTCGGAGCTGGCGGGAAAGTTCGGCTCGCGTTTGAGGTGGAAAAAGGTCAAAGGGCACTCGGGAGTGGCGGGCAACGAGCGCGCCGACGAGATCGCCGTTTCCTACTCCAGGGGGAATCCCGCATCCCTGTATCGCGGCCCAGCGGATAGGTACCGCGGTTTCCAGGTGGGTGATGATGCATTGCATGAATCCGCCCCGGGAAAACCCTACTATCTGAGCTGTGTGGCAGGACGAGCGGAACGCCACAGCACCTGGGACGCCTGCCGAAAGAGAGTTGAGGGGGTGTCAGGAGCGCGATTCCGGAAGGTGAAGAGCAGGACCGAGGAGCTGGCGCTGCTGCGGGACTGGGGCGTATCTGATCCGGTAATCGAGTGACGTTGCAAGACTTCCTGTGCTATCCGGGGGTTCATGGCGAAAGATGATCTGGCGCAGATGGATGGCGTGGTGACCGACGTGCTGGCGGGCGGGATGTTCACCGTCAAGCTCGATACGGGCCAGAATATCTCCGCGAAGCTCTCGGGCCGCATGAGGAAGTTTCACATTCGCGTGATCCAGGGCGATCGGGTCACGGTAGGCGTCTCCCCTTACGATCCAAGCCATGGCCTGATCATTCACCGCCACAAGCTGGGCGGCCCTCCGCCCGGACCAAAGCCCGACTCCTTCCGGAGATAACGCAAAGCGCCTAAGTCTCTAGTGCATTGAATCCGCAAATGAATTCGTAGGGCTCTTGCGGTATGAATGGAGGAATGTCCGCCTCCCGAAAGTCCTTCCCGCAGGTTTCGGCCGACGCCCCTACCTGGTTCGACCCGCTTTCCCCTCTGGGTTCCGCGGTTCGCTACGTGGCCTCCTTGTCGCCCAAGTACAACTGGGTGGGCATCTATGAGCTCAAGGGAAAGACCCTCGTGCTCGGTCCCTTCCTGGGCGCCGAGACGGAGCATCGCCGGATTCCCGTGGGCAAGGGGGTCTGCGGCACCGCCGTAGCCGAGAACCGGGATCTCAACGTGCCCGACGTCGCGGCCCAGCGGAACTACCTCGCCTGCAGCGCCGACACCCGGTCGGAGCTCGTGGTGCTGATCCGCGGCCGCGGAGGTAAGATACTGGGACAGATCGACATCGACAGCCACGAGCCCGCGGCCTTCTCCGCGGCGGAAGAGGCGCATGTGCGCCGCGTGGCGGACGAACTGGGGGAACGATGGCCCGCGTGAGAAAAACGAAACCCACCCTCGACGGACTGCTTTTCGTCACGCCCGAACAGAAGCTCGTGCGGCTCCTGCTGTCCGAGCCCACAACCTCCTTCACCTCGCGCGTGCTCTCCTCGCGCCTGAAGGGCGTGCGCGGGCTCGGGGGCGCTGATGGCATCCAGAAAATTCTCCAAACCCTGAGCGAGCTGAACTTCATCCACTTCAGCAACAACAACCGAGAAATCTCGCTGAACAACGACATCGAGATCGTGAGCATCCTCAAGGGCATCTCCGCTGTCTGCGATCTGGAGGGCCTCACCGAGCTTCTCGCCCCCGTCACTGTGAAAGGGGTGCTCTTCGGAAGCAGATCGACAGGCATGAGCCGCTCGGACAGCGACTACGATCTCTTCGTGGTGACGGAGAACGAGGCTCAGGCCCGCGACATCGCCGAACGCCACCCGCTGGGCAAGCGGATCGAGCTCGTGACCTGGACACCTGACGCCTACCTGCGGCTGGAGGACGACGATCCCGCCCTTTCCGCGAAACTCGAGAAAGGGATCGTTCTCTGGGGGTCGACGTGGTGAAGGGGCTCAAGCGGAAATTCCTGCCCTTGATCACCCTGATGCCGTTTTTTCTGGTTCTCGACCAGTGGACGAAGCTCGAGACGGTGGCTCGTTTTCGGCTGGGCGAGAGCCTTCCGGTCATCAACGGGTTCTTCAACCTGACCTACGTCAGGAACACGGGGGCCGCGTTCGGGATCTTGGCGGAAGCGCACCCGAGCCTCCGCATCCCGTTCTTCCTGCTCGTGCCGGCGATCGCGCTGGTGGTGATCGGCTACATCTTCCGCAGGCTTCCGGACACGAGCATCAAGGTATCCACGGCGCTTGCCCTCGTGATCTCGGGCGCCATCGGAAACCTGATCGACCGCGCGCGGCTCGGATATGTCATCGATTTTCTGGATTTCCACTGGAGATACCGCTGGCACTTCCCCGCCTTCAACGTGGCTGACATCGTGATCTGCGTGGGCGTCGGGCTTCTGATGCTGGACCTCTTCACGACGCATGAGCTCGAGGGCGGGACGAAGGCCAATGCATCCGGTTCTCTTTAACCTCGGCCCGATCCCCATCCATACCTATGGAGTCATGATCGCCATTGGATACCTGCTTAGCGTCTGGGTATCGTCCCGGCTGGCGGTCCGAACGGGAATTCCCAGGATCCAGGTGGTGGATTACGGCTTCTGGGTGCTGGTGGTGGGATACATCGGCTGCCGCTCCCTCTTCATCATCACTCAGTGGCACTACTACCTGGAGAATCCGCTCGCGGTGTTTCGAGTCTGGGAGGGCGGCCTGGTGTTCATCGGCGGCCCTCTTCTCGTGATGCCTTTCACCTACTGGTACACGAAGCGCTACAAGATCAATCTCTGGCGGCTGCTGGATCTCGGCGCGATCGCCCTGCCCCTGGCGCATGCCTTCGGCCGCTTGGGTTGCATCGGGGCGGGTTGCTGCTACGGAAAGCCCACGGATCTTCCGTGGGGGATCGTCTACCCCGTGAACCCGCTGGGCTCGCACCCGGTGGGCATCCCCCTCCATCCCACGCAGATTTACGAGTCGATCGCGATGTTCGCCCTCAGCGGCGCGCTCTACCGCCTTCATGGCCGCCGCTCCTTCGACGGGCAGCTCACGCTGACGTACTGGATGACCTATCCGATCATCCGCAGCATCATCGAGGTCTTCCGGGGCGACAAGGTCCGCGGGTTCGTGATCGGCGAGTGGCTCTCGACGAGCCAGTTCATCTCGATGCTGGTTTTCATTGCGGCGGCGGCCGTCACCTGGCGGAAAGTGCGGGTCTTGAGGCAGGAAGGCGCAAGTGCATGAAGGCAACAGCTTGGATCTCCTTCGTTCTTCCCGCGCTCGCGTTCCTCTGGGGCGCTTTCCCCATCGAGCGGATCCGCGCCGGCCGCGGCCTGTTATCCGCGTTGGGCCTGCTCAAAGGGGTCGTGCCCGCGGCGGTGGCCTTGCCGATGGTCGCAGAAGCGTGGATCGGGGCGCTGGGCCTGGATGCCGCACCGAGCATCCCGGACATGGGATGGTGGGTCCTGCTCGCGACCGTGCTGGGGGACATCTGCCTGCCCTGGTTCAGGAGGGGATTCGGAACGGGGGTGCTCGTGGCTTGGGGCGGGTTGGCCGTCGTCGCCCCCTGGGCGGCCTTGGGAGCCGCTTCCGGCGCTGCGGTAGCCCGGCTTTCCATCGCTTCGGGTACCCGTCGCCGCACTGTCGCCACCCTCGCGGGGATCTTCACCGCGGCCGCCACGCAGCTCGTGTTGCAGGAGGGTGGAACCTGGGTATGGGTGGGAGCGATCCTGCTGCTCGCTCTCTTGCTCAGGATGGAACGCGAGCTCGACGGGCTCCTGGAGGACGGGGTTGTCTCTTCGCGCTGAGATCATCGCCCTTCTTGCGTCTACGGCCCTGGCGGCCTTCGCGGCGCCGTCCGAGGGCGCCCTCGTGGATGCCCTGGGAAGGGAGATCAAGGTCCCGGCCGCCTCGCCAAAGCGGGTGGTCACCCTTGCGCCCTCTCTTGCGGAGCTCGCTGCGGATGTGCTTGGCGCCGAGCTGGACGCCATCGTGGGGGTCTCGGAGTACACCGACTACCCCCGCGCGTTGGAGCGTGCAACGAAGGTGGGACCTTTTCATCGCTTCAATCTGGAGAGCGTGGTGGCTCTCAAGCCCGACTTGGTCTTGGCCACCGCTGACGGGAACCCCAGCGATCGTGTACTCAGGCTCCAGGAGCTGGGATTGAACGTCGTGGTGGTGGATACCTCCACTTTGGCGGGCGTGGAGCATTCGTTCAGGCTGGCCGGTCTCTCCCTGGGGCGCCCCAAGGATGGCGAAGCCCTCGCGGGTAGGTTCAAGGCGGGCCTCCAGGCATTCCGGGGCCGCGCCGCGGCTCGAGCGGGTCTCGCTCCGCGCGTGCTTTTTCAGCTCGATCGGGAGCCGCTCGTGTCGGTGGGCGGCGGCACCTTCCTGCAGGAGGCGCTGTCTGCGCTGGGAGCGGAAAACGCGCTGAGCGATCTTCGCACACGCTACCCCCGCCCCGCTCTGGAAGAGGTGGTGAGGCGCGATCCGGACTGGATCCTGATTCTCGCGATGGATGGCCGCGAGTCGGGGGCCTTCCGTAGGATGGCCGACGACTGGAAGCCCTTCACAGGAATGAAGGCCGTGAAGGCGGGCCAGGTGCGCGTTCTGGACGCGAGCGAGCTGGGGCGTCCCAGCATGAGGCTGCTTTCGGGCCTTTCCCGCCTGGAGCGCGAGCTGTTCCCGGGAGCATTGCCGTGATGCGCGCGGGCGCGCCGGCCCGGTTGGCCGTGATCGGGGCGGCATTCGGCCTGCTGGCTTTCACCCTGAGCCTCAAGCTGGGCGTGGCCGATCATCTGGATCCAGAGCTCATCGTGCAGCTCAGATTGCCGCGCGCCCTGCTCGCGGCCGCCGTCGGGGCCGGGCTCGCGGTGGCGGGAGCGGCACTGCAGGCGCTGTTCGCGAACCCGCTCTGCGAACCCTACACGCTCGGGATCTCATCCGGTTCGGCACTGGGCGCCGTCCTGGGGGGGGCCCTCGGCCTCGCGGCCGACTACGGCGGGGTGGGCCTCACCGCCTTCGCGGGCGCGCTCGTCTTCGCCGCTGTTCTGCAGCTATTGGGGTCGCGTGGGGGTTTTCCCACCTCGTCTCTCCTGCTCGCGGGTGTGATGCTCGGATTCCTGGGGTCGAGCCTGGTGGCGCTTTGGATGGCCCTCGCGGACGCCGCTGGAATCCAGGGGGCTTTGTTCTGGCTCCTCGGGGACCTGTCGAGGGCGCGGCTGCAGGGGGCGGTCCTCACCTGGGCGGCGGTGGGGCTGCTCATCTCCACTCTTTGGAGCCGCTGGCGGGGACTCGATGCGCTTCTGCTGGGCGAGGAGGACGCGCGGGCGCTCGGGATCGACGTTCCCGCCCTGCGCAAGCGCGTGCTTATCTCCGCTTCGCTGCTCGTTGGGTTCTGCGTGAGCTCGGCCGGGATGATCGGGTTTGTTGGGCTCGTGGTGCCGCACTTCATCCGCCGGTTCGCCGGCTCGCTCCATTCCTCGCTCATCCCGCTGAGCGCGCTTTGGGGCGCGGCGGTGCTGATGGCGGCGGATCTTGGCGCCCGCCTGGCCGCGAGCCCTTACGAGCTTCCCGTGGGGGTGGTGACGGCGCTCTTCGGCGCGCCCCTCTTCCTTTGGGTGCTCACCCGCGCGCGAGGCACGAGATGAAGCCGGATGACCGGGTGCTGCTCGGAGCCTACGGGCTGATCCATCGTTTCGGACCGGCGACGGCTCTTTCAGAGGTGAGCGTGGAGCTTCGCAGGGGCGAGCTCACGGCCCTGATCGGCCCCAACGGCTCGGGGAAATCCACTCTGCTCAAGGTCACCGCCGGCATACTCCCGATTCAGGGCGGCGTGGTGAAGCTGCAGGGGAAGGAGCTTCGTTCGATGTCCTCCGCCGCGCGCGCATCCTGCGTCACCTATGTCGGCGGCGGGATCAGGCCGGAGTTCCCACTGAGGGCGCGCGAGGCGGTGGGTCTTGGGTCCGTTTCGCGGGGCCCCTCGGAGCCGGCCAAGGTGCAGTGGGCGATGGATGCCTGCGGCTGCTGGGGGCTCAGGGAAAGGGATGTCGCGAGCCTGAGCGGCGGCGAGCAGCAGCTCGTCATGCTGGCCCGCGCGTTGGTGCAAGGAGGCAGGGTGCTCCTGCTCGACGAAAGCCTCTCCAAAATGGATCTTCACCACCAGACGCGCTCCGGCGAACTCCTTCGGCGCCTTTGCCGGGACGACGGCTACGCGGTAGGCCTCGTGGCGCACGATCTCAACCTGGCCGCGGAGTGGGCGGACACGGCGCTCCTGCTCAACGGCGGGAGAGTGGCGGGCTTCGGCCCCGTGAGGGAGGTCCTGACCAGCCAGTCCCTCGGGGCGCTTTACCCCGGCGCGTCCTTGACGGTGGCTCCGAGCCCCGCCTCGGGTGCGCCGAAGGTGTTTTTTGCCCGGTCGCGCTGACCGGTTTCCACGCGCATACTGAAGGGAATGAGCTCGCGATCCTACCGCAGCGGATCCTCGGGAACCGCAGTCGGCCCAGGCCTTCTCCTGATTCTGCTCCTGGCTTCCGCCTTCGCCGTATTGGCGCCTTGGAGATCGCTCGGAAGCGAAAGCCAGAGATCCTGGGGCTACGCGGGCCCCGGCGGCCCAGAGCAATGGGCCGACCTCGACCCGAAGTTCGCCGCCTGCCGCTCGGGGAAGCGGCAATCGCCCGTTGATCTCAGGTGGACCGCGCCGGCCTCGGGCAAGGGCCCGGTTTTTCGCTACAAGCCCTCGCGCTTCCGAGTGATCGATACGGGACACGCAGTGCAGGTGAACTTCGACGCCGGGAATACCTTTCTGCTCGACGAGAAAATCTACCGCCTGGAGCAGCTCCACTTTCACACGGCGAGTGAGCACGCGCTCTCCGGCGCGCGCCTTCCCCTGGAGGTCCATCTCGTGCATCGATCCGAAATCGACGGGATCGCGGTGGTGGCCGTGCTGTTCAGGGAGGGCTCCGCGATGGGTCCACTGAACCGCGTTCTTTCGGGAATCCCGGAGGAGAAGGGGGAAGAGGCCGACTGGGGAGCGATACTCGATCCGTCGGTTTTCCTCCCCGAGAAAAGGACATATTACCGCTACGAGGGCTCTCTCACGACCCCCCCCTGCACGGAGGGAGTGGCCTGGAGCGTGTTCAACACCCCGCTTGAGCTGTCGGCCGAGCAGCTCGCGCGCCTGCGGCGCGCCTACGCAGGAAACGCGCGGCCGCTGCAGGCGCTTCATGGGCGCCGGCCCGCTAACTATTGAGGCCTCAGAAGAAGATCGTTGCGCCGAAGTTGTAGATCGTGGCGTCGGGAACCCGCTCCATCGAGCCGTTGATCTTCGTCATGCTCGCCTCGAGGCTGAGCCGGGGAGCCACCCACGCGAACCCGAAGCCCATCCCGTCGGCCCGGCCGTAGTACGCGGGCTGGTAGGCATTCCTGAAGTGGCCCGCGCGCAGGAAGATGTCCTTGAGCGCGGGTACCTCGACGCCGAGCTCGTGCCCGAACACCCGGCCTTCCGGGAGATCGGGCGCCCAGTGGGGATCGAAGTAGACGAGCAGCATCTCCATCACGTTGATCTTGGTGCCGATCGCGATCTCCCGGTGCGCCCCGCGCTGCGAGGTTGCCTTGGCCTTGAAAAAGTTGTCCACGACGAGAACGGCCTGTAGCCAAGTCTCGGCGATATATGTGACCGCGATGATCGCGTCGCTGCCCTTCGGGAAGTTCACGGGATCTTGGTCGGTGAACCAGAGCTTGTATCCGACACCCACGCCGATCCTTTTCAGAAGCGACCGCGAGGCGCCGATGGACACGAGCGAGCCCTCATCCCGGTGAGTGAAGCCGACCCCCGCCTGAAAGAGAGGGGCGGTTCCGTCCTGAACCGAAAAATTGTAGATTCTTCCCCCGCCGCCGCCGTCGTTGTATTTTTCAAAGTTGAGGGAAATGCTGCGGGCGGTCAGGTACGAGATAAAAGAGGGATTCAGGTAGATCGCGTCGTTGATGAACGGGCCCGCTCGCCCCGCGCCGCCCAGCGCCGCCGTTCTGGGAGAATGGAAGTCCGACGCATTGCTGACGCCCGATGTTCCCGCAGCGATCGCGCAGAGCAAAAACGGCAAAAACCCCCTGAAAACACGCGCATTCATTGGCATCCGAAGCTACAATCCTTTGCATCGGGTGTAAAGGCGGGATAAAGCGAGGCGAGGCGGCGGGAAAACGATGTCGAAGCAACGCGTACGTAAGGCAGTGATTCCGGCCGCGGGATTGGGCACGCGCTTCCTTCCAGCGACCAAAGCTCAGCCCAAGGAGATGATTCCGATCATCGACGTTCCCATGATCCAGCTGATCGTGGAGGAGGCCGTGCGCTCCGGGATCGAGGACGTGATCCTCGTGACCGCGCGCCACAAGGAATCCATCGAGAACCATTTCGACCACGCCTACGAGCTCGAGGATACGCTCGATCGCAGGGCCAAGAAGGAGTTGGCCGACGTCTCCCGCTCTCTGGCCAATCTCTGCAACCTGATCTCCGTTCGCCAGAAACATCCCCTGGGATTGGGGCACGCCGTTCTTTGCGCCGCGCAGGCGGTCGGCGACGAGCCCTTCGCGGTCCTCCTGGGCGACGATCTCATCGACTCCGAAGTCCCATGCACCCGACAGCTGATCGACGTGTTCCAGGAGCGGGGCGCATCGGTGGTAGGAGTGATGGAGGTACCGCACGCGGAGGTCTCGAAGTACGGCATCGTGGGAGGCAGGATGGAGGGCGACCGCCTGATGGCGGTGGACCGCCTCGTGGAGAAGCCTTCGCCTGGGGAGGCGCCCTCGCAGCTCGCGATCCCCGGACGCTACGTGCTCGATCCGGCGATCTTTCAATGCCTGCGCGAAACCCCTGCGGGTCGGGGGGGCGAGATCCAGCTGACGGACGGGCTGCAGATTCTCGCGAAGCGCAAAGGCATGTACGCCTACCGCTTCGATGGAGTGAGGTACGACACCGGCGACCGCGTGGGATTCATCGACGCCACGCTCGCGTACGCGCTGAAGCGGCCCGACCTCGCGGGCCCGGTCAAGGAGCTGATGAGAAAGCACCTGGGAGGCGGAAGATGAACATGTTCGTCCGCTCGCATCGCCTCCTGCCGGCCTTGGGGCTGCTTTTCGCCACCAGCGCGTCGGCTTATATTCCCCCCACGTCCTATATTGTCCAGAAGATGGCCAAGGCCCGGCAGGGCACGGGGGCCGTTTGGGTGAAGAGCAAGGTGGCCGCCATGGTCGAGGGTCAGGTCACCGACGTGCACTTCTTCGACATCACGGTCTTCGAGCCGCGCACGCAGGTCCTGCTTGCGCTCGCGGTGGACGAGACCAACCGGGTGCTCTTCGCCAAGCGCACCCTGCTCGGCGTTTCCCAGGACGACAAGACCGCGGCCTCAGCCCCGTCGGGGCCGCTCGCCGCGTTCGTGATCTACGGCGAAAGCCCCCAGGATCTCGTGAACGCCGCGCTGAAGGCGGGCATCCCCGTCCACCAGGAGCCCGAGCCCACGGAGCCCTTCCGCTTCACGCTGGAAGCCGAGGGCTCCAATGCCGCGGCCACAGGCGCAGCCGAAGGCGCCACCGGCCCGGATCCGCTTCAGTTCCTGGACCGCATGCCGAAGCCCCTGATCGAGGATACGGGCGTGCGCCGTTGGAAGGATACGATCGCCTGGGTGCTTGCCCGCGATTCGAGGCGGAATTCCACCTCGCCGCCGCAGATTTGGGTCGAGAAGGACTCTTTCCTGCCGCTCCGAGTGCTGGAGGGCGGCGCCGAGGTGCAGTTCGAGAGATTCCGCTACGTGAAAAGCCATGCGTTCCCCGGGATCACGACGGTGGTCGAAGGCGGCGACGCGGTCCTCTCCGCGGAGCTCGTGAAGGTCGTCACGGAACCGGAGCTCAAGGACCGCCCACGGGTGAACCGCGAGGGCTTCACCGAGGCCGGCCAGGAGATCACCGGCCGCCTGCGTTCGCTGATCGAGAAATATTACGCCGTACTCCGCTGAGGAGGGAGCGCGTTTGAGCCCAACCGGCACCACAGATTCAATCCTTTCCGTGGCCGTGCCACGGCCGTTGGAGAAGCTCTTCACGTACCGCGTTCCGGCCGAGCTGCTGCCAAAGATCGCGGTGGGCGGGTGGGTTCGAGTTCCCTTCGGGCGTACGGTGACCCATGCCTACGTGGTTGAGCCGCCGAAGCCCATGAACGAGATCGATCCCGGCCTTTCGCCTTCCCAGCTCAAGGACGTGCTTGAGGCCGGCGACGAGCTGACCCGGATCCCCGATGACGTGCTCGAGCTCTGCCGCTGGGCCAGCCGCTACTATCAGACCCCGCTCGGCGAGGTGCTTCACTGCGCGGTTCCGGCGGCCGCGCTCGGCCTGCGCAACAAGGGCGAGGCAAGGGAGCATTCGATCGAGGTTCCGGGCAGGGCGGAGCCTCTGGATCACACGCGCGAGCAGGCGGCCGCGATCGCGGACCTGGACGCCTGGCGTCTGGAGGCCAAGGCCACCGGCAAGCACGTCGCCCTCCTCCACGGAGTCACCGGGAGCGGCAAGACCGAGGTTTATCTCGAGCTCGCGCGCAGGACGGTGGCCGAGGGGAAGGGCGTGCTCATCCTGGTGCCGGAGATCGCGTTGACACCCCAGCTGCATGACCGCCTGGCGCGGGGCCTGGGCGAGCCGGTGGCCCTCTGGCATTCGGCGCTGGCGGACGGCGTGAGGCGCGACCACTGGGCGGCCGTGAACGCCGGCAAGGTCCGGGTGGTGATCGGCGCGCGTTCCGCGCTCTTTGCGCCCATCCGCGAACTTGGCCTGATCGTGATCGACGAGGAGCACGATCAGACCTACAAGCAGGAGGACCGATTCCGCTACCACGCCCGCGACCTGAGTGTCGTGCGGGCGCACCGCGCCGGGGCATTCGTGGTCCTGGGTTCTGCAACGCCCTGCCTGGAGACCCGTGAAAGGGTCGCGGAAGGGCGGTACCTCCTGGCTTCGCTGAAGGAGCGGGTCGCCGGAGGAGCGCTTCCCACCGTGGAGATCGTGAACCTCGGAGAGGAGGTCTGGGTGGAGGGAACCCAGGCCCCCATTGCCGAGCGCACCGTGCAGGCGATACGCGAGACGATCGCCTCGGGTCAGCAGGTGATGGTTTTCCTCAATCGGCGCGGTTTCGCCGCGTTCCTCGTGTGCGAGGACTGCGGCCACGTGGAGGAGTGTCCTCACTGCTCCGTTTCGCTCACGGTGCACAAGAGAAAGCGCCAGCTTCGATGCCATCAGTGCGGCCATCACGCGCCGATCCCGGCCGCTTGCGCGCAATGCGCCGGCGCGAAGCTCAAACCAACCGGCGCCGGAACCGAGAGCCTTGAAGAGGAGCTTCCGAAGCTGATTCCAGAGATGAAGGCCCTAAGGCTGGACAGGGACCGCATCACGAGCGCCGCCCGACTGGGGCAGGTGCTGGACGACTTCCGCGCGGGAAAGGCCAATACGCTGCTGGGCACGCAGATGCTCGTGAAAGGGCATGATTTCCCCGAGGTCACGCTGGTGGTGGTCATGCTCGCCGACGCGCTTTTCCGCATGCCCGACTTCCGCGCCGGGGAGCAGGCGCTCCAGGTGCTGACCCAGGTGGCGGGGCGTGCGGGGCGCGGGGCGCGCGCGGGCAAGGTCCTGGTTCAGACCTACGATCCGGATCATCCCGCCATTCAGGTACTTCGGGGCGAGATGCCCGAGGCGGATTTCCTGGCGGCGGAACGGGAGCTTCGTCAGGGCCTCGGCTATCCGCCCTTCGGGAAGCTCGCGAGGCTCCGGTTCGAGAGCGACAGCGCCTCGGAGGCCCAGAGGCGCGCGGAGTTCGTCGCAGAGCAGCTTCTCAGGCTGCAGGCGGGCAAAGAAGATGGGCTCGAATTCCTGGGCCCGAGCGAGGCTTTCCTCGAGAAGGTGAAGAACACCTACCGCTGGGATATCCTGCTGCGCTCGCGCCAAGTTCAGCCCCTGCAGACCGCCGTGCACGCGGCTCGGCGCCTGAGCCACCAGCAGGGCTGGGAGGTCGTTGTCGATATCGACCCCATGGGTGTAGGCTGAACCCGATGGCGTCCAGGGACGAGGACACCGGAAAACAGATCCGGGAAAGCATTCAGAAGAACATCGAGAGGGCCGAGGCGACCCATCGGCGCGAGTTCTTCAAGAAACGCGTCGATCTCGCCAAGGACGGCATTCGTCACTACCAGAAGCAGGAATTCAGCCAGGCCGTGACCTGCTTCAAGGGCTACATCCGCATCCTGGAGGAGTGGAAGTCCGCGCCGACGGGCGGAATCGCCCCAAGCTATTTCGACCGCACCCACGACTCCGCCGAGCTCCTGCTGATCAGCGGCATCTACTGGGATCTCGCGAAACTCTACGACCGGACGAAGTCCCACATGAAGCACGAGGAATTCCTTCATTTCCTCGACAAGTACGTGCTCTTCGCGAAGGGCATGCCTTACGAAAACGTCTGCGCCGAGACGCTCAGGAAGTACGTGGCCAACGGGAAGTGCCTCCACGGCGAGGAGTTCAAGGCAGCCTACCGCCGCATGGTGGGAACGACGTCCAAATGCTTCGTGGCCACCGCGCTCTCGGACCTGTGCGACCCCGAGACCCTGCCTCGGCTGCGGGAGTACCGTGACAACCGCCTTCTACGCTCGCGCTCCGGTCGGCTGTTCGTTCGGTTCTACTACCGGCTTGGGCCCATGGCCGCGCGGGCGCTCCTGCGCGCGCCAGGGCCAGTCCGCGCCAGGGCGGCTGCTGGGCTCGATCGGCTGGCCCGTTACCTGGCGCGGGTCAGTTGAGCGTGGTTCCGATCCTGCCGGGCCTGAAGTAGCTTTCCCCGTCATCCGAGAACAGCCCCAGTTTCACGCTGACCCAGATGAACATCGCGCGCCCCTTCACGTATCCCTCGGGCACGAAGCCCCAGAAGCGGCTGTCGTTGGAGTAGTCGCGGTTGTCGCCCATCACGAAGTAGTTCCCGGTCGGCACCTGAACGGGGCCGTAGTTCGCGGCGATGAAGTTGTTGCGGTCTATCAGGATGAACGGTTCCCGCTCGCCAAGCTTTTCCTTGAAGATATCCAGGTGAGGGCGGTCGTACTGGGTTCCCTTCACGGATTCCATCACCTGTGTGACCTCCGCTTCCGTGGCGGCCGTCCGGTCCACAAGTTCGCCGTTGACGATGATCCGTTTGTCCCGGATCTCGATGGTCTCGCCCGGAAGGCCAACGATCCGCTTGATGTAATAGATCGTGTTCTCGGGGTCCCTCGGGTACTTGAAAACGACCACGTCTCCCCGCTTTGGGCCCTCGCGGTCGATGAGATGGATCGGCCTGTCGAGAATGGAATCCGAGAAGGGGACCTTGATCCCGTAGGAGAACTTGTTGACGAAGATGTGGTCGCCGACGAGCAGCGTCGGGATCATGGACCCCGAGGGGATCTTAAAGGCCTCGATGACGCTCGAACGCACCATGAACACCAGCAGCAGCGCCAGAGCGAGGGAGAGCACATTCTCCACGGTGCGGTTCATAGGCCCTCAATCTACTAAGGTTTTTCCGTGACGACCAGCGGCTTTTTCCGAGCTAGAATGAAGGCGCCATGCGCATTCTGGCCAGGTACATCTCGGGCATATTCGTCCGCAACTTCATCGTGGCGGCCTTGGGCCTCACTTTGATGATCACTTTCCAGGACCTCCTTTCGGAGCTGCTCGACGCGGACTACCCCTCGCGGCAGATCATCATCTACAAGGCCCTGGGCCTCCCGGACACCTTCGTGCAGATGTGCCCGCCCGCGGTGATGATCTCCACGGTGCTCACCCTTTCGGGGCTGAACCGGACTTCTGAGCTCACTGCGATGTACTCCATCGGAGTCGGGCTCACGCAGATCTCCACCGTGATCTTCGCGCTCGTGTTCATCATTTCCTGCTTCAATCTGGTTCTGCAGGACCGCATCCTTCCGCCGGTTTACCGGAAGCGCATGGGCTATTACGGGACGGTGATGAAGAAGCGGCCGGATTTCTTCCTCGACGTGAAGCAGAACAAGATCTGGTACC
>JADZFF010000180.1 GCA_020850015.1 Bdellovibrionales bacterium | reverse complement strand
GATCTACCGCGCGGCGGCGCCGCTCTTCGAGCTTCGATGCTTTACCCAGAGGTCGACCCATATTCCCCATCCTTGTTGATGGGAACAGTGTGCCTCAGATCTCCAATTTGTACAGGCCCTTATTTAGAAGTGTATCAATAAACGGCGCTATCAGCAGGGCTCTCAAGCGGGGGCAGACAGAACCGAAGCCATGAGACGTCCTTTGTCAGGACTCCACGTCGACCGGCCGGACCGGAAAGTGCGTTTCAAATGCGACATTTGACTACAGAGCGAGTTTGCGGGGCGCGGGGGGCGTGCTCCGGCCTTTCTGTCGCTTCCGGCCGCTCCGATACTGCGAGCCTCACCGGCCTCGCCCCCGGCCACGAGAACCGCCCCGAGAACGGCGAATGAGGGCCGCTGGCACGCGCGGTTCGTGAGGGGTTTTGACGATTTAAATATTTGATTTAATTAGGAAAAACTAAGAATGGTTGGGGTGATAGGGGTTGAACCTACGACCTTCCGCGTGTGAAGCGGACGCTCTCCCACTGAGCTACACCCCAACATGAGTCGGATGAAGGGCTCCTTTTAACCGCTCCGCTCGGGCCGATCAAGCCCGTTCAAAGGCCGATACTTTCAAAGGCGGATGTTGATGGAGGTGAAGAACTCGTTGAGCTGCCGATAGTAAACCTGCCAGTCCACGGTCGAAGAGAGGTCCATGCTGAAGCCCAGGGTCAGCACGGCCGCTGTGGGATCGAGCGTCATCAGCGCCCCCAAGGTGGCCACCGCCCGGCCCCTTCCGATCAGGAAGGCGGGATGCATCAGGATCTCGTCGAAGGTGCCATCCGAAAGAGCGTCCACGGAAAGGCTGAGCGAACGCCCGATGACCCCCTCCACGCCCGCGCCGAAATAGGGATCGGAGCCTCCGATCAGGCGATAGCCCGCGAGGCCCAGCCGGAAGTCGCCGGGCTCGTCGCCGTCGTCATCGGCTGGATTGATGATCACTCCCAGGTTCATCGCCGAGCCGCGTCCGTAGGCACTGTAAACGCCGCCCGGCACGAACCCCAGGCCGATGCCCGCGGCCATGTTGAGGCTCTTGAGCTTCACGCCCAAACCCACGTGCATGCCCATCTGGCCTGACTGTGGGAGCGTCATCCCAAGTCCGCCCCCCAGGCTGCCGTTCTCCTTCCCGAAGAGGAGCGTGCCGCCGAGCCGCACGCCGCCCGTTCCATCCGGGCTCTCGATCGCTCCCGCGAGCTTGAACTGGCCTACCGCAATCACGCCCGCCGGGTTGGTGCCGAAGGGCTGATTCAAAGACGGATGAACGACACCAAGCCCGGCCTGGAGCTTCTGCGTATCGTAGGCCGCGAGGACGGGGTCGCCTGGGACCGCGACGGCGCCTGCGGCCGCAATGGCGAAGAACAAACGGCGCGCGGAATCCCAACGGCTGTTTCGAAGCATCATTCCATCTTGGTCCGAGCCCCCCGAGGCGTCAACGCCGCTCCCTGCTCAAGCGGGCCGTGTTAATCTGTTTCCGTGCACGTTCTCATGCTTTTCGCCCTCGCCGCGATCTTGCCGCAGTCCGCCCCCGCACCCGCGTTCGGCGCATCGGCCTATAGCGTCGAGGGAAAGCCCGAGCGCGTGATCGATTTCGGCGACGGCTCCGACGGCGCCTTCGCCGACGGCACGAGCGCGCCCGGATTCGGTGGCGCCGCCCCCAACTTCACGCTCAACACCGATGTGCAGGCGGAGTTCCAATTCAGCAGCTTCACCTTGAGCGCGGGCAATACAATCACGGTAACGGGCACCGCTCCGGCCGTGATCCGGGTGAACGGTGCCACCGTGATCGACGGTACGATCGACCTGAGCGGAGCCGCCGGCGTAAACGGAACGAACACCGGCGCCGTGATCGCGGGCGGCGCGGGCGGGCCCGGAGGCGGCGACGGCGGCGACAGCGGCCTGGACTTCAGCGAAGGCCTCACCGCCCCCGAGGATGGTCAGGCCTTCGGCAACGCCGCGGGCGGCACTGCGGGGGCCAACGCGCCCCAGGGCTTTCAGGGGGGCGGCGGCGGCGGCTGCAACGGCCCGGGCGCGGGAAACCCCACCCAGGGCGGCGGGGCCGCGGGCGCCTGCACCCTCACGCGCGCTGAGATCGCGGACCTCTTCGAGGAGGATTTCTTCGGCGGCGGCGGTGGGGCCGGGGGCACCGCGAACACGGACAACCCGGGCACCGCGGGGGATCCGGAGCCCGGTTCAGGCGGCGGCGGCGGCGGCGCCATCCGCATCGCCTCGCTCGGCGACCTCTCGCTCACCGGCCAGATCATCGTGAGCGGCGGGGACGGTGGCGATCTGAGCGGGCTGCTGGTCGCGCTAACCGATGCTGGCGCAGCGGGCGGAGGCGGCGCGGGCGGATCGATCTGGCTGCAGACCGCCGGAACGCTCACCGGTGGGGCCGGAACGGTGATCGTGGCGGGCGGGGCCGCCGGCACCGACTTGGACGCTCTCTTCAGTCCAAACTACCATGGCGGCGCGGGCTCGCAGGGCGTCGTGCGCATCGACGCCAAAAACAACAGCTCCTCGATCGCCGCGGATCTCGAGTACGGCGTAGACCAGCTGACCGACTTTTTCCTCGAAGGCGGGCTCTGGTGCTCAACGGCTCGAGTGGTTGCGGGCGACGACAAAAATGGCGTGCCGCCTTCTCCCACCGGAGGCCTGGCGACGCTGTTCCTGATTTTTGGCTCAGCGCTGCTCCTGCGAATCCGCTACGGAAGGGCCTGAAGCCGTCTCGAGGCTTCCTGCACCTGCTCGATCACGGGCGCGTCGTGCTCGTACACGCCGTACCAGCCCTGGGCCTCATGGGGCGGGTCGCCCGTGAGCGTTTGCCCGCCTTGCCAGTGGCCGCCCGGCACCGTGGGCAGGCCTTCGCCCGCCCAGGCCCAGAAGTTCACTCCCGCAGCGGGCCCGCCCTGGGCCGCGGCGTCGGTGATCACCCGAAACACCTCGCCGTAGTAGCGCGCGCGGTCGCCCGCGGGCATGAAGGGATCCATCGCCGCCCCGTCGCGCGGAAACCCGAACTCCTCCACCACCAGAGGCTTGCGGATCGCCTTGGCGAGCTCGAGGTGTCTGCCCACGTAGGCCTTCATCTTGGCCACGGCGGCGGCGTAGGTCTGCGGCAGCGCCGGGTCGTACCAACCCCAGTTCTGGGCCCACACGTGCGCGGTCACGTAAGCGATGTCGGGTGAGGCGTGGTTCTCCTGGAGATCCAGCCCCGCGCTCTGGGGCCAGGGCGTGAGTCCCTCGCACCCCGTGGAGATCAGGTGGTTTCCATCGAGCGAGCGGATCAGCGCCGCTGTCGAGCGGATCCAACGGTTGAAGGCGGCCGTGTTCGAGTCGCCGCGCGGCTCGTTTGCGAGCTGCCAGGAGAGGATTGCCGGGTCGTCGCGGTACGCGCGGCCGGTCACCGTGTTCACCCGGGTGACCACCGCGCGAAGAGCCGCCTCGGCGAGGGCCAGCGCCCGGGCGTTCGAGTAGAACGCCGCCGTGTAGCGCTGGTAGCGGCCCCAGTCGCCGCCCGGATGCGGCGGAGGATAGGGGATGGCGCCGGCGCCGGCCCAAGCCAGGTACTGCGACATGCCGCCCGACCAGGGCCAGAAGTTGTTGAGCACGAGCACGGCCGTCATGCCGCGCGCGGCCAGCTCGGAGAGAAGGGTATCGAGCCCGACGAGCGCGGGTTCGGAGAATCGGCCGGGGGCCGGCTGCGCCGTGGGCAGGATGCGCCAGGGTTCGGAGTCTGGCCCCTCCCAGAGCGCGAGCACGCGGAGGTTCGTCACGCCCATCGCCTGAAGCCGGTCGAGCTCGCGGCGAAGCCTTGGGCGGTCTCCTGCGGCGTCCGGACGGCCGAGCATGGCGCCCTGCCAGAGATTCGCGCCGACGAATCGGTGAGCGCGGCCCTCGCGCTCGAAACGCGTTCCGCCCGGCGCCACTTTCACGTATGCATCCGCCGCGGCGAAAGCGGGCGCCCCGCCGTTGCCGGCGATCCATAAGACCGCGAAACAGAGGCTGACCAAGAACGTGTGAATCATGATCCGCCGGGTCTAGCGTCCCAAAAGGATCGGGTCAACCCCCGGGGGGATCAGAACGATAAGGTCGCACCCCAGCGAATCAGCTGGGTGCTGGGATCCTCATCATCCCCACGGGGGATGAAGAGGCCATTGATGGTGAAGCCCGTGAGCTTCACGGCGATCAGCTTGAGACTCATGGGCACGAAAAGTTCGGTCCCGATGGCGGGCTGAACCACACCGGTGGACGCCCACCAGGCCACGGCTCCGCCGATGGCCAGCCCCACGGGCAGGAACTTCAAGGGCTGAACCCCAAGCGTGAGGGTCAGGTCGCCGAAAATGAAGATGGAATCGTCGAGCTGATCCTTGAAGGGCGTGAGGCCCAGTCCCCCCCGAACGCTGAACGCGCGGCTGAGCTGATAGGTCGGCCGCCATTTCAGTGTGCCCGACACCGAGTAGGGCCTCTCGGGTTGACTCATATCGTCCTGCTCGGCGTATGCGCCGGAAATCTCAAACTGGCGGAGCATCAGCTTCTTCGGCGCGTCTTTGGATTCCGGCGGAAGGATCTCATTGCCGTCCACATCCCAGCGGCGCCAGGGCTCCACCTTCTTGCCGGCCTCAAATTCGCCCTGTTCCTTTTTATTGCCGTTCGGGTGCCAGATCGTCCACTCGCCGACGGGCTCGCCGTTCTTCCACTCGCCCTCGTCCAGGAGCTGGCCGTTGTCGTACCAGCGTTTCCAGTCGCCTTCGGATTTCTCGTCATCGCCGTACTCGCCCTCGGCCTTCTTCTGGCCGTTGGGGTGCCACTCCAGGTAGTCGCCGTACTTCTTGCCCTCGCGGAACTCGCCGCGCGCGCGCATCTTCCCGTCCTTGCCGTGCCAGGCGATGAAGGGGCCGTGTTTCACGCCGCCCTCGCGCTC